>PFPU01000192.1 GCA_002793215.1 Flavobacteriales bacterium CG_4_10_14_0_2_um_filter_35_18
GCACTTTAATTTCCAAACTGTCCATCGAGGCATTGGCTTTTACTGGGGCTGAATCAATGGCTTGGGTATGACCACTTACCAGACCGGCTTCAACGCATAGTTTTAAAACTTGGGTAAACACTTCTTCAAAAATACCTTCGGGAAAGAGTTGACGCGTTTTGCTGATGGTGCTATGCCAAGGCAAAGGTTCAAGCAATTAAGTATCTAAGTAGCGGTTTGAAAGTGATATGCTTTCTGTAACCAAAGGCATTTATTTGATAAGCGACACAAACACAGGAAAACTTTAAGTTGGTTCAGCTTATGGCGAAGACGGAATTTGGGGACGTTGGAAAAGTTATGTTTCAACAAACGGGCACGGCAATAACAAAACGCTAAAAGAATTGGTTGAAAACAATCCAAACTACGGAAACAATTTTCAGTTTTCAATTTTAATACCCCAAACAATAACAGCAGATGAAGCGATTAGAAAGGAACCTCTTTTTAAAAACAAACTTGGAGCAAGAACATTTGGACTAAACAACAACTAAACAAATTATGAATTCACCAAGAGTAGTTACACACGGCGGAGTAACTTTAAATTTAGCGACAATAAAATGTTTCAAATTGAAAACAAATACTGAGTTGGGTAAATCAGGAGTAATGACTGTTGAACACAAATCACGTTTTGAATACATTCAACATCCAGAAACAGGAGAATATGAAAAACAAGAATATAATGAAAAAACAGAAGTTGATTATTCTACCTATTCATCAGCGGAAGCTCATAGAAATGAATGGGAAGAAATTTGGCAGGATTATTTAGACGACCAAGGTTAATTAGCTCATACATTTTTTTAAATTTGTCAATTACAAGAGCTAATATGGCAAAAGGAAGAACCTTAAACGTCAACGAATTCACAATTACAGTTATTCATCAAAATGAAACTGACTATATCAGCTTGACTGATATGACGACTTCTTTTCGTGAAGGAAGTGGACTAATTGGGAAATGGATATCCAATAAAAACACATTGGAATATTTGGGTGTTTGGGAGAAAATCAACAACCCAAATTTTAATTACCCCGAATTCGGGGTAATTGGACAAGAAGCAGGAACAAACAGGTTCATAATGTCTGTTGGACAATGGATTGACCGTGCAAAATCGGTTGGAATGATTGTTAAAGTAGGACGTTACGGAGGTACTTTTGCACACAAAGACATTGCTTTTCACTTTGCAATGTGGTTAAGCCCTGAATTTCAGATTTATTTAGTCAATGAATTTCAACGACTAAAAGATGATGAAAACAGTCGCCTGAAATTAGAATGGAATTTACAAAGAACCTTAGCCAAAGTAAATTACCAAATCCATACAGACGCAATCAAAGAAAACCTAATCCCGAAAGAAATCACGAAACAACAAGTAAGTTTTGTGTACGCCAATGAAGCGGATTTATTGAATGTTGCACTTTTCGGAATAACAGCTAAAGAATGGAGAGAAACCAATACCGATAAAAACGGAAACATAAGAGATTATGCAACATTAGTACAATTGGTTGTGTTGAGTAATATGGAAAGTATAAATGCTTTACTTATTCAACAAAACTTACCGCAAAACGAACGACTTATCCAGCTCAACAAAGTTGCTATTGCTCAAATGAAATCTCTGTCGGAAAGTAATGCAATAAAGAAATTGAAATGAAGCAGAGAAAAAAAAACGAACCGCCAACACACGCTACAAGCAGGCTGGGGATTTGGCTTAATTTGAAAATAGTTTTGTATTTGATACATTTGTTTTTAACCGAAAGATTACGCATCTTTAATCCCAGCCTGCGTGTAGCGCGGGAACGTTACCGCCAAGTGTAAAAGACGGAAACACAGAACTATTTGATAGGAAATATAGAAAAAGAATTATAAATATCTGACATTTGATTGATATTTGATAAATTTAGGGCTTAAAATAAAGTTAGATGAAATCTGAAGAAATCAAGAATTTATTTTCTCAATTTGAAGCCGTTGCTTCAGATTTGGAAGGTATTGAATGTTGGAGTGCACGAGAATTGTAGGAACTGTTAGGATATAGTAAATGGGAGAATTTTGAAAAAGTTATCCAAAAAGCTAAAGATGCATGTATTAATGCTGGAGAAGAAGTAGATTATCATTTTCCTGACATCAGGAAAACGATACCAATGCCCAAAGGTGCTGAAAAAGAAATAGATGACATTCTTTTAACAAGGTACGCCTGTTATCTGATTGCTCAAAATGGAGATAGCCGAAAAGAAGAAATTGCATTTGCCCAAAACTATTTTGCAGTACAAACACGTCGAGCAGAAATAGTTGAACAACGAATTTTAGAATTTGAACGGGTGAAAGCTCGTGAGAAATTAAGTCAAACTGAGAAACAACTTTCAGGCATTCTTTATGAACGTGGTGTTGACAACCAAGGATTTGCAATAATTAGAAGTAAAGGCGATCAAGCATTATTCAGATTAAATACCCAAATGCTTAAACGTAAAATGGGTGCACCAGTTAGCCGACCTGTTGCTGATTTTCTACCTACGATTAGTATAAAAGCGAAAGATTTAGCGGCAGAGATGACTGGATTGAATGTACAAAGCAAAGACCTGAAAGGACAAACTATGATTGAAAAAGAACATATTGACAATAACCTTGCTGTTAGAAATGCTCACACAAAGAGGAATCGTACCAGAAAACCTTCCACCAGCAGAAGATGTGAAGAAATTGCAACGGAAACTTGATGGAGATGAGAAAAAACTATTGAAGGGTCGTAAAAATAAAAAATAAAAAAACACCAAGCGGTAACAAGGGGTTAATAAAATGCAGGCTATCTGCGGATTAGGAAACATAATCGTTTCAATCCAGCGTCGTCTCGTGGGACGATGACGATGTTCCAATCGCCTGAACTTTATCAACCCCCACCGTAACGTTGGCATTCCATTATAGAAATACTTAAAAATGAAAATACTAGAATTAGCAAAAGAGGAAAGAATAAGAAAAGGCGAGCTTTTATTGTCGGAAGGGCAAAGATGTTATGATTTGTTTTTTGTTACTAAGGGGATATTAAGAGTTTATTATCTTAAAGACGGACAAGATATAACGGGTTGGTTCGGTACAAGTAGGACAATTATTACAGCATTAGAAAGTTTTCATAGCCAGATCCCTAGCGACCAGTATATTCAAGCTGTAATAGATACAGAGATTCTAAGAATTTCAAAACTTGATTTAAAAAAAGCAATAGAAAATTCAAAGGAAATGAATGCTGAGTATTTGACGTTGCTTACAGAACATTTGATGAGAGTTCAACAGAGAGTAAAGGCATTACAATTTTATACTGCAAAAGAGCGGTATAATCTCTTGATTGAAAAAAATCCTGATGTGGTTAAATTTGTCAAAAGAAGCCAAATTGCTTCTTATTTAGGAATTACTCTTGAAACTTTAAGCAGAGTGACAAGTATCTAATTTTTTTGACAAATGTCAAAGGAAAAGGAATAAATACACCCGATTTTTGTGCCTGTAAATTAATTTGTTTAACAAAAATCGTAAAATTATAAAAGTTGTTTTTTTAATTATCATTGCCTCAGTTAATCCATCCGAAAAGGACGCTTTAAATTATTACTTACAAGAAATGATTGTTTTGTATCAAGAAGTTGGAGCAAAACCTCGCAACTACTCATAGCCGAGACCGTTAGCAACAGTGTGAAAAACATTCTGCAAACCAATAACGTGATTTTAACACGACAAGAATATAATTTATATTTGAGCAAAAAACTGATAGATAAGAAATAAATGAAAAAAGGACAGATTTCAAATTTACTAAGAGGACTTGGATTAATATATTTCACTGATTGGGTGAGATATTATATGCAAAAATTTAAAAATCGTAAGATTAACAAGGATTTTAAATCAAAAAATCCAGATGTAAAGTTACCACCTGACTACCTGATTTATGAATCATTCCAGATTAACTATCAAAAATATTATACTGAGAGTACCGAGACTGCTAAGTGGTTGACAGACCATTTTAAAAAACATATTGATTTAAAAGATAAACGGATACTTGATTGGGGATGCGGACCTGGTCGGATAATTAGACATTTACCAAACGTGATTGGTAATGGGTGCGAATATTTTGGCACTGATTATAATAAAAAATCAATTGATTGGTGTTCAAAAAACTTGACAGGTATTCAATTCAATAAAAATTCATTAAATGCTCAACTGCTATATGATGATAATTTTGTAGACGTGATTTATGGCATCTCTATTTTTACTCATCTTTCCGAGCAGCTACATTATGATTGGTACAATGAGTTGTATCGGATTTTAAAACCAAATGGGATAATGTTTCTGACAACTCAAGGAGACAATTTCAAGGTTAAATTGACAGATTTGGAATTGGATAAGTATAATAATGACAAATTGGTTGTTAGAGGAAAAGTAAAAGAGGGACATAGGACTTATTCCGCATTTCATCCACAAGGATTTATGAGAAAATTATTCAGTAATGTTGAGATATTAGAGCATATTGAAACAAAACCTGAGAAAGGAAAATGTTTGCCACAAGATATTTGGATTATAAAGAAACAATAGAACACCGTTGCCTAGCACATGGTATAGTGCATGCGGGTTTCAGAGGTATTCGGGCATTTATAGCTCGTAAAAAAAGTCGGTGTAAACTAATAGGAAATCGCTTCGTAATCCCGCACGACACCATACCATAAACCGTCAAACTATCTAAAAACCTATTTCCTTACAAAATAATCAACAATCTGATTGTTAATAACTTAAAATTATTTTTATTTGCTTAATAAATTGATTTTCAGTATTTTTATACTGTTATTAAATGGATGCTTTATGAAATTTATTACAGGAAAAGATAGGTATCAGGTAGAGTTTTACACCCACTGCCTTGATGAATCCATTTCGCAAGACAACGAAGTGCGTTTAATCGACCTTTTTGTGGATAGTTTACAACTTTCCGACTATGGCTTTGAAATGGATTTTATCGAAAACCTGCCTCGCCGGCAGGCAGGCGGCAGACCAGCTTACCACCCTGCCGATTTATTAAAATTGTATATTTAGGACTATTACTATTGTAATTGTTACTAAACCGTTTTTATCCTTTTTAACACAGCTATTTTTAGAACATCCGTTTGGTAAAATTTTTATTACTGTTCAATAAATCAATTCTTTTGCTTCTATTTTTTTCTATTTATGACGAATTAATGGCGGTTTTTAGATAACCTGCCCCAACCAATCGAGGAACTGCCGTTGACTGCAAGTGTAACAGGCTACTCAATTAACAGTAAATGACGATTTATAAGGAACAAAATTTAATTTTTAAAATATTTATTTGTTTTTGTTAGTTATCCTAACTATATTTGTAACGGCAATAATGCCAAACAACAATTTAAATCATTGAAAAAATGGCAAAATCAATTTTTTATCACGCAGGATGTCCAGTGTGCATCAGTGCAGAACACGACATCATTGATCTTATTGGTACTACCAATGTAGAAATAGTTAACATTGGTGAAGACCGCAAACGAATTGCAGAAGCAGAAAAAGCTGGCGTAAAATCTGTTCCGGCATTGCTTACTCCAAACGGAAATGTATTACACATCAATTTTGGCGCTTCAATGGCTGACGTAAAAGGCTAAAAAATTTGCCCCATAAAGTTAGGATAACTATCTTTGTGGGGTATTTTATCATTTATTAAAAAATGAAATCAATCATAAACATTGTCTCTCTTTAAGCCTATATTTCAGGCATTAGTTAAACTTAAAATAAATCGACAACTAAAATGAAAGTAGCAGTTTGGGACACAAATGTAACCAAAAAGGAGGGAACAGTCATGCATTTTGATATTCTTGCTCCCGATGAAATTAAAGATACAGCCGTAATTTTAAAGTATTGCAAAAGCTATATTAAAACAAAAGGACAAGAAGAACAACCATTAGCATCAAAGGAATGTACGTTCTGTCACATAGAAACACTACAACCTAATTGGGAAGCAGATATAATAAACCAAGGTTACTTCATCATTGAAATGGAAAATTGTAATCAATGAAAAAATCTGCATTTGATTTAGGGCATCAAAATTCGAGCATAGAAAGTAAAATTGTTGCCTCTTTAGAAAGGGTTTCTCAAGCGTTTAGAGTGTTGCTTTGGAATGAGAGTAAAGAGTTTTCGTTAAGTCCAATTCAAGTGCAAGTGCTTATTTTTCTATTACATCACTCTGATGAAAAAAGAAAAGTAAGCTATTTGGCGGACGAATTTAATATGACAAAGGCTACCATAAGTGAAACTATTAAAACACTTGAACTAAAACAACTTATCAAAAAAGAATATGAGCCACACGACACCAGAAGCTACATTATTCATTTAACAAAAAAGGGGCAAGCTATTGCAGAGCAAACATCCTTGTTTGCAAAACAAATACAAGTTCCAATAGACAAATTGCATTTAACTGACAAAGAGAATTTACTTTTAAGTTTGTTGGATATCATTTTTCATTTGAATAAATCGGGTGTTATCACCATTCAAAGAATGTGTTTTACTTGTCATTTTTACAAGGCAAACAAAAACGGACAAAAACACTTTTGCGGGCTTCTAAACACCAAACTTACTGACAATGAATTACGTATTGACTGTGCAGAACATAAACAAAAACAGACGGTATAACAAGAACACCATTAGCTAACCGCCAAGCTTTCGTTGGGTGCGTAGCACAACCAATGAATTGAAAATTATCGAACACTTATAAAATAAAAGCGCGCTGAGCTAAACCTTTGTTGAACTGCCTGTCCCGATTGCTATCGGGAGAACCAATTACTTTTCCGTCAACACGCTGGCATTATCGTAAAGTTTTATAAATGTTTATTATCGCTATGTGCTAGCTAATTCAAAAAATGTTTTAGTTAACTGTAACCTTATTTTTAATGTCTGCGTCATAAGTAATGAAACAGAATATTAATTTAAAAATAAAGTTATGATAGAAGAAGTTTTAATTCCGTTAATTGTTTTTTCCTCAATTTTTGGTGTGTTTTATGTATTCTTAACCACGCGAAACAAAGAGCGCTTGTCAATGATTGAAAAGGGTGCTGATGCATCGATGTTTTTGACAAAAAAACAAGATAAAGGCTACACTTTAAAATTTGGAATGTTAGCTGTTGGCGTTGCAATCGGCTTGTTAGTGGGTTCAATAATTGCCGAAACTACCACATTACCTGAACAAATTGCCTACGTTTCAATGACCTTTTTATTTGGTGGTGCTTTTTTAATTGGCAACCATTATATTGAGCTAAATAAAAAATAATGAGGCCTTTTCAAAATTAAAAAAGCGCGGCCGTTTTAAAAAACTGCCGCGCTTTTTTATTAGATGCCACACTATTCCGCTTCCATTGCGGCAATCAGTTCATCGGTAATTTCTAAATTGTGAAACACGTTTTGAACATCGTCATCTTCTTCAAATTTTTCGGCTAAAGTCAAAATGGTTTTGGCTTTGTTAACCGGCAATTCTTTGGTATTGTTTGGAATGCGCTCTAGCTCTGCACTTTTAGGTTCAATTTTAAGTTTTTCGAGCGTTGATGACATCAATCCAAAATCTGAAAAATTGGTATAAACGGTAATTAAATCCTCTTCAAATTCAATATCTGAAGCACCCCCATCAATTAATTCCATTTCTAAATCTTCCATTTCTAGTGATAAATTGGCGCGTTCTAAAACAAAAACACCTTTACGGTCAAAGATAAATTCTAATGAGCCATTTTTACCAAGTTCGCCACCATTTTTATTAAAAATTGACCGCACATTAGCCACACTTCGGTTGGTGTTATCGGTTGTACATTCAATAAAAAAGGCCACCCCATTTGGTCCGTAGCCTTCAAAGGTTAATTCGTGATAGGTAGTTGCATCGGCTCCAGATGCTTTTTTAATGGCGCGGTCGCAAGTTTCTTTGGGTAAATTAACTCCTTTTGCATTGGCAATTGCCCTGCGCAAAGCCGGATTCATATCAATATCAGGACCACCACCTTCTTTAACAGCAATGGTTATCTCTTTGATAATTCTTGTAAATATTTTACCTCTTTTGGCATCTTGTGCGCCTTTTCTATGCTTAATATTGGCATATTTACTATGTCCACTCATAAAATTTTATATTAAAATGCGGTGCAAATATACCAAATTATTAACCTATAATTAATATTCTCCAAACCTTAATATGACTGTAATAACTGAACTTGCGGGCATTTAAAACAAGTAATTTAACAATTTTAGTTTGAAAAATAAGAAACGTAAAATTGAAGTCTTAGTATTATCAGACATTCATTTAGGAACTTACGGCTGTCATGCAAAAGAGTTGTTGCAGTATTTAAAAAGTGTTAATCCAAAAACGGTTATCCTTAACGGAGATATTATTGATATTTGGCAATTTAGCAAACATTATTGGCCAAAATCTCACATGAAAGTTGTTAAACACCTTATTGGATGGCTATCCGAAAAAAAGAAAATTTATTACGTACCTGGAAACCATGATGAATTATTTAGAAAATTCGTCGATTTTAAAATTGATAATTTTATAATAAAAAATAAGGTAGTGCTAGAATTGGATGGCAAAAAGGCATGGTTTTTTCACGGAGATGCATTTGATATTACCATGAAACATTCAAGATGGTTGGCAAAATTAGGTGCAGTAGGCTATGACATATTAATTTTGATAAACAGACTTATAAATTACATCAGCATTTTTCTTGGAAAAGGGAAAATATCGCTTTCTAAAAAGATAAAAAATAGCGTTAAATCGGCTGTAAATTTTATTGATAATTTTGAGCAAACTGTTACAAACATTGCTATTGAAAATAAATTCAATTATGTGGTTTGTGGGCATATTCATCAACCTATAATTAAAAATGTGCACACTAAAAATGGCAAAGTTACTTACTTAAATTCAGGTGATTGGATAGAAAATTTGACCTCCTTAGAATATATAAATAAACATTGGAGCCTTTATCAGTATCAGGCTGAAGATTATCAGAAGGAATCGCTAACAGAAAGTATAGAACCGTTAGACTTAATAGACCAATCGTCAAAAGAAATTTTCTTACGATTGATGGCGGACATTAATTTAAAATCGTAAATGAAAATTTTGTACGCCATACAAGGGACTGGAAATGGGCATTTGAGTCGTGCTAAAGAAATTATTCCGGCGCTTTTAAAACGCGGACAAGTTGATGTGTTAATAAGCGGCACTCAATGTGAAATCACTTTGCCCTACCCTATTAAATACCGATACATTGGATTGAGTTTTTATTTTGGCAAAAATGGCGGAATCGATTTTATCAAAAGCTTCAATAAAAACTCAATTTTCACCTTAATAAATGAAATAAAATGCTGCCCAGTTGAGGATTATGATTTGGTAGTTAATGACTTCGAACCAATATCGGCTTGGTCTTGCTATTTAAAGGGTATTAAAAGTGTTTCATTAAGCCACCAAGGGGCTTTGTTTACTAAAAATGTTCCAAAGCCATCTTGTTTTAGTTTATTGGGAACTTTTGTGTTAAAAAACTATGCAAAATGTTATTACAATTATGGCTTTCATTTTGAAAAATACAATGAAACAATTTTTTTACCAATTATTAGGAGCGATATTAGACTCTTAAAATTGGCAAAAAAAGAACATTACACCGTCTATTTACCCGCCTATTCTGATGAAAATATCATTAAAGTACTCTCAAAAATTAAAGGTGTTAAATGGAAAGTCTTTTCTAAAAATGCGTCAGCCTATTATCAAAAAAAGAATGTTTATATTAAACCTATAAACGGTGAAAAATTTGAAAAAAGCCTGGCTTCTTGTACTGGAATTTTATGTGGAGCTGGTTTTGAAACGCCTGCCGAAGCGCTCTATTTAAATAAAAAATTAATGGTAATTCCAATGAAAAATCAACTAGAACAACATTTTAATGCACAGGCTTTGAAATGTTTAGGAGTGCCCGTTTTGAAATCTTTAAAAATAAAGCAAATTCAAAAAATTAAAAATTGGATTGAAAGTGATTATAAAATAGAAATAAAATTCCCCAACGAAACTCAACATATTGTTGATCATATTTTATACGATTATATAACTAAAGAGCGCTTGGCGCTGATTTAACAATTTTAGTTTAAAGTTGTGTCTTTAATATGAACGACCTTTTTTTCGCTAATTTGTCGATAATAAAGTATGGTGTCTTTAATCACTACCGAAAACTTGTAATCGCCATCTTTAATAGCGGCTAATTGATAATTTAATTTGATAGGATTGCTGCTTTTTGCATAGAGCTTTTGCGTGTATTCAGCAATTAAAGGCACCACAATTTGTTGGTTGTCTTTTTCAAGAAGCAATGCCATTTGATAGGCACTGTATTCCTTGTCTAAAACCAAATCATAGTTATAAGGATTGTAAACGCTAAGCTCCAATGTTTTAAATTGATTGTTATAAATCGTGTTAAATGGCTTGACAAATGTGGCTTTTAGGTTTCCTAATAAAAAAAAGACTTCTGATTTTTTATATTTTACATAATCGCCCGTTTCTAGTTTTATACTATCGGTAAATGCTGATGAGCCAGCGCCAATAAATAGTACTTTTTTATCCTTGATTTTACCTTCAAAATTCCATAAACTATATTGATTTGGACGGTAATAAATATCATTAATTGAGTAAGCATCTTTTTTGGTATAATAAGAATATTTTGATGCATTTTGATAAGAATTAATAAAGATTACTACCCTATCTTCAGCAAATTTATCAATTGAAGTGAAGTAATCTTTCTTTTGAATGTGAAACTCAGTTTTCAATGGAAGGTTTAATGTTATTGCGATTCGAAGCCCAAATATTAGAACAATACTAATAATTCCGATGTATTTTACTTGGTTGAATAGCTTCATATTTAAAATACACAAATCATATAACAATAGCGTCATCGGAATTACCGCAAAGGCAATCCAATGGGCTTCAATCCAACTTCTAAATGAATATAAAAAGAAGAACGCTAAGTAGCCAACAAACATCCTTATCATAAAGCTGTTTTCCTTACTTACTGCAACTTTTTTCTTTACTAATTGCCAAAAAAGCAATAAAATTAGCGCGGGATTTAGAATGCCAATTGTGCCGAGCAAATAGCCATAAACGAATTTAGGCTGCAAATATCCAATAGATTTCCGCTGAAAAAGATGGTAATTTAAGCTTATAAAATCGTTATTATAAAGCCAATACAGATAAGGTATTAGTATTATAAACGCCAATATTCCTACAAGATAGGTGCTTTTTTTAAGAAATAGTTTTGGATTGAAAATAAAACTCAGCAAAATGACAATTCCTCCAAAATACTTTGTATAAATAAGCAGTGCTGCCGCCAAACTTAAAAATAAAATATTGAAGAGTTGACTTTTGGCTTCGAACCTTTTTAAAGCTAATAGATAGAGCGCACTAAAAAACAGTAGCGGCGCATCAGGTGTGGTAATAAAGCCATATAGATTGACAAAAGGCATGGCCATTAGAATTATAAAAAAAATAAACGCTGAATTTTTGTGCGTTTTATTTTTAACCGGAATTAATTCCCAAATAATTTTAATCATCAATGCATTAAGCAACACCGTTATAAACCTGATTCCTAGTGCATCAGCAAAGAAAAAGGAACTCAACTTAATGATGAATGCAACCAAAGGTGGATGGTCAAAAAAACCCCAATCTAAATCTTGAGACCAGCGCCAATAATAGGCTTCATCTTTAATAATCGGCGTGAAATAGGATTGAATAAGGTTGATGAAAACAATGCCAAGAATGAATAAATTAAATTTTTTATTGCTTCGGGTCATTGTATTTTTTTATGTTGGTGTTTTTAAAATTACTTTAAACTTGCTAATTAAGGGCTTTATAAAGCCATTTCAACGTGTTTGCTTTTTAAAATAGTTTCCACTATTTCAATGCATCCAAGCGCATCAATTTGATTGGTATCTACTGCAATACTATTGTTGTTATAAGGCTGATATTCTGCTTGATTTGCACGTGAAAATAAGCCAACAACGGGAACTTGAGCTGCACTTGCCAAATGCATAATGCCACTATCGGCTCCAATAAAAACTGCTGTATTTGCAATTACTGCCGCTATTTCGCGAATATCTTTACTATAAAAGGAAGGTGCTTTAAAGTTGATCATCGATAGGTTTTCTACAGGTAAAATTTCGATAATATTATAACTTGGAAATGTTACTTTTAACTTGTCATAAAAATTTAGCCACCAGGTTTTTGAATAACATTTATCATCGGTTGCATAGGTAAAAATACAAATTATTTTTAAGTCGTTTTTTACAAGTTTATTTATGATCTTTAAGCCATGGGCAAGTTCAAATGCATCTAATTTTAAATTTATAGAAGGAATGCTTCTTTTCTTTTCGGCAAAACCCAATTTTTTTAAATAATTTCTCAAACAATAAATCGGCCTTTTAGCCATGTGTTCAAAATTTTCAACATTGGCTTTTAAATTCTCATTATCATCACAATAAGTCTTATATTTTGAATCAGAAATTTTGGTTACAAGCCTTCCCGAAGATGATTTGTCAACAACATTAATAACCAGGTCATAATGTTTTGATTTTACTGATATCCAAACCCAAAAATATTTTAAAAGTTCTTTTAAAGGTTTTCTTGGCAGATGCATAATATTATCTACATTATCATAATTCTTAAATATAATTGGACCTAAATTTCCCTTGATAAATAAATCTATTTTACAATTAGGTAAAAGGAAGCTTACTTCATCAATCAATGGCATAATTAACAATAAATTACCTAATCGGTGATTAGGACGGCAAATTAAAACACGCTCAATATTAAGCGCTCTTAAATTCTCTTCACTTTGAATAAGATAATCGCTCCCTATATTTTTTGTAAGTTGGCGCATAAAACGCCTCCTAAAGCTATTCACACTTTTTAATGTAAACATATTTTTTTGGTTGATTTATTGATTTTGAGCACAAAAGTACAAATAAGAGATTACTTATTAATTAATTTTTAATGTTGATTTAAATAATAAATAAGGTAATGGCGTGAAATTAGAGCGCAACATAAAACATAAAACATCATTTTTCTAAAACTGAAGAATATTTATCTTATATTTAAATTAATTTATTCAATTTAAATCTGTTAAACTGCGCCATTAATTATGAAAACCTTAAAATTAAAATCAAACTTAGGTTGGTTTGTACTCATACTTTTTTTACCAATAATAACGCTATCACAAACAAAAAAATCAACTATTCATTACACTCCAAAACAAATTAATGTTAATGATAGTATAGCTAAGATTAATTTATCAAGTATTTTAAAAGAAATTTATTGCACAGATATAGATACCCTTCCAATTTTCAATAGCAATAAACCAAAAAAAGTTGTAGTTTTTGATGATAAAATCAGCTTTTCTTTTAAAAATAAGGGCGCTACTTTAAATTTTGCCGATATGCTTTATACTAATATTTTAATCATAAAAAATATTAGTGAACCCCCTTTATTTGTTAATAATTATTACGGTATTTATCTAAATGGATTTGCATTTTACACCTATCAATCCGATTTTGATAAACTTAAAATTCTAGCCGATTATCTCAATTATTTTCAAAAACGAGCATCCAAAAACAAGTAACAATTTTTAATATAAAAACCAGCTAATTTTAAACCCGTTGTTAAAAAATCTCGCTTGTTAAAAAAACTGCTTGCTTTAAAAAGACCTTTAATAGATTTTTAGTTGTTGTTCCAATAATGCGGATTGGTTTCGGTTGAAAGCTGATTCCAATAATCTTGAGTTACTTTATGCCCTTCGGGTGTTTTTAAACGGCGTTCAAATACCCAAACGGTAGGATTAAAAGTCATATCGGTTACGGCAACGGTATAAAGTTGCAAATCTTCTTCCGTTTTACGCGGTTCTTCTTCAACAATTACATCGAATCCGTTAAGCGCTAACAAGGATTTTAAAAAATCTTTTCGCAAAGCACTTACCTTTTTTTCAACAAAAGTAACGCGTGTTTCGCCAATTGTTCCAAAATTGTGTTTTCCTGTTAATGACATAACTTTTTAATTAAAAATTAAATTACTGATACTTTGAATGTAATCGTATAAAGGACTGTATAAACCTAAAATCAAGATGCCTGCTGAGGCTGTTGCCAAACCAATTTTCATAAAAACGTCATTATTAAAATGAGGAATTGGGTTTTCTGATTGTCTTAAAAACATCGCCCGAATCACTTTTAAATAATAATATAGGGCAATGGTAGCATTGACAACGGCTAGAAACACTAAAATATAATAAGCCTTTCCGGCGGCCGCGGTAAACAAAAAGAATTTGCCAAAAAATCCGGCAACTGGTGGAATCCCTGCCAACGAAAATAAACCGAGCATCATGACCATACTCAACATCGGATTGGTGCGATATAATCCGTTATAATCATCCATATTTTCTTTGCCTGTTTTTTGTGAAATAGCTTGCACCACACCAAAAGCACCAAGGTTAGAAAACATATATACCAACACAAAATATACTACCGAAGTTACGCCTAGTGCGCTCATATTAATAATTCCTAACAACATAAATCCTGCTTGCGCTACGGATGAAAATGCTAAGAAGCGTTTCATATTTTGTTGTCTTAGTGCAAATAAATTACCTATAAACATGGTTGCGATAGCAATGATATAAAGCATCGGTTCCCAAATGGAAGTAAAAGCCTTAAACACATTAAACAAGATAAACATCATAATAAAAACCGCTGCCCCTTTAGAAATTACCGATAAGTAAGAAGCTACGTTAATTGGCGCACCTTCATAAACATCGGCGGTCCAAAAATGGAATGGAACGAGTGATATTTTAAAGCTCAATCCGGCAAAAAAGAATACCAAACCTAAAATGGTGAGGTTTGATAGTTGCAATAAATTTGCCAAGTCATCAAAATAGAGTGCACCAGCACTTCCGTATAAAAACGAGATGCCAAATAAGGCTAAGCCACTGGCTAAAGTAGCCGATAAAATCAATTTAATTCCAGCTTCGGCTGATTGGCGTTTATACGCGTTATAAGCCGCTAAAGCTGCCACTGGAAGCGTTGAAAGTTCTAAGGCTACATAAAACATTAAAAAATCGCCCGAAGAAATCAAAAAATTTAATCCGATAAGAGATGAAAATAGCAACATAAAAAATTCAGCCGACTTTTTTTGCTGAATTAAATCTTGTTTAAGCCATCCTGCCGACTGCATTAAAATGATTAAAACACCAACATTTAATCCATTTTTTAACAAGTGAATCAGGCTGTTAGTATGAAACATGCCTCCAAATAAATCGCCGTTGGGTTGGTTAAAAAATCCGATTAGCGTTACGGCGGCAAAAGTGATTATGGTAAAATTAATCAGTTTAACTTTGCCTTGTTGCGTAGTGAAAATTTCGCCTATAAGTATTGCAAGCAACATAGCTACTAAAAGTAGTTCGTTTTGCATTTTTAAGATGGTTTCTAAATTCATTTCTAAATAATTATAACATGCGTTCAATAAAAGGTTTGATGCTTTCGGTAATAATATCCGAAATCCAAAGGGGCATTGTGCCAATAATAATAATCGGAATTAGCAACAAAAAGACCCCTGTTTTTTCATACCACGTTGCTTGTGGCAACAAATTGTAGGCTTCTTTTTTAACCGGACCCATCAACATCATTCCCACTACTCTTAAAATATAAACAGCGGTAATAACAATTACGGTTGCCCCGATAATTGTTGCGACCCGGTGAAACAAATCAACATGTTGAAAAGCGCCGACAAAAATGGTCATTTCGGCAACAAATCCACTAAAGCCGGGCAAACCTAAAGAAGCCAAACCCGCAATGACATAAATGACCGAGATAAACGGAATCACTTTTAATAAGCCTCCTAACTCGCGAACATCGCGGGTGTGGGTGCGTTCATAAATCATCCCAATAAGGGCAAAAAATAGTGCTGTCATAAACCCGTGTGATAAGGATTGGATAATTGCACCATTCCACGTGGTTTTATTCAACATGAGCAAGGCAAATAGCACCAAACCCAAATGGCTTACCGATGAATAAGCATTGATATATTTTAAATCGGTTTGTTTAATAGCGGCTAAAGCCCCATAAACAACGCCAATAACTGACAAAATAATAAAAAACCAAGACCATTCTTTTGCGCCAATTGGCAACAAAAACATCGCTACTCTAAACACGCCATAACCACCTAATTTCATAAGCACACCAGCGTGTAACATAGACACGGCGGTTGGTGCAGAAGCATGACCCGAAGGTGACCAGGTGTGAAAAGGAAATAAAGCGCCAATAACGGCAAAGCCAATAAAAACCACCGGAAACAAATAATGTTGCACTTCGGCGGGAATGTTGACTTTAGAAATTTCGAGGATGTTAAACGTTAAAGCGCCATCGGGACTTGAGTAAAAATAGAGACCTAAAATTCCGACCAACAGCAAAGCCGATGCACCCATTAACATAATAGTCAACTTCATAGCCGAGTTTTCTTTTGGTCCCGAACCCCAAATACCAATTAATAAGTACATCGGTATAACGGCAACTTCAAAAAATAAGAACATCAAAAACAAGTCTAATGAAATAAAAAATCCGTAAACACCCGTTGCTAAAACAATGAGTGATATAAAAAATTCTTTTGGTAAATCATTAATCTTCCAAGAAATAAAAACGCCGGCCAAAACCACAATCGATGCCAAAATAATCATAAAAACGGTGATGCCATCTGCACCAATATCGTAGCGAATGTTTAAACTTTTAAACCAAACAAAACTTTTAGTAAATACCATAATAGCGCTATTTCCGCTGGCGCGTTCGGCTAAATAGGCAAACATTAAATTAATGGCCATGCCAAGCTGCACCAAGCTTCCAATAAGTGAAATGATGCGTGATTGGTTTAAATTCTTTGCAAATAACAGCACCGCTACGGTAATAATTGGTGCTACTATAAAAAGTGATAAGATATCCATTGATTGCGCTATTTAATTTTTAGATAAAAAATATAATGTTAAGGCTATGGCTCCTAAAATAAACCAAGTTGCATAGTCCTGAAATTTTCCGGATTGTAATTTTTTAATCTTCTCGGATGTATTAAGAGTGGCATTTCCGATGCCAATCATACCATCATCAACCACCTTTTTATCGAACCAAGCAAAAGAGGCTGAAACCCCATTAAAGATTATTTTTTTTGTAACGAAAAGGTACAACTCGTCAAAATAGAATTTATGAAAAGCCCAAGTATAAAATGCACCGAAGGCTTTGCTAACCCTTTCGGGGATATTGTTTTCGCTTTTATAGAAAATCCATGCTACGACAATGCCAACCACACCAACCGAAGCCGAAACCGTTGAAACTAAAATGTTAAAATGTGCTTCAAAAGGCATGCGATCGGCAGCAATAAATTCGCTAAATGGAATAAATCCGGCAACGATGCTCATCAGGGCTAAAAACATAAGCGGAATGGTCATCACCCACGGCGATTCGTGAGGTGTGTGCGCATAAGAATTTTCTTTTCCCCAAAAAATACCAAAATAGATTCGGAACATATAAAAAGCGGTAACCCCAGCAACGGCCCATTCTATTGCAAACAAAAGTGGAGATTTTTCTAATGCGGCCACCAATATTTCGTCTTTGCTAAAAAATCCGGCAAAGGGTGGAATTCCAGAAATGGCAAGGGCTGCAATTAAAAAGGTGATGTTTGAAATAGGCATATACTTGCGCAAGCCGCCCATATCCTTCATCATATTGCTGTGAACAGCGTGAATAACAGAACCAGCTCCTAAAAATAATAAGGCTTTAAACATGGCGTGGGTAAACAAATGGAACATGGCTGCCATATAGCCCAAACCTTCATGGCCACTAAATCCAGAAACGCCTAAAGCTAACATCATATAACCAATTTGCGACATGGTAGAAAATGCCAAAACACGTTTAATATCATTTTGTGTGCAGGCAATAACACCGGCGAAAAGTGAGGTAAATGCACCTACATAAGCTACAATTTGCAATACAAAGCCTCCATCAATAAAATAATAAAGCGGAAACATCCGTGCTACCAAATAAACGCCGGCAACCACCATGGTAGCCGCGTGAATTAAGGCAGAAACGGGCGTTGGACCTTCCATAGCATCGGGTAGCCAAATATGTAATGGAAACATGGCCGATTTACCCGCACCACCCATAAACATTAAAATTAATGCCCATGCAATGACCGATAATCCCATAAAACTTGAGCCTACACCATTGAGAATTAATGAGCCTTGCGGATTATTTAATTCCTGAAAATCGAAGGTGCCGGCATAAAATGACAGGATTAAAATACCTATTAAAAAGCCAATATCTGCAAAACGTGTTACAATAAACGCTTTTTTGGCTGCGGCAACTGCCGATGGTTTATCATAATAATAACCGATTAATAAAAACGATGAAACGCCTACCAATTCCCAAAAAATATACATTTGAAAAATGTTGGTGGCTACCACCAAACTGTACATTGAAAAGGTAAAAAGCGATAAAAATGCATAATAGCGGTTAAATCCAATTTCACCTTTCATATAGCCTAAACTATAAATATGAACCATCAAAGAAATGCTTGAAACTACTACTAACATCATAATAGAAATAGGGTCTAACAAAACACCCATATCAATATGAAGCACTTCCGAAAAGTGAATCCAAGTGGTTTTTGTGCCAATGATGGTTTGGTAAACTTCATTGACTTTACCTACTTCAAAAAAGTATTTATAAGCCGTATAAAGTGATAATAAGGTGGTGGTTGATAAACCTAAAACGCCAATAGCACCGGCAACTTTTGGATTTAAATAATTGCTAAAAATCCCTACTACTAAAAAAACAAAAAGCGGAATTAATGGGATGAGAACGGTATAACTAAAGTCCATATTTTAATATTTTAGGGTTTCTGTATCTTTTACAGCTACAGAAGCGATCATTCTATAAAAACTAACAATGATTGAAACAGCCAAAGCCGATTCGGCTGCCGCAATAGCGATGATGAATATTGAGAAAAACACACCTTCTAACCTATTTGGATACAAATAAGTGTTAAAAATGACAAAATTTATAACCGATGCGTTTAAAATTAATTCGATTGAAATTAAAATGGCAATCAAATTTTTGCGTGTGATAAAACCATAAACACCAATAAAAAATAAGATGCTTGTAAGGGTTAAAATGTGGTAGATGCTAATGCCCGAAATCATAATTTTTGTTGATTTTGTTTGTGTTCTTGTTCTATTAAATGTTGCCCTTTGGCGATAACAATCGCGCCAATTAAAATGGCGAGCAGCAAAATACTGATGACCTCAAAAGGCAATACATAACCACCACGTTCAAAGCTCAAAAGTTTTAAACCAATATCCGAAACTTCAATGGCTTGATGGTTTTCGATGCTGTTAAATTGATAGGAATAAATAGCGTATAAGGTAACTGCCATTCCGCCAATACTCAAAGCGCCTGCAATTAATTTACTCTTTAAAGAAGCAATTTCTAATTGAGCGTCGATATTGTGCGTTAACATCACCGAAAAGATGATTAACACAATTACCCCGCCGGCGTAAATTGCCAATTGTAAAGCAGCTAAAAAATTGTAATTAACCAAAAAATAAATTCCCGCAACCGAAGCCAATACAAACAGCAAATAAATAACTGCATGCAATATTTTTCTACTGTTAACGGCTGCTACGGCAAAAATAACAATGATGGCTGCTAAAATGTAAAATATAATTTGTTCCATAATTTAGTCTTCTATTCCTTTTTTAACTTTTGAACCCGGTTTATTTAAAATTTTTGTTAATTCCGACCTATTAAAGGTGGCGTGTTTAAATTCTTGACTCCACACAATGGCATTGGTTGGACAGGCTTCAATACACAAACCACACATGGTGCACATGCTTAAATGATAAATGTGTTTGTCAATCATTTTTTTCTTTTTACCCGTTTCGGGGTCCACTTGACGATCCCAAATAATTTCAATAGAACCATTAGGGCAGGCCAATTCACAACTCTGACAACCCGTGCAACGGTGTTCATTGTTTTCATCGTGTGGCATTACCACTTCACCTCTAAAACGGTCGAACATTTTTAAAGTGTCCTTATTATCGGGATATTGTTGTGTGATAATTTCCTTACGGGCGTGAAAAAAATACTTACCTGTTACACCCATCCCTTGAAAAAGGGTTTTGATGCCTTTATATATGTCTGAAAAATAACTCATAATCTTTTACTTAAAATTTTATTTCCAAATTTAACCAGATAATCACCGCCATCAACACAATGTTAAACAAATTAATAGGTAATAAATACTTCCATTCAAGTGTTAATAATTGATCGACTCTTAGTCTTGGAAAAGTCCATCTAAACCACATCATTAAAAAAATTACCAAAAATGTTTTGCCTAAAAACCAAAAAACGCCTAACCAAGGTATGGAATCTGTGATGCCAAAAGGGGATAACCATCCGCCAAAGAAAACCACTACGGCAATGGCTGATATAATGAACATATTGATAAATTCTGCCAAAAAGAAATACGCGAATTTCATGCCTGAATATTCCGTGTGAAACCCAGCGCCAAGTTCTGATTCGGCTTCAACCAAATCAAATGGGGCGCGGTTGGTTTCGGCGGTTCCGGCAATCATAAAAATCATAAAGGCAATAATTGCAGGGATATGACCTTGAACAATGAGCCAGCCATCTTTTTGCACTTCAATAATTTGTGATAACTGTAAAGAACCCGTGAGCAAAACCATTGTTAATAACGATAAACCCACTGATAATTCATAACTTACGGTTTGCACACCGCTTCGCATAGCACCAATTAAGGCGTATTTGTTGTTGCTTGACCAGCCTCCTAACAAAATTCCGATAACGCCAACCGATGAAACAGCCGTTAAAAAGAACAACCCAATATTGATATCGAAAGCTTGAATTTGTCCCGAAAACGGTAAAACTGCTAAGGCTAATAAGGCGGTGATAATTACAAAGTAGGGTGCTAAATTGTATAAAAATTTATCGGCACGTTCGGTACCCGTCAATTCTTTTGAAACCAATTTTAGCGCATCGGCAATGGTTTGCATCAAACCAAAGGGACCTACTCTATTTGGGCCTAATCGCAATTGAAAAAAGGCGGCGATACGGCGTTCTAACCACACTAAAAGCAAACCGGCAACTGCAAAAAATGTTAAATAACCCAAGGCTATTAAGAGCATTTGCAAAATATTTCCGGTATATGTTGTAAATAAATCTGTCATCATTATTAAAGTATTACAAAAACAATCTTTTCATTTTTACCGATCAATATCGGGAACCACCAAATCTAAAGTTGAAGATACGGCTACCAAATCGCCAATTTTACCACCAACAATCATTTTGTTTAAAGCCGATAAGTTTGAGAATCCCGGAGAGCGGAATTTAAGACGGTAAGGCGATTTATCACCTTTGCTAATTACAAAAACACCCAATTCACCTCTAGCGGTTTCTACCTTTTGATAAAATTCGCCTTTAGGCAATTTAATCACTGCTTTTGTTGCAACTTTATAATCACCTTCGGGAATGTTGTCAATCAAACTTTCAATCATGGCAACCGATTCCCACATTTCTTGAATGCGTACTTCATAGCGTGCTAAGGTATCACCGGCAGTTCTTAAAACTTCTTTAAAATCCATTTTGGTATAAGCACTGTAGGGATGGTGTTTGCGAACATCGCAAGAATAACCCGAACCACGCGCAACAGGGCCTGAAGTGCCAAACGAAATGGCGTCTTCACGACTTAAAAAGCCAACTCCTTTTGTGCGTTTTTGAAAAATAACATTGTTAGTTAATAAGGTATCATATTCGGGCAACTTGGTTTTAAATTCTGCAATAAAATCTTTTACGCGTTTTACAAAATTTGGATGAATATCGAACATTAAACCACCTGGAATGTTGTAATTCATGGTCAAACGTGCGCCACAAGTTTCTTCAAAAATATCATTGATTAATTCACGATCTCTAAAGGCATACATAAAGGTTGTAAGTGCGCCAACATCCATTCCCATAACGCCCCACCACAAAGCATGTGATGATATTCTGGTCAATTCGGCTAAAATAGTCCGAATGACTTTCACGCGTTCTGGAACTTCTAATTCTAAAGCATTTTCAACAACCAAACAAACGGCTTCGTTGTTGATATGCGCCGATAAATAATCCATTCTATCGGTCAAATGAACTATTTGCTGGTAACTATCGCGTTCACACATTTTTTCGATAGAGCGGTGAATGTAGCCTAAATCGGGTTCTACATTTTTAATAATTTCACCATCAATGGTCAATATAAGACGTAAAACACCGTGTGTTGCAGGGTGTTGCGGACCCATATTTATAAAATACTCTTCGGTTTTAAAACGATCTTCGATTTTAGTTGTTATCATACCAAAAATTATTTAATAATCATATTAATAGGGTCGTCATAATCTTTTCTTAACGGATAACCGGTCCAATCTTTTGGCAAAAACAAGCGTTTTAAATTGGGATGATTATTGAATTTTATACCAAAAAAATCAAAGACTTCCATTTCGTGAAAGTTTGCAGTTTGCCAAATATCTTGTACGCTGTCGAATACTGGGTTTTCTCTATCAGAGGTCATCACTTTTACCACTAAATTATGGCGGTGTGTGGTAGATTCTAAATGATAAACCACACCCAATTCTAACCCCCAATCAACGCCCGTTAAGCAAAACAAATAGTCAAAAGACAATTCCCTAACCAATTTTAATTTACTCATTAAAAAGTGAAGGTTTTCTTTGGGAACAGTTAAGGTTAAATATTGAGCGGGTTCTTCAGAAAATACAATACCAAGATTTAATTCGGTAAGATTTTCTTGTATTTCTTGATTAGACATATTTTTAATATTTAAAGACCTTCATCAAATCCATCAATGGGATTTTGTTTGGTCTTCATGTTTTCTTTTCTAATTTTTTCTTGTAGCAAAAACATGCCTTCTAGCAAAGCTTCGGGTCTTGGCGGACAGCCAGGAACATAAACATCGACTGGAATGACGTGATCAGCGCCTTTAATTACTGAATAAGAGTTATAATAAAAAGGACCTCCCGAGGTGGCACAAGCACCCATGGCAATCACATATTTTGGTTCGGCCATTTGATCGTAAAGTTTCCGTAAAACTGGTGCCATTTTATTGACAATTGTTCCGGCAATGATAATTAAATCGGCTTGACGTGGTGAAGGACGTGCTACTTCAAATCCAAACCTAGACCAGTCGTGGCGTGCAGCGCCTGTTTGCATCATCTCGATGGCACAGCAGCTGGTTCCAAAATATAAGGGCCAAAGTGAATTTGAGCGGCTCCAATTTATAAGTTTATCTAAAGAGGTGATAACGATATTTCCACCATTACCGCCGGGAATAACTTTTCCCGGAAAGTCCTCACCTAATTTTGGTGCTTCTGTTACTCCCATTTTAATGCTTGTTTTTTCCAGGCGTATAGCAATCCCAAACCTAGAATGATTAGAAATATTAATATTTCGACTAAAGCAACCGTTCCTACAGTTTTAAAAACAACTGCCCAAGGCACTAAAAATGCGACTTCTACATCAAATATTAAAAATAATATGGCAAATAAATAGTAACCTACTTTAAATTGAACCCAAGTTGGTCCGATGGTTTCCATGCCACATTCGTAAGGATCTCTTTTTTGTGGATTATCTGATTTATGCGAAATTAAATTCGATAAAAAATTTGCTCCAGCTACTAAAACAATTCCCGACAGAATAAAAACAATAATTGCTTCTGTTCCCATTTCTACTTAAATTTTTATTATTTCACTTCGTATGTTTCTCCCGAGAACAATAAATCATCTACTTTTTTAAAGGGTGATTTTGTTCTAACCTGTTCGGTTAGTTGCATTTCTCGATCTTCAAATGACAGTTCGTCAACACTTCTAATGATTCCGGTTGCCAATGGATAAGTTGACCTAATAAGCATTTGATGTAAAGTTGGATCGCTTTCTTTGGCGTCGTGAATTAATAGGTCTTCTTTGGTAATGCCTTCTTCGCCAATTGTAACAACCTTTAATTTTAAACCGTTTAGCATCAATCCTTTATCCATATTCTTTCCAAAAATCATGGGTTTGCCGTGTTCTAGAAAAATTTGTTTATCTTCTTTTACTTCTTTATCGGTATAATGCGTATAGCAACCATCGTTAAAAATAACGCAGTTTTGAAGGACTTCAATAAGCGAAGTGCCTTTAAATTTTTCGGCTTGAACAAATAAATCACTCATATCCTTAGGATTATTACCACCTATTCTGGCAAAAAATCGCGCTTGAGCGCCAATAGCTAACTCGCCTGGTTGAAAAGGAGGTTGGGTATTGCCATAAGGAGATGATTTTGTTTTTTGCCCCAATAAAGAGGTTGGTGAAAATTGTCCTTTTGTTAAACCATATATTTCATTGTTAAACAAAACAACATTTAAATTGATATTTCTTCTAAGCATGTGAATAAAATGGTTGCCACCAATGGCCATTGAATCGCCATCACCGGTAATTACCCATACACTTAAGTTAGGATTTGCTAATTTAACGCCGGTTGCAATGCCAGGTGCACGTCCGTGAATACTGTGCATGCCATAGGAATTAACATAGTATGGAAAGCGTGAAGAGCAACCAATACCAGAAATAAAAACAACGTCTTCTCTTTTAACATTCATCTCGGGTAAGGCTTTAAGCATTGACCTCAAAATAACATAATCGTCGCATCCGGGACACCATCTTACTTCTTGATCGCTTTGAAAATCTTTAAAAGTATATTTTTGTATAGCAGTATCTTCCATTTTTTTAGTTATTAGCAATTAAATTTTTGAATTTTTTGTTTAGGTCTCCAACCGAAAAGGGCAAACCTTGAATTTTGTTGTATTGAACATAAGTAAATTGAGGATAATTTGCTCTTAAAACATAAGCCATCTGACCTTTATTTAGTTCACACACAACAATGCGTTTGAATTTTGCAAAAACAGCAGCGGTATTTTTTGGCATCGGATTGATATAGTTAAAATGAACATGACCAACTTTATAGCCTTCATCGCTAATTCCCTTTACAGCAGAGTGCAAACTGCCATAAGTTCCGCCCCAACCTACTACCAGTAAATCGCCTTCTTGAGCGCCATCAACCGTTAATTCGGGAATATAATTGGCAACGCGTTTTACTTTTTCGGCCCTGATATCGGTCATAAATTCGTGATTTTCGGGGTCATAAGAAACATTACCCGAAGTTTTATCTTTTTCTAAACCACCAATGCGGTGTTCTAAACCTTTTGTTCCGGGTATCGCCCAATTTCTCGCCAAAGAATCTTGGTTACGCGCGTAAGGATGCCAATCAGGCGTTGCTTCTTTTAATATTGGTGGGTTAATAGGTTCTAAATCGTTTACCGATTTAATTTTCCAAGGTTCAGAGCCGTTAGCAATATAGCCATCGGTTAACAAAATAACGGGAGTCATATGTTCAACAGCTAATTTTGCGGCCTGAAAAGCCATGTCAAAACAGTTGGCTGGTGTACTTGCAGCCACAACAATTACAGGACTTTCACCATTTCGGCCAAATAAAGCTTGCAATAAATCGGATTGCTCAGTTTTTGTTGGCAAGCCCGTTGATGGCCCCCCACGTTGCACGTCAATTACCACTAATGGTAATTCTTCAATCATTGCCAAACCTAAGGCCTCACCTTTTAAAGCTAAACCTGGACCTGATGTTGTTGTTACGGCCAAATCTCCTGCAAAAGAAGCGCCAATTGACGAGCAAATACCTGCAATTTCGTCTTCTGCTTGAAAAGCTTTAACACCAAAATGGCGGTGTTTTACCAGTTCGTGTAAAATGTCAGTTGCTGGGGTTATGGGATAAGATCCTAAATACAATTCTAAACCTGACTTTTCGGAAGCGGCTAATAAACCCCAAGCGGTTGCTGTATTTCCATTGACAATTTTATAAATACCTTTTGGCATTTTTGAGGGCGCAATGGTGTAAGAATTTGGAATCAATTCAAGCGTTTCCGCATAAAAATAGCCCGCTTTTAAAACCTTTGTATT
This sequence comes from Flavobacteriales bacterium CG_4_10_14_0_2_um_filter_35_18, assembly GCA_002793215.1. Classification (GTDB taxonomy): domain Bacteria; phylum Bacteroidota; class Bacteroidia; order Flavobacteriales; family Flavobacteriaceae; genus CG1-02-35-72. Next base: position 26,146 of record PFPU01000192.1, read on the forward strand.
GGCTTCGGCTAAAAGTTCTTTACCTTTAAATTTCTTTGCAAAAAAATCTAATGTATGTTCCATTGAACGGTGATACATCCAATAAACCATACCTAAAGCAAACATATTTTTACTTCTTAAAACACTTTTGTTGTCGAGTGGTAAATCTTTTAAACATTCTTTTGTTAAAGAGGTCATATCAACTTCAATAACGCGGTAATTATTTAAACTGCCATCTTCGAGTGGATTGGTATCGTAAAATGCCTTTTCTAGATTTTTTTTAGAAAAAGAATCCAAATCTACAATAACCATGTGCCCAGCTTTTAAAGAAGCAATATTGGTCTTTAAACCTGCAGGATTCATAGCTACCAAAAGATCTAAATCATCTCCAGGGGTGCTAACCTCACTGCTTCCTATGTGAACTTGGTATCCAGAAACGCCGTATAAGCTCCCTTGAGGGGCGCGAATTTCGGCAGGATAGTTTGGAAATGTGGCGATATCGTTGCCAAACATGGCAGAAGTATCGGTAAATTGCGTTCCAGTTAGCTGCATGCCATCACCAGAATCTCCAACAAAGCGAATGACTACACCTTCAATCTGTTCAATGTTTTCGGTGCTTTGCGGGGTTTTGCTATGAGTATCCATATAATAAATTATAGTTAATTAAATATTTTTTAAATTTAAAATAATTTTTGACAAAAATAAACTTACTTTTATTCTCAAATTATGACAAATGTCAGAATTTTGTATTTCTAAATCTTTTAAATTTGTAGCAATTTAATAATAAACTTAAACATTATGGCAATTAAAATAACCGAAGATTGTATAAACTGCGATGCTTGTATTTCTGAGTGTCCAAATCACGCAATTTATGAACCAGATGAAGAATGGTCTTTATCTGATGACACTACATTAAGTGGCAATGTAACTACTTTAGCTGGTGTTGATATGGATGCTGATGAAAAACACGCACCCAAATCTGATGAATTTTACTTTATTGTAACCGAAAAATGTACAGAATGTAAAGGTTTTCACGATGAGCCTCAATGCGCTTCTGTTTGTCCAGTTGACTGTTGTGTATCTGATGATGCGCATGTTGAATCTGAAAAAGACTTGATGGCCAAAAAAGTTTGGCTTCACGGAAAATAATACCCAAAATCAACCAATTTTATTTTTAAAAAGCCTCAAAAAATCGAGGCTTTTTTTATGCACATAACCCAATTATTCTCCTTATTAATAATATAAAGAAAAACTTAATCATTTAACTTTAGCACAGCCATAAAAGCTTCCTGCGGAATTTCTACGTTCCCCACTTGGCGCATGCGCTTTTTACCTTTCTTTTGTTTTTCTAAAAGTTTCCGTTTTCTTGAAACATCACCACCATAACATTTAGCGGTTACATCTTTTCGCAAGGCTTTTATAGTTTCGCGCGAAATAATTTTAGCGCCAATAGCCGCTTGAATTGGAATGTCAAATTGTTGACGCGGTATTAGTCCGCGCAATTTTTCACATATCTTTTTGCCAATTCCATAAGCATTATCGGTGTGCAATAAAGCCGATAAGGCATCGACTAAAGTGCCGTTTAACAGAATATCGACTTTTACCAATTTTGAAGCTCTAAAACCGAGTGGATGGTAATCAAAAGACGCATAACCTTTTGAAACTGTTTTTAAACGGTCATAAAAATCAAATACAATCTCCGATAAGGGCATGTCAAAAGTCAATTCAACACGCTCGGGCGTTAAATAAGATTGGTTGGTAATTTGACCGCGCTTTTCGATACATAAACCCATAATTGCACCAATATAATCAGACTTGGTTATGATACTTGCTTTGATATAAGGTTCTTCAACGCGATTTAGTTTTGAAGGTTCGGGCAAATCGGAAGGATTGTTTACAATAAGCGCCACATCGGGATGTTTGTTGGTAAACGCGTGATACGATACATTGGGAACGGTAGTGATTACCACCATATTAAATTCACGTTCTAAGCGTTCTTGTATAATTTCGAGATGCAACATTCCTAAAAATCCGCATCTAAATCCAAAACCTAAAGCAGCCGAACTTTCGGGCGTAAACACTAACGAAGCATCGTTTAGTTGCAATTTTTCCATAGAAGTGCGAAGCTCTTCATATTCTTCAGTTTCAATAGGATAAATTCCGGCAAACACCATGGGTTTTACGTTTTCAAATCCATCAATGGCATTTTTATTTGGGTTTAAGGCGTCGGTTATGGTGTCGCCAACTTTTATTTCGCTAGCCGTTTTAACACCCGTAATTAAGTAGCCAACATCTCCGGCTTTGATACTCTTTTTAGCGACTTGCACCAATTTTAAAGTACCCACTTCGTCGGCTAAATATTCCTTTTTGGTTGCCATAAACTGCACGCGCTGACCCTTTTTAATTTCTCCATTAAAGACTCTAAAATAGGTTTCAACACCGCGATAAGAATTGTAAACGGAATCAAAAATCAACGCTTGTAAAGGCGCCATTTCGTCTCCTTTTGGTGCGGGTATTTTTTCAATAATGGCGTGCAAAATTTCAGAAATGCCCAATCCGGTTTTGGCGCTGGCTCTAATCACTTCTTCGGGTTTGCAACCTAAAAGTGCTACAATATCATCGGTTACCTCTTCGGGATTTGCACTAGGCAAATCAACTTTATTCAATACGGGGATAATTTCTAAATCGTGCTCTAAGGCTAAGTATAAATTAGAAATGGTTTGTGCCTGAATACTTTGTGCGGCATCTACAATAAGCAAAGCGCCTTCACAAGCAGCGATTGAACGCGAAACTTCATAAGAAAAATCGACGTGGCCGGGTGTATCTATCAAATTTAAAACATACTTTTCACCATCTTGCTCATAATCCATCTGAATGGCATGACTTTTAATGGTGATACCTCGCTCACGCTCTAAATCCATATTGTCTAGCAATTGATCTTGCTTTTCGCGATCGGTAATGGTATGCGTAAACTCCAACAAACGATCGGCTAAAGTACTCTTACCGTGATCTATATGTGCTATAATACAAAAGTTTCGTATGTTTTTCATAATCCTTTAAAAGGGTGGCAAGATAGTGAAAATTAGCGTGCTAATTTTGGGGATTTGAACTTTGAAATTTTGAAGGATGGATATTGACTGATGAATATTTAATAATTTTAGATAGCCCTATTTAATTTTGAAAATTTCTAATACTCAACTTCAAATTTTTAATCCTGGACTTCAAATTGCGAACCCTAATCCACCCAATCGGCTACAAATAAATTGGTGTCATGTGTGCCGTTATTGTTTCTATTAGAAGAAAAAACAATTTTTTTTCCGTTGGGCGAAAACATGGGAAAAGCATCAAAAACATTGTCGTAAGTTATTTGTTCTAAACCCGTTCCGTCGATATTAATCATAAACAGATTAAAACTTTGCTTTGTTTTGTGATTGGATGAAAAAATTATTTTTTTGCCTGAAGGATGAAAAAATGGTGCCCAGTTGGCGCTTCCAAGTTGTGTAATTTGTTTTAAATTAGTCCCGTCAACATTGCAGGTAAACAATTCCATATTGGTTGGCATCACCACGCCTTTTGTCAATAAATCTTTATAGATTTTTATTGCTTCGGGTGTTTTAGGTCTTGAAGCTCTAAATATTAATTTTGTACCGTCGGGCGAAAAAAACGCACCGCCATCATAGCCTAATTCATTGGTTACTTGTTTAACATTTGTTCCATCTATATTCATGGTATATAATTCTAAATCGCCTGAGCGCATCGAAGTAAAAACCATTTTATCGCCCTTTGGTGAAACGGTTGCTTCGGCATCATAGCCGGCAGTGGCGGTTAATTGTTTTAACTGATTTCCTTTTTTATCGGCTAAATAAATATCAAATCCGGCATAAACGGGCCAAATGTATTTATTATCATAATCTTCCTTTTTTGGCACAGGCGGACAGTTTGCATCGGCTTTATAAGTTGAGGCATAAACAATTACCGAATCACCTGGCATAAAATAACTGCAAGTCGTTCGGCCCTGTGAATTGCTTATTAATTGTGGAATTTTTCCATGACTTAAATCATCTGATAAAAACAGGGTATAAATTTGGTCGCACGTTATGCCCCAAGCTTTATTTGTGGCTTGAAAAACAAGCGCATCACCTTTGCTATTCCAATAAGCTTCGGCATTATCACCACCAAAAGTGAGCTGTTTTACATTCGTAAAATGACGCTCTTGCGGATAAATGGTGAGGTTTACAATTTTAGTTGCGCCCGAAGTCGCCTGATAGTTTTCTTTTTTAATGGCTTCTTTGCAACTCAAAAACAAAAAAACAAGCGCTGAATATTTATAGTAATTTTTCATTTAATTTTTTGATTTCAAAAATAAGATTTTGAAATGCCAAAAATAACGCTCAAAGAACTAAAAGTAGCGCACAAAGCCATTTACCATTGTTAAACAAAGTAAAAGCCAGCCATTGAATCATTCACTTTATAAAACCTCAAAGGTTTCGCCAAATTTAAATACTTTTGTAGCCCCTTATGGTAAAGATTGCTAACATAGAATTAGGTAAATTTCCGCTTTTGCTTGCGCCGATGGAAGACGTGAGCGACCCGCCATTTAGAGCGCTCTGCAAAGAACAAGGAGCCGACGTGGTTTTTACAGAATTTATTTCGTCAGAAGGCTTGATTCGCGACGCTGCTAAAAGTGTTAAAAAGATGGATATTTACGAAAAAGAACGTCCGGTTGGCATTCAAATATTCGGCGCAAATTTAGAATCGATGTTGCGAACGGTTGAGATTGTTGAGCAATCTAAGCCCGATATTATTGATATTAATTTTGGCTGTCCGGTAAAAAAAGTCGTTAGCAAAGGCGCTGGTGCGGGTATTTTAAAAGACATTGATTTAATGGTAAGCCTTACCAAAGCAATGGTAAATCACACCAAATTACCCATAACTATAAAAACCCGCCTAGGCTGGGACGAGGCTTCTATAAAAATTTTAGAAGTTGCTGAGCGTCTTCAAGATGCGGGTGCTCAAGCCATTTCCATTCACGGACGCACGCGCGCACAAATGTATAAAGGTGCTGCCGACTGGTCACCAATAGCTGCGATAAAAAACAACCAGCGCATGCACATTCCTATTTTTGGAAATGGCGATGTAGATTCGCCCGAAAAAGCCGCCTTAATGCGCGATAAATTTGGCTTAGATGGCGCTATGATTGGCCGAGCAAGTATTGGTAATCCTTGGTTTTTTAAACAAGTTAAACATTTTTTTGAAACGGGCAAACACCTCCCCGAAATTAGCATCGCGCAACGCGTTGATATGGCGCGCCGCCATTTACAAATGGAAATTGACTGGAAAGGCAATGAAATTGTTGGCATTATGGAAACGCGTCGCCATTATAGTAACTATTTTAGAGGACTTCCTCATTTTAAAGATTACCGTTTAAAACTAGTCACTTCAAACGAATTGATTTCGGTAAACAAAGCCTTTGACCAAATTTTAAAGGACTTTGAGAATTATGAATGAAGAATTTGAATTTTGAATTTTAAATAGTGTCATTTGCTTTTTGTGGTTTGTCATTTGCGATTTGTTTTTTGTGATTTTAAAATCCTTAGCATTAATTTGCCAAATCATTATTGAAATACTATATTTGCACGTTTAAAAATTAACGCCCTACTTAAATATAAAATATAATGCAAAATAAAGGACTTATACGATTATTTGCCATCCTTTTCGGATTAGTATGTGTTTACCAATTATCCTTTACTTGGTTTGCCAAAGATGTTGAACAAAAAGCAGCCACATACGCCAATAATGACGCCATAAAAGAACGCGCTTATTTTGATTCAGTTGCTAACAAACCCGTTGTAAATCTTGGTATTGCCAAATTTACTTATAACGAAATTAAAGCAAAAGAAATTAATTTAGGCTTAGACTTAAAAGGAGGTATCAACGCCATTTTAGAGGTTTCGGTGAGAGATATCTTAATGGGTTTATCAAACAATTCTAAAGAACCTGTTTTTAACAAAGCTTTAATAGCCGCAACAATAGCTCAAAAAGAAAGCAACAGCAATTACATTACCTTGTTTTTTGAAGCTTTTGAAAAAGAAAGCAATGGCACCATTAAGTTAAGTGATCCTAGAATATTTGGAAACAAGGCTTTGCGCGACAAAATTAACTTCAGTATGACTGATAAGGAAGTTCAACCAATTCTAACTAATGAAGTTGACGGTTCCATAAAAACAGCCTTCGAAGTTTTGAGAAGTCGTATTGATAAATTTGGTGTAACCCAACCAAACATTCAACGCGTAGCTCAATCAGGAAGAATTCTTATTGAATTGCCGGGGGCAAAAGATATTGACCGTGTTAAAAAACTATTGCAAAGCACTGCCGAATTGCAATTTTGGGAAGTTTATTCTAACCAAGAAATGGCTAACTTTTTTATCCAAGCCAATACGCTTTTAGCTCAAAATGAAAAAGATAGTGTTTTAACTACCGATAATAAAGCACAAGATTCTACAAGATCTAAAATTGACAACCTTTTAGGGGAAGTAAAAGACTCTACAAATTCAAAAAAACAAAATCCCCTATTCGCTGTTTTTTATCCAAGCATTCCTCAAAACGACAATCAAATAAGTTCGAGAATTGGAACATCTGCCTTATCCGATACTGCCAAAGTAAACAAATACTTAGCCTTATCTCAAATAAGAGCCCTCTTGCCCGAAGACATGAAATATGTTAAGTTTTTATGGGATGCCAAACCTGTAACCGACACTGAAGTTATTTATTTATACGCCATAAAATCTAATCGCGAAGACCAAGCTCCAATTGAAGGCGACGTTATTAACGATGCGCAACAAGCATTTGATCAGTTTGGCGCGAATCCTGAAGTAAGCATGTCAATGAACAGCAAAGGTTCTAAACTTTGGGGTAAAATGACTACCGATAATGTTGGAAAATTTGTCGCTGTGGTGTTAGACAATTTTGTTTATACCGCACCACGCGTTAACGACGCCATTACTAGTGGTCGTACTTCAATTTCGGGAAACTTTACCATTAACGAAGCACAAGATTTAGCCAATGTGTTAAAAGCCGGAAAATTACCTGCTCCCGCGCAAATTATTCAATCAGAAATTGTAGGGCCTTCATTAGGTCAAGAAGCCATTGACAGCGGTATTAATTCATTCTTAATTGCTTTAGCCCTTATTTTATTGTGGATGGCTTTATACTATGGCAAAGCAGGTGTTTTTGCCGATGTTGCCTTAGTTACCAACATTTTGTATCTTTTTGGGGTTCTTACCGGATTTGGAGCTGTGTTAACGCTACCCGGTATTGCCGGTATTGTTTTAACCCTTGGTATGGCTGTAGATGCAAACGTGTTAATTTACGAGCGTATTAAAGAAGAATTTATTAAAGGTAAAGGTGCAAAAGAAGCTATAAACGATGGTTTTAGTGGCGCATTATCATCAATACTCGATGCCAATATTACCACCTTTTTAACAGGTATTATCTTATTCATTTTTGGTTCAGGTCCTATTAAAGGTTTTGCTACAACCTTAATGATAGGTATAATTACCTCTTTATTTACCGCCATTTTCGTCTCAAGATTGATGATTGAGCAGTATATGAAAAAGGATAGAACCTTGACTTTTGATACTAAAATTACCAGAAATTGGTTTAAGAACTTAGATTTCACTTTTTTAAGAAAACGTAAAATAGCCTTTATTATCTCTAGCACACTATTATTAATAGGCATCGGTTCGCTATTTACTAACAATTTAAATTATGGCGTCGATTTTAAAGGCGGTAGAACTTATACCGTTCGTTTTGAAAAACCAGTTAGTGGTCCAGAGGTTAGCAACGCCCTAAAAGATGTGTTTGGTAGTGCTCCCGAAGTTAAAACTTTTGGTGCAACCAACCAGTTAAAAATTACTACCAAATATCACGTTGACCAAAATGGATTGGAGGCCGATGATGAAGTGCAACAAAAATTATTTGACGGTTTAAAAACTTTCTTACCCGACGGTATGAATATTGACCAATTTAAACCAGGTGGCGATTCTGAGCAAAAACTAGGTGTGATGCAATCGGTAAAAGTAGGTCCTACCATAGCCGACGACATTAAAAAAGATGCACTTTGGGCAATACTAGGCTCATTGGTTGTGGTATTTTTGTATATTTTTGTTCGCTTTAAAAAATGGCAATTTGGTTTTGGTGCCGTTATCGCTGTATTTCACGATGCGTTTATTGTGTTAGGTGTGTTCTCAGTATTTTACAAATTCTTACCTTTCGATTTAGAAATAGACCAATCTTTTATTGCCGCCATATTAACGGTAATCGGTTACTCTTTAAATGATACCGTAATCATTTTTGATAGAATTAGAGAATTCGAACATTTACACGGCTCTAATTGGGAACAAGAAACCTTAATTGATAAAGCGTTAAGCAGCACCTTGAGCCGAACCATTAACACTTCTGCCACAACCTTACTCGTTTTAGTGGCAATGTTTATAAATGCTGGTGATACCATTCGCGGATTTATGTTTGCTTTAATTGTGGGTATTGTTGTAGGTACTTATTCATCCCTTTTCATCGCAACACCTATGATGTTTCTCACCTCAAAAAAAACAAATCCAGAAAAAAAATAATTTAAAAAAATTATCTAAAAACCGTCTCTAAATGAGGCGGTTTTTTTGTTAATTTGCATAAAGCTAAACCAGATGAACGCTATTAAACTTCACAATAATTATTTCATCCCTTTTATAGAATCTACCCAAATTGCTAAGGCCATAAAAAAAATGGCTACTCAAATTGAATCAGATTTAAAAGATGAACAGCCCATTTTTATTGGAATTTTAAACGGCTCTTTTATGTTTATTGCCGATTTTATCCGTCAGTATAAAAACAATTGTGAGGTCTCTTTTGTTAAATTGGCTTCCTATCAAGGCACTGCTTCTACAGGAAAAATTAAAGAATTAGTAGGCTTACAAGAAAATTTAAAGGGTAAAACAGTCGTGATTTTAGAAGATATTATCGATACTGGAAATACGCTTGAAGAAATTTTTAGAATCTTTGAAGATAAAGAGGTTAAAGCCCTAAAAATTGCTACCTTATTTTTTAAACCCGATGTCTTTAAAAAGGATTTAAACATTGATTATATTGGGTTATCCATTCCCAATAAATTTATTGTAGGCTACGGTTTAGATTACGACGGACTTGGAAGAAATTTACCAGATATATACCAATTAAAAACTGCCAATTCATGAAAAATATTGTTCTTTTTGGGCCTCCTGGTGCAGGCAAAGGCACTCAAGCCGATTTTTTAAAAACACTTTATCATTTAATTCACATTTCAACAGGCGATGTGTTTAGAAATAACATCAAAGGCAATACAGCACTCGGTTTGCTAGCAAAATCTTATATGGATAAAGGCGATTTGGTTCCCGATAAGGTTACCATAGATATGCTTAAAGACGAAGTTGATAAACATCCCCATGCTAAAGGATTTATTTTTGATGGTTTTCCAAGAACTTCCTCACAAGCCACTGCATTAGACAACTTTTTAAACGCTAAAGGCACCCCTATTAGCGCGATGATTGCCCTCGAAGTTCCAGAACAATTATTAGTTGAACGCTTGTTAAACCGAGGTTTAACCAGCGGCAGACCTGATGATCAAGACGAGGCAAAAATCAGAAACCGCTTTAATGAATACGAAACAAAAACAGCCATTTTAGTAGATTACTATTCTGCTCAACATAAATTTATTGGCATTAATGGCGTTGGTTCCATTGAAGAAATTACCGACCGTTTGCGAAAAGCAATCGATTCACTTTAATCTTTTAAAAATTAATTATGACCGAAGGTAATTTTGTTGACTTTGTAAAAATATACGCGCAATCGGGCAATGGCGGTGCGGGTTCAACACATTTACATCGCGAAAAATTTATAGAAAAAGGCGGTCCCGATGGCGGTGACGGTGGACGTGGTGGAAACGTTATCCTAAGAGGTAGTGCTAACTTATGGACTTTGTTCCATTTAAAATTCAACAAACATACTCGAGCAGGTCACGGCGGTAGTGGCAGTAAAAATACCAGTACAGGTGCCGATGGTGAAGATAAATATATAGAAGTTCCTTTGGGAACCATTGTTAGAGATGCCGAAACAAACGAAATAATTTTAGAAATTACCGAAAATGGCGAAGAAAAAATCTTGCTAAAAGGTGGTATGGGCGGATTAGGAAACTGGCATTTTAGAACTTCTACCAATCAAACACCACGCTTTTCTCAACCCGGAATGCCAGGTCTTGAAAATTGGTTTTTGTTGGAGCTAAAAGTCTTAGCCGATGTGGGTTTGGTAGGTTTTCCTAATGCCGGAAAATCAACTTTACTCTCGGTCATTACCTCTGCCAAACCAAAAATTGCCGATTATCCTTTTACCACCCTTAAACCCAATTTAGGAATTGTGGCCTATCGCAATTTTCAATCGTTTGTGGTGGCCGATATACCTGGTATTATTGAAGGGGCAGCCGAAGGCAAAGGTTTGGGTCTTCGATTTTTACGTCATATTGAGCGCAATTCAATTTTGCTATTTTTAGTGCCTGCCGATAGTGCCGATATTTCTAAAGAATATCACATTTTGCTAAATGAACTCAAACTTCACAATCCTGAATTGCTAGATAAAAACCGCTTGTTAGCCATCTCAAAATCAGATATGCTCGACGACGAATTAAAATCTGAAATTGAAGCTACTTTGCCCAATGATTTACCTCATTTATTTATCTCTTCGCTAGCAAATAAAGGGTTAACAAAACTAAAAGACAAACTTTGGAGTTTGTTAAACGACTAAATTTTGATACCCACTTTGTTATTTAAATGTTTCCAATAAGCTTTATAAAACAGGTTTGGTGACTTTTTTATAGGTAATTTTTCAATTGCCGTAAGCCATAGATCTAACAATTTCCAGTGCTCTTCAAAGGCGATTTTGGTTTCAAAAAAGGTCTTCTTTTTTTCGTGATACACATTTTTTAATAAGCGTGCTTCCAACTGCTCCCTTTCGGGGATGATGATTGCAGCCCTATTTTTAAAATCCTTTAAAATTTGACGGTGCACACATTCATTTTTCCACCAAAATGATTCTTTATTAAACAAAGCTTCGGGTTTTGGCCCTAAATCTGGAAGCACCATTCCGGTAAACCACAAGGGTTTGAAAACCGACAAACAGGGTGCAGCCGTTGCAGTTACCCAAACCGTTGGTTTCTCTAAAGTTAAATGAACAATCATTGAACCCGTTGTTTGCGAGGCATTGCGCGTAACTGAGTTGGCTACGTGGGCACAAATACTTTTTCCAATCAATGCTTTTGAAGGCGAAAAATCGCCCTCATCATGGGTTCTTAAATGTGCCATTGCTAAGGGTACATCCATCTTAAAATAATTAGTTTTTAAAAGCATCTTTGCTTTATTTTGTCTGCTTTTACATCCCGAAAGGTTGGTATATAAATAATCGGAAAAGGCCGAAGAAAAACTAAAAGTATCTTTAACCCAAGCCTTTTTTGTAGCAAAGTCAATGGCTTTGGGGTGTATCTCATCAAAATCATCGGTTATGGTTAAACCGTTGCTAATGGCATAAAAGTCAGTTACTTTTTTAGTTGCCCAATACTTTCCGGCAGTTTCTAAAACCCAAGCTTCTGACTTATCGGCAATTAAAAAACTGTTGTGATATTTAAAATTCATATCCTGATAGCCACCAATGCCGCCCTGCCCAAATTCATTCATCAAATCAATTATTTTTTGCTTTGCGCTTAGCGCTGAATCTGCGCGTTCTAAAGCCAGCCGCAACAAATCCATTCCCGTTAAAACGTTTGATTTTTCAACTTTAATTTTTGTAAAAACAGCCTCATTGCCAATAACAACACCGTGTTCATTAACACCCATCTCAGCGCCCCACATCCAAAAAGGGCGACTAATAATTACCGCATTTGTTTTTTCTACCTGCGGAATGTTAAGATACGTGCACTGTAACTTTGTAAATTTTGGAAATAATTTTGAGGGATGGTATTCAATAAGTTGCGCTTCATTTGCTTCGCGATCGCTGTTTTTACCGAAAATAACGGAGCCATCACTAGTGGCATTTGGCAAAGCTATAAAAGTGTCACACATAGGTTAACGTTTTATGGTTCCGGGCAAAATAAATTCATATTGTTTCCTTAAAATATTCTTGCTAAACCAGCGGTCTATCCGGCGAAAGCTTAAAAATAAGCGCCAAATCAGTTTGTCATTTTTATAGTATTTGGCCACTTCTAACTTGGTAATTTTTTTAATTGATTTTGGCAACAGATTATTTGCTAAATTAATAGCGGGCACAATATATTCTGGCGTCTGCTCTTTATAAAGGTTCGCAATCAAATCAATGTAAATCAACCTTAAATCATAATACCGATTCATCACTTCCTTCAAAAAAAACAAACTAATAATCCAACGCAAGGCTTTTGGAGTGCTGTTTAACAACAACTCCGGATTCATTTGTTCGGCACCGTTAATTTTAAAAAGTGGCGTGCTCGTATCAAAATAAAACAAGTTATTTTCTACCAAAGCCCAATTTGACACTTGGCCGTCAATTGACAACAAAACTGAATTGCCATTTTTGTTAAAGTCGGCTAGCTTTTTTATCGCTATAAAAATGGATTCTAGCATCATTATCACCTCCTTAGCGGGAAGGGAATGGAGCTTATTTTGACATAAATCCACCTTATTTAAAGCCTTTTGCGCCACATACAAAACCACTTTTTTTGAGGAAATTACAAAGGTGTCATCTAAAGGCAAACTTAGTCCGGCTTGCTTTAAATACGCCGTATAAAGTTTGTATTTTTCAATATATTGTATTGCCTGTGCGGTTGTATTGAACAGAGGTAGCCGCTTAAAAACCCAGTCATGGTATGGATTTATTTTAAATATAGACGAAATTTCACCAAAGCCGACAATCGTTGCCGGAATGGTAGATTTTTCGGGATATTGTGGATTTAAACCACACTCAAAATCTTGAATCAATGTTGGGTTAATTTGCATAATTACAATTTAAACAACGACTGTGCTGTTGTTTTTAACTTCAAAATGGGATGTAAAATTTTGGCTTCTTTTAGGGCTTTGTCAAGCTGGGTGATTACAAATTCAATATCTTTTTGTTCCATAATTAAGGGCGGTAAAAATTGCACTACCGAGGGGTCATTATTGGCATAAATCAATAATAAATCATTGTCAAAGGCAGTTTTGGTGAGTATGGGTCCTGCTAAATCATCCTTTAATTCTAAACCCATCATCAGTCCTTTTTGCCTAATACCTCTAAAAAATTTGGGGTGTTTTTTTTGTAGATTTTGTAATTCGGACGAAAACAATTCCGCTAAGGTATTTACCTTTTTTAAAAAATTTGAATTGGCGCTTATTTCTAAAACTTTTTTGGCTACCACACAGCCCAATTCTGAACCACCTGAAGTTGAGATGTGTATAAAAGGATCTTTGTGAAAAACGCTTTCCAATTTTTGGTCAATTACGGTAGCCGTAATGGGATAAATTCCACCTGATAAGCCTTTTGCTAAAACTACCATATCGGGCACAAGGTCAAAATGCTCGAAAGCCCAAAGTTTGCCGGTTCTGCTCAAACCAGCTTGTACTTCGTCTAAAATTAACAGGCTCTTGTTTTTTTCACACAAATCTTTTACGGTTTTTAAATAGCCTTTTTGTGGCAATACCATTCCCAAAGTGGCGGGAATGGTTTCTAAAATAACTGCGGCAACTTCAATATCTAGTGCATTTTCAATGGCTTTGCAGTTATTAAAAGGCACTTGTATAAAATCGGGTGAATCAAATAAAAAAGGCGTTCGGTATTTGGCATCGCCTGTTTGCAAAGACAATCCGGTATGCCCATGATAACCGCCCTGAACAGAAATGATTTTTTTGCGTTTGGTAAAAGCGCGTGCAATTTTAAGAGACGTGTCAATGGCTTCGCCACCGCTCACGCCAAAAATAGTATAATTCAAATTGCCTGGCATTAAATCGGCAATCAAAGAAGCCAGTTCGGCTCTGGGTTTGCTTATTAAATGGTGATTGCCAATGTCATAAAAATCAAGGTTTTCTTTTAATAAATCAACCAGTTCTTGATTGCGATGTCCTAAGTTAAAAACACCGCCATTTGAATGCAGGTTAAAGAGTTTTTTTTTGCCGTCGATATCGTATAGCCAAGGACCTTGGCGACGACCCATAACAAAATCCATATCGTATTTTTTAAAAAAATCGACTTTACCAGAAGAAACGTGGTTTTTATACTGTTCTATAAGCTCACTTTTTGCCGATGAGGACTTGTCTTTTTTAAAAAACATACGCTTTAATTAAATACTAATGCCATTAATTCGTCCATAAAATATAACAAGCCAACTACTACAATTAGAATTGCAAAAAGTAAAATCACTCTTTTGTTATTGGGTTGTTTGCGCTTGTGAATGCGATTAAATTCCATTTTAAATAAATTTTATCATTCAAAGATAGTCGTTTATTCTTAAAGTTAAGGTTTTGTGGCGCGCAACATTTCACGTTTTCCGGGAGGTCCCGGCAAGCGTTCTACTTTAAAGCCAACATTTTGCAAGGTTCTACGAACACTGCCTTTAGCGGAATAAGTTGTTAAAATTCCGTTCGGATTTAGGGCTTTAAACATTTTAGTAAAAATGATTTCGGTCCACAATTCAGGTTGAATATCAGGACCAAAGGCATCAAAATAAATGAGGTCAAATTGGTTTAAAGCCTCAAATTTTTCAAGGGGATTTGTAATTACCTTCAGGTTAAAGTTTGACGTGAGTTGCGTTTGTATATTT
>PFPU01000070.1 GCA_002793215.1 Flavobacteriales bacterium CG_4_10_14_0_2_um_filter_35_18
ATCGAATTAAATCAAGAGTAATTAACAATCGGTTCAAATTTTTGAACATTTGTTAAGGCTATGTTAAATATTTTGTATTTTAGCACATAAATTAACCAAAATTCCTTAACAATTCCCTAAAGTTGGTTGGGTTTTTTTGTGTCAATTTTGTAACTTAATTTAAACTAAATCTTAAAAATGAACAAAATGAAAAAAATTACTTTTTTAGTGATGTTATTACTTAGCCTGTATTCTATGGGTCAAGTAACGTCTTCATCTATAAACGGTTCAGTTAAAACCGAAAAAGGTGAAGAATTAGCGGGTGCAACCGTAGAGGTTATTCACACCCCTTCTGGCTCAAAGTATTTTGCTATGACCAACGAAGTAGGTGGATTTGGAATTCCAGCCATTCGTCCTGGCGGCCCTTACACGGTTCGTGTAAGTTATGTCGGTTTTAAAACATTTGTAACAAATGATTTAAGAGCTTCATTAGGTGCAGGCATTACCCTAAATGTGGTATTGGTTGAAGAAGCTTCTGCCCTTGATGAAGTGGTGGTTACGGCTACCAAAAACCCAATTTTTTCTAAACAACGCACGGGTGCAGCACAACAATTCTCAAATAGAGAAATCAATACGGTGCCAATTACCGGTTCGCGTTCTATAAATTCAATTACTAAATACAGTCCTAATGGAAACGGCAGTAGTTTTGGAGGTCAAGACTCTCGTTTAAATAACTTTACCATTGATGGTTCTGTTTTTAACAATGGTTTTGGATTAGGGTCTAATACACAAGCTGGTGGTAGAACGGGTTCTACCGCAATTTCGTTAGATGCCATTGAAGAACTTCAGGTAAATATCGCCCCATTTGACGTACGCCAATCAGGCTTTGTTGGTTCGGGTATCAATGCCGTAACTAGAAGTGGTACAAATGAAGTTGAAGGCTCAGGCTATCACTCTTTTAGAAACAACAAACGCGCTTTTGTTGGTAGAAATGCCGGTGACGTTAAAATTACCCCTTCAACTTTTGATGAAAAAATTTATGGCATTAGAGTGGGTGCGCCTATTATTAAAGATAAATTATTCTTTTTTGGCAACTTTGAAAAAGTTGATAATACCAGTCCGGCAACCACTTGGACATCTACCGATTCTCCTAATGGTGGTTCACAGGTTTCTAAACCAACCTATCAACAAATGCTCGATTTATCTAATTTTATGCAAGATAAATTTAACTATACCACCGGTCCTTGGGAAAACTTTAGCTCTGGCTCTACATCAAAAAAATTCTTGATGAAATTGGACTGGAACATCAACGATAACAATAAAATGAGTGTTCGTTACGTTCACCACGATTCAGAAGCCGACCAAATGGTTTCAAACTCTTTTTCGGCAGGTGCAGGTAACCGTAGAACAAATTCAAATGCAATGGCTTTTAAAAATGGTGGTTATACCATTCAAGATAACACCCGCTCTATTGTGTTAGAGTTGAACACCAAGTTTTCTGAAACCTTACACAACAACTTTATTTTTGGCTACGATAAACAAATTGAAGACCGTGGTCAACAAGGCGCAACTTTTCCGCTTATTGATATTCGCGATGGTGCTTCTAATAGGCCAACCCTTATTTCAGTTGGTTTAGACCCTTTTACACCAGGAAATCAATTAGATTATAACACCTTGCATTTTACCGATAACTTGACCAAATACCTTGACAAGCACACCCTTGTATTTGGTTTAAATTTTGAAAAATTCAAATCGAATAACTTGTTTTTCCCCGCTTCAAACGGTGTTTACATCTTTAATTCATTAGATGATTTTTATGCTGCCGCCAACGAATCGGCTGCTAATGGCTTTGCCCCATCAACCACTAAATTCCCTGCTCGTTTCCAATTTAGATATTCTGCTTTGCCAGGCGCTGCAGAGCCTTTGCAAATTACTAAATCGACTAAATTTGATATTTATGCTCAAGATGAATATAAGGTTAATGATAATTTTAAAGTTACTTATGGTTTTAGAGCATCTTCGGTTTCTTTTTCAGACACGTCTTTAGAAAATCCTGCTATTAACAGTTTAACCTTTTTAGATGGTAAAAAATACAATACAAAAGACCGTCCTAAAACCCAAACCCTTTGGGAACCAAGATTTGGTTTTAACTGGGATGTAAATGGAAAAGGCAAAACACAAGTGCGTGGTGGTAGTGGTATCTTTACCGGTCGTCCGCCTTATGTATTCATCTCTAATGCCGTTGGTAACAATGGGGTGCTAACAGGTTTTATTGATGTTAGTGGGGGCGCTATATCAGCAGGTGGCTTTGGATTTACGCCAAACCCTAATGATTATTTTATTCCTGCCGTTCCAACCCTTCCTTCTTCTTTCGATTTGGCTTTGGTTGACAAGAATTTTAAATTTCCACAAGTTTGGAAAACCAATATCGCGGTTGATCAAAAATTGCCTTATGGTTTTATAGGAACAGCCGAATTTATTTATTCCTCAAACACCAATGCCATCAATTATTTTAACGCTAACTTAGAAGCACCTGTTGGAACATTTGTAGGCACTGATACCAGACCAAGATATGCGCGTAATGACAATGGCGTTAGAATTAACGACAATGTGTCGAATGCCATTGTGTTAGAAAACACCGATAAAGGCTTTTACAGTTCAGCTACGTTTAAATTAGAATACCCTTATAAAAATGGTATTTGGGGATCTTTGGCCTATACTTTTTCTGAAGCGCGCGATTTAATGTCTGCCGGCGCAATTGCTTCCGGCTCATGGAGAGGCGCACGTTCGGTAAATGGCAACAACGATTTACCGCTAGCAAATTCTAACAATAACATTCCAGATAGAATTATTGGTATTTTGGGCTATAAAATAGAATACGGAAAGGGTAAAGTAAAATCAGCTACTTCAGTAAACCTTGGTTATATCGGACAAAAATCAGGAGCTTACTCTTACACTTATGGTGGCGATATGAACGGTGACAGAATTAGCAACAATGATTTGGTTTATGTGCCAAATGCGGCATCTGAAATCACGTTCCAAACGTTAACCGTTACAAATAGTGGTGTGCCAACAGTTTATACCGCTGCACAACAACAAGCCGCTTACGATGCTTTTATTGATCAAGATCCGTATTTATCAACTAGAAGAGGTCAATATGCCGAAAGAAATGGTGGTGTATTGCCAATGTTGCACCGCGTTGATTTATCAGTTACTCAAGATTTTGCGGTAAACCTTTGGGGTAAATCAAATAAATTCCAATTTAGAGCCGACATCTTGAATTTCACCAATATGATAAATAAAAATTGGGGTATTTCAAAAAGAGCAGTGGCTCCTGTAATCTTAAATTATAGAACGACAGGTGTTGATAACATTCCTCAATTCCAAATGAATACCTATGTAAATGAAGCAGGTGTTCGCGTTCTTGCCGACAAAACTTTTGCTAAAAATGCATCCGTTTTTGATGTTTGGCAAGCACAATTTACTTTGAGATATACGTTTGGTAACTAACACTAAATTTTAATTTTTTTAAACCTCCTGTCTTTTTTGACAGGAGGTTTTTTTATGTTCAATTTTTACCATTTTGCAATTCAACAAGCACTTTTTTATAGTGTTGAAATTTTACTTACTTTTATCACCAAAATCAAAAACAATATTATGATTAAACACTTGCACTCCGTTTGGGCTTACTTGGTACTTTTGGCAATAATTATCGCCTTTACCAACGCACTATTAGGCTTAATAGCCAATAAAGAATTTAAAACAAAAGATTTGAGATTGGCGCTTTTTGCGCTCATCTTTGCTCACATTCAGTTACTTCTTGGGTTTATGGCCTATTATGTTTCGCCTTTTTATGCCACTTTACGTGAAATTGGCATGGGCGCATCAATGAAAGAAGCCGCCGTGCGGTTAATAGTGGTAGAACATCCTTTAATGATGATTTTAGCAATCATCCTTATTACAGTTGGATTTTCTAAACACAAAAAGAAAGCCTCCGACAAGGAAAAATTTAAAACCATCGCGCTATTTTATGGCTTAGCACTCTTATTTGTTTTGTCTAAAATCCCTTGGCATCAGTGGTTTACAAAGTAAAATGACTTAAAAAATCCTAAGCTTTTGCTCAGGATTTTTTTTTGAATAGAAAAAACCTATCAAAATGTTAATAGTAGAACCAACAAAAGCAATAGCTTTACACTTTATAAAAAACCATCAATCATGTCTTTACAAAATAGCCGATTAGAAGTGATGCAAACCCTTGAAAAAAGCATTGATTTGTTTGTAGAAAAGTTCTTAATTGCACCCGATAAAATTTGGCAACCAACCGATTTTTTACCCAATTCGCAAAGTCAAAATTTCATTGAAGAAGTCAAAGAAATTAGAGCCTTGTCTAAAGAATTAGACGATGATTTTTGGACGGTTATGGTGGGTGACACCATCACCGAAGAAGCTTTGCCAACTTATGAATCTTGGTTATTATCGGTTGAAGGCATTTCGCAACATAACAATGGTGCAGATAATGGCTGGGCAAAGTGGGTGCGCGCTTGGACAGCCGAAGAAAATCGCCATGGCGATTTATTAAACAAATACCTCTATTTATCGGGGAGGATTAATATGCGCGAAGTCGAAATATCTACCCAACATTTAATTGCCGATGGCATGTCAATAGGCACAGGTCGCGATCCTTATAAAAACTTTGTTTATACCAGTTTTCAAGAATTGGCAACTTATATTTCACATCATAATGTGGCAAAAATTGCCAAGCAAAATGGACACAAAATCTTGTCAAAAATGTCTAAAATTATTGCGGGTGATGAAATGCGCCACCACATTGCTTATTCCGAATTTGTAAAGCAAATCTTCAATTGTGATGCGAGCGAAATGATGTTGGCTTTTCAGTATATGATGAAACACAAAATTGTGATGCCAGCGATGAATTTGAGACAATCATTTGGTCAAAAAGCTAGTTTATTCGACCAGTTTTCGGTGGTAGCACAACGCGCCGGCGTTTATACCGGATTTGATTATTGCGAAATTATCAAAAAATTAAATACCACTTGGGAACTCGAAAAAATAAATGGTTTGACTGCCGAAGCCGAAAAAGCCCGTGATTTTTTATTGAAATTGCCCGAACGCATGCTTCGCATTACCGAGCGAATGGTTGTGCCAAATACCACTTACCAATTCAAATGGATGATTGCTAAATAGCCCTGTGGCTTTTAATCGTTATTGATAATGAAGATTGAATTAGAATGGGTTTGTCAAAATTTAATTATTGCGCTGTTTACCCAACTAAACGAATGATATTTAGTTGAATAATCTAAAATTTTGAAAAATTTTAGACTGTTTATTGGCATTAGTAGCGCTTTTTAAGACAAGAATTTTGAAGGTTTTCAAAACTATTAAACAATTTTGAACCGGTCGCGGTCGTTTAAAAAATTCAATTGATTTCGCGTCGTTACAAGTTGGTTTTTATCAAGTGAAATGCTGCACACGGCTTCTTGATTTTCGCTTGTTGAAGCTAATTTAGCTCCCAAGCAATTATAAACAGCCGAGTGGCCTGGATATTCTAACTGATTACCATCAGCACCAACGCGATTAACGCCAAGCACATAGCTCATATTTTCAATGGCGCGAGCTTTTAAAAGCGTATCCCAAGCATCTATTCTGGTTTTAGGCCAACTGGCAATATAAATAAGCAGGTCATAACTGGCAGTGTTTCGCGCCCAAACTGGAAAACGCAAATCATAACAAATGAGCGGACAAATTTTCCAACCCTTATAATTGAATTGTAACCGCTCTTGCCCCGAGGTATAGGCCTTATCTTCACCCGATAGGGTAAACAAATGGTGTTTGTTATACTGTTTTAAATCGCCGTTAGGAAAGGCAACCACAAGGCGGTTAAAAAAGTGGCCATTTTCTTCAATAATAAGGCTTCCCAAAACAACGGTTTGGAGTTTTTTAGACTGCATTTGCATCCAAGTTACACTTTTGCCATCCATTTTTTCGGCCAAAAATTTTGAATTCATGCTAAATCCGGTGGTAAACATTTCGGGCAACACCACCACATCGGTTGGGTTTTTTAGCTGGTTTAATTTTGCAGAAAAAACTTTGAGATTAGCAGAAACGTCTTCCCAAACCAAATGCGATTGTAAAAAAGTGAGGTTTAATGGTTCCATAGAATGGCTATTTAAGGATGCTTATAGTGAATTGAAACATTTTTTGCTTATAAAATTAATTAAATTTTAGTCATCTGCCTCCAAATCTTTGATGTTTAATTGAAGGGTGGTGTTGCCATTCCAATAATTTTCTTCAATGGTAAAAGCCGCCTTAAAGGCCTTGCCGTTCGAGACCAAATTGTATTTAGACCCCAAATTAAAGCCCACAGCTTGGTAAGTTTTAAAATCGGCTCCAGCGATAATATTGAGTCTTAAATGCAAATCATCTTGACCAATTTTTTTGCCATAGCCGTTATCGCGCAAGCCGGTAGCCACAAAAATAGGATTCATATTTTCGGGTCCAAAAGGCCCCATTTGTTTAAGGATGCGATAAAATTTTGGAGTGATTTCACACAAATCTAAAGGCGCATCGATTAAAATTTCAGGAATTAAGCAAGATTCTGGAATGCTACTTTTTACGATGGATTCAAATTGGTCTTTAAAATTTTGATAATTTTCTTCGAGCAAAGTCAAACCGGCAGCATATTTATGTCCTCCAAACTGTTCCAAATGTTCAGCGCAAAGTTCTAGGGCGTTATACAAATCAAATCCGTGAACCGACCTGGCCGACGCTGCCAGTTTTTCACCACTTTTTGTAAAGACCAAAGTGGGGCGGTAATAGGTTTCTATCAAGCGTGATGCCACAATACCAATGACCCCTTTATGCCAATTTTCTTTATAAACAACGGTGGTTGAATTGGTTTGTTCCTTATTTTCAATAATCTGTTTTAAAGCTTGTTGCGTAATTGTTTTATCTGCAGTTCGTCGATTTGAATTGAACACATCAATTTCTTTAGCAAATTGTTCGGCTTGTTCAAAATTCATTTCGGTGAGCAATTCAACGGCATAGCGACCGTGTTTCATGCGTCCTGCGGCATTTATGCGCGGAGCGATGGTAAAAACCACGTCGGTAATATTTAAATCTTTTTTATTGGTTTGCCCGATGAGTGCCTTAATGCCGGGGCGCGGATTGCTGTTAATAACCGATAAACCAAAATAGGACAAAATGCGATTTTCGCCCGTAATGGGTACGATATCTGCGGCAATTGCCGTGGCTACCAAGTCTAAATAGGGAATTAATTCATTCGGATTTTGTTGCCTTTTTTCGGATAAAGCCTGAATGAGTTTAAAACCGATGCCACATCCGCAAAGCTCATCATAAGGATAGGTACAATCCGCCCTTTTAGGATCTAATACGGCAATGGCATTTGGCAATTTGTCGCCCGGCCTGTGGTGATCGCAAATAATAAAATCAATATTTTTTTGATTGGCATAAGCCACTTTTTCAAGCGCTTTTATGCCACAATCGAGGGCAATTATTAGGCTTATCCCGTTATCATTGGCAAAATCGATACCTTTAAAAGAGATGCCATAACCCTCGTCATAGCGGTCAGGAATGTAAGTAGCAACCTTGTTGTAAATACCTTTTAAGTAGCTCGAAACCAAACTCACCGCCGTAGTGCCATCAACATCATAATCCCCATAAATTAAAATAAGCTCCTGTTGCGCCATAGCTAATTCAATCCGGTTTACCGCCAGTTCCATATCTTTCATCAAAAAAGGATTGTGTAAATGTGAAAGTTGCGGTCTAAAAAATTGTTTTGCTTGGCTATAATCAAAAATACCGCGTTGCACCAATAAGCTTGCAATGGTTTTAGAAACCGATAAGCTTTTGGCTAAATCAATAACTTGTGTTTGGTTAGGAAGCGGTTTAAAAGTCCAGCGCATAATAGTTTTCTTAATCAAATGTAGCAAAAATAGATTTCAAAATGAAACTTACTAAGGTAAAGGTGAAAAACAAAAAAAAGGTTGATTCAGAAAGACCTGAAGCAACCCTTTTTTAGTTAGTAGTAAAAAAGCGTATTATTATTGATTTTGATTCAAACCTAAGCGATTCTGTTTTAAAATAAAAATATTTGGTGTGAATGACGTCTTTTTGTATGTGAACGGTGTTTTTAGGCTACTTTATTAATAATAAAAACCATAAACAATGCTTGCTTATAACTAAGTTGCAAACCTTAAATAAATTACAATAAAAATTAGAGGGGGCTTCTTTTTGTGAACAGTTGTCAAAAAAGGGAAAATTCCCCTAAAAATTTGGGATATAATCTTTTAAAACAAGGTTAAAAAAAGCTTTACAATCCTATTAAAATGATTATTTTTGCTCACTTAGGAAGGAATTGACCAAAAATTTCTCATGGCTAAAAAAGTAAATTAAAAATGAAACAATTTGCATTAATAGGTGCTGCCGGTTATATCGCTCCCCGGCATTTACGCGCCATTAAAGATACCGGCAATAACCTAATTGCCGCTCTCGATAAATTTGATTCGGTAGGCATTATGGATAGTTTTTTTCCGAATGCCGATTTTTTTGTGGAGTTTGAACGTTTTGACCGACACATTGAAAAGCTTAAACGCGACAAAGGCTTAAAATTAGACTATGTTAGTATTTGCACGCCTAATTATCTGCACGATGCACATATCCGCTTTGCTTTGCGCAGTGGCGCTCATGCCATTTGCGAAAAGCCATTGGTACTCAACCCATGGAATATTGACGCACTTGAGGTGATAGAGCGTGAAACCGATAAAAAGGTCAACACCATTTTGCAGTTGCGCCTACATCAAAGCATCATTGCTTTGAAGCAACAGATTGCAAATGGACCAAAAGATAAAATTTATGAGGT
>PFPU01000065.1 GCA_002793215.1 Flavobacteriales bacterium CG_4_10_14_0_2_um_filter_35_18
AAGTTTTTACACCACTTGATTTAATTAATGCTAAAACCTTATCATCTGTTATCAATTCGTTTTTTGGCACAAATCAGCTTTCACAATTTATGGATCAAACAAATCCATTAGCCGAAATAACTCATAAAAGACGCCTATCTGCCCTAGGACCGGGAGGTTTATCTAGAGAACGCGCCGGATTTGAAGTGCGCGACGTTCACTTTACGCACTACGGTCGTTTATGCCCAATTGAAACACCCGAAGGTCCAAATATTGGATTGATATCATCTTTGGCTGTATATGCAAAAGTCAATAATTTAGGATTTATTGAAACGCCTTATCACGCAGTGAAACAAGGTGTTGTAGATAATTCTAAAGAACCTATTTATTTAAGTGCCGAACAAGAGGAAGGTAAAAAAATTGCCCAATCAAATTTGGAACTAAATGAAAAAGGACATATTATTTTAGAAAAAGTTGTTGCAAGAGAAGGTGGCGATTTTCCTGTAATTCCATCAACTGATGTTGATTATATGGACGTTTCTCCAAATCAAATCTCTTCAATTTCAGCCTCTTTAATTCCCTTCTTAGAACACGATGATGCTAACCGTGCCTTAATGGGTTCAAACATGATGCGTCAAGCCGTTCCTTTAATGAAACCAGAAGCACCAATTGTTGGCACAGGTTTAGAAAGACGTGTTGCTAAAGATTCTAGAATCTTGATTAATGCCGAAGGTAGTGGGGTGGTTGAATATGTTGACGCTAGAGAAATTACCATAAAATACGACCGCACTGAAAATGAGCGAATGGCAGGTTTTGACAGCGACTCTAAAACATACAACTTAATAAAATTCAGAAAAACAAACCAAGGAACGTCTATCAACCTAAAACCAATTGTTAAAAAAGGTGATATTGTTGAATTAGGACAAGTACTTTGCGAAGGTTATGCCACCCAAAATGGCGAATTAGCTTTAGGTAGAAATATGAAAGTGGCCTTCATGCCTTGGAAAGGTTATAATTTTGAGGACGCTATCGTAATTTCTGAACGCGTTGTGCGCGAAGATATCTTTACCTCAATTCATATTGATGAATATTCTTTAGAGGTAAGAGATACCAAATTAGGCCCCGAAGAACTTACAAACGACATTCCAAATGTTAGTGAAGAAGCTACCAAAGACCTCGACGAAAATGGTATGATTCGCATCGGTGCTGAGGTAAATCCCGGCGATATCTTAATTGGAAAAATTACCCCAAAAGGAGAATCAGATCCAACACCCGAAGAAAAATTATTACGCGCTATTTTTGGTGATAAAGCAGGTGATGTAAAAGACGCCTCTTTAAAAGCCTCACCTTCATTGCACGGGGTGGTTATCGACAAAAAATTGTTCCAACGAACCGTAAAAGACAAACGCAAACGCTCTTTAGAAAAAGATGAATTAACTGCTTTAGAAAACAGCTATAGCTCTAGATTTGAAGAACTTAAAACTAAATTAATCGATAAACTATTTATCTTAGTCAACAACAAAACATCTCAAGGTGTTCAAAACGATTTGGGTGAAGAAATTCTGCCAAAAGGCAAAAAATTCACCTTAAAAATGTTAAATGTTGTCGAAGATTATACGCATTTAACAAAAGGCGTTTGGACAACCGATCAAGATTTAAACTTACTAATTAGCGAACTCGTTCACAATTATAAAATTAAAGTAAACGACTTGCAAGGAATGTTGCGAAGAGAAAAATTCGCCATTTCAGTAGGAGATGAGTTGCCAGCCGGTATTATTAAACTCGCCAAAGTTTATATCGCTAAAAAACGAAAGTTAAAAGTTGGCGATAAAATGGCGGGACGTCATGGCAATAAAGGTATTGTAGCACGGATTGTAAGAGCCGAAGATATGCCATTTTTAGAAGATGGAACCCCAGTAGATATTGTTTTAAATCCACTTGGCGTACCTTCTCGTATGAATATTGGTCAAATTTATGAAACGGTTTTAGGTTGGGCAGGTCAAAAACTAGGGCAAACTTATGCAACGCCAATTTTTGATGGGGCTAGCTTAGACCAAATTATTGAATTGACTAATCAAGCTGGTGTTCCAATTTACGGTCACACCTATTTATATGATGGCGGTACAGGCGAACGTTTTGACCAAGCCGCAACTGTTGGCGTGATTTATATGATTAAACTAGGCCACATGATTGATGACAAAATGCATGCACGTTCTATAGGTCCATACTCTCTTATAACACAACAACCCCTTGGTGGTAAAGCTCAAATGGGAGGTCAACGTCTAGGAGAAATGGAAGTTTGGGCTTTAGAAGCTTATGGCGCATCGGCAACACTAAGAGAAATGCTTACCGTAAAATCGGATGATGTTATGGGTAGAGCAAAAACTTATGAAGCCATTGTTAAAGGAGACCCAATGCCCGAACCCGGTTTACCAGAATCGTTTAACGTGCTTATGCACGAACTAAAAGGTTTAGGTTTAGACATCAGGTTAGAAGAGTAATAACATACAGTTTTCCTCCCGACTTGTCGGGAGGAAATTAATATAAATAGTTTAATTTGATTCCATTACTATGGCAAGACAAACCGAAAAATACACTGTAAAAAAATTTAATAAAATCACCATTGGCTTAGCTTCACCTCAATCTATTCTCAATGTTTCAAGAGGCGAAGTTTTAAAACCAGAAACCATCAATTATCGCACTCACAAACCCGAACGTGATGGTTTATTTTGTGAACGCATCTTTGGCCCTATAAAAGATTACGAATGTGCCTGTGGTAAATATAAACGTATTCGCTATAAAGGAATTGTTTGCGACCGCTGTGGTGTTGAGGTAACCGAAAAAAAAGTACGTCGAGACCGCGTAGGTCATATTAATTTGGTTGTGCCCGTTGCACATATTTGGTATTTTAGATCCTTGCCAAATAAAATGGGCTATCTTTTAGGACTACCATCCAAAAAATTGGATATGATTATATATTATGAAAGATATGTAGTTATACAACCAGGTAATGCTAAAAATGCCGAAGGCGAACCTTTAAAAAGATTGGATTTTATTACCGAAGAAGAATATTTAGATGTTTTAGATAACATTCCTCAAGATAATCAATACCTTGACGATAATGACCCAAATAAATTTATCGCTAAAATGGGCGCTGAATGCCTACATGATTTGTTGGCAAGAATTGATTTAGATGATTTATCTTACGAATTACGCCACAAAGCTAACACCGAAACTTCTAAACAACGCAAAACAGAATCTTTAAAACGCTTAAAAGTTGTTGAAGCCTTTAAAGAATCAAAAAATAATAGAGAAAACAATCCCGAATGGATGGTTATGAAGGTAATTCCGGTGATTCCACCCGAATTGCGTCCGCTAGTTCCGCTCGATGGTGGTCGTTTTGCAACTTCCGACTTAAATGACTTATACCGCAGGGTAATCATTAGAAATAACCGTCTAAAAAGATTGATTGAAATTAAAGCTCCTGAGGTTATTTTGCGCAACGAAAAACGTATGTTGCAAGAATCAGTTGACTCTCTATTCGACAATACCCGAAAATCATCGGCAGTAAAAACCGATTCAAATAGACCGCTTAAATCCCTATCCGATTCCCTTAAAGGTAAACAAGGTCGTTTCCGCCAAAATTTATTAGGTAAACGTGTCGATTATTCTGCGCGTTCAGTAATTGTTGTTGGACCAACCTTAAAAATGTATGAATGCGGTATCCCTAAAGATATGGCAGCCGAACTTTACAAACCCTTTGTAATTAGAAAATTAATTGAAAGAGGTATTGTTAAAACCGTAAAATCTGCTAAAAAAATTATCGATAAAAAAGAACCTGTTGTTTGGGATATCTTAGAAAATGTAATTAAAGGTCACCCCGTTTTATTAAACCGTGCCCCAACATTGCACCGCTTAGGTATTCAAGCTTTTCAGCCAAAATTAATCGAAGGTAAAGCCATTCAATTACATCCACTCGCTTGTACGGCTTTCAATGCCGACTTTGATGGTGACCAAATGGCAGTTCATTTACCACTTGGTCCTGAAGCCGTGTTAGAAGCACAATTGTTGATGTTAGCCTCTTTAAATATTTTAAATCCTGCTAATGGTCAACCAATTACGGTTCCTTCTCAAGATATGGTGCTCGGCTTATATTATATGACCAAAGAACGCGTTTCAACGCCCGAAATTAAAATTAAAGGCGAAGGTTTAATATTTTATTCTCCCGAAGAATTGACCATAGCCTTTAATGAAAAAGCAGTTGATTTAAATGCGCGCATTACCGTTAGAACACAGGATTTAAACGAAAAAGGTGAATTAGTTACAAAACTGATTAAAACTACCGTTGGTCGTGTGTTATTTAACGAAGTTGTGCCTAAAGCCGTTGGTTATATCAACGAAGTGTTAACTAAAAAATCATTGCGTGATATTATTGGTAAAGTGCTAAAATTAACCGATGTACCAACTACTGGACAATTTTTAGACGATATCAAAGATATGGGCTACTATTTTGCCTTTAGAGGCGGATTGTCTTTTAGTTTAGGCGATATTATTATTCCAGAAGAAAAACCCGCTATGATTGCTGCTTCTAACAAGCAAGTAGAAAATATTATGGCAAATTATAACATGGGTATGCTTACCAATAACGAACGTTATAACCAAATTATTGATGTTTGGACTTCAACAAACGTGCGTTTAACCGAGCTTGCTATGAAACGTATTAGAGAAGATAAACAAGGATTTAACTCTGTTTATATGATGCTTGATTCTGGTGCGCGTGGTTCTAAAGAACAAATCCGCCAATTAACGGGTATGCGTGGTTTGATGGCTAAACCTAAAAAATCAACTTCAGGTGGGGGCGAAATTATTGAAAACCCAATTTTGTCTAACTTTAAGGAAGGACTTTCAATTCTTGAATACTTTATCTCAACACACGGTGCGCGTAAAGGTCTTGCCGATACGGCTTTAAAAACGGCCGATGCTGGTTATTTAACACGTCGTTTAGTAGATGTATCACAAGATGTGATTATTAACGAAGTTGATTGTGGCACTTTACGTGGATTAGAAGTGAGCGCTTTAAAGAAAAATGATGAAGTTGTTGAAAGCCTTGCCGAACGCATCGTTGGACGTGTTTCATTACAAGATGTTATTAATCCGCTAAATAATGAAGTGGTTATTAAAGCAGGTGAAGTTGTAACTGATGAAATAGCAGAAACAATTGAAAATTCACCTATTGATACTGTTGAAGTACGAACCGCATTAACCTGCGAAGCAAAACACGGTATTTGTGCAAAATGCTATGGCTATAGCCTTTCTACCAGAAGTATGGTTCAACTTGGAGAAGCCGTTGGCGTTGTTGCCGCGCAATCTATCGGTGAACCGGGAACGCAATTAACCTTGCGTACATTCCACGCGGGTGGTATTGCCGGTAATATTTCGGAAGACAATAAAATTATTGCCAAATTTGAAGGTAATATAGAAATAGAAGATTTAAAAACGGTTCAAGGTGTTGATATTGATGGAAAACAAATCGAAACCGTAATTTCTAGAACATCCGAAATAAAAGTTTACGACAAAAAAACAGGCATTCTTTTAAATACGCACAACCTTCCTTATGGTTCACAAATCTTTATTAGCGGACAAAAATCGGTTAAAAAAGGGGAGCTTATTTGCCAATGGGATCCTTATAATGGGGTGATTGTATCTGAATTTAAAGGAAAAATAGTTTTCGAAAATATTGAGCAAGGCGTTTCTTATCAAATTGAAATGGATGAGCAAACTGGTTTTCAAGAAAAAGTTATTTCAGAATCTAAAAACAAAAAAGTAATTCCAACTTTATTGATTGAAGATAATAAAGGCAATGTTTTGCGTTCTTACAGTTTGCCGGTAGGGGCTCACTTAATGGTTGAAGATGGCGCTAAAATTGAAGCCGGTAAAACCTTGGTTAAAATTCCGAGAAAATCTGCTAAAGCAGGTGATATCACGGGTGGTTTGCCAAGAGTAACTGAATTATTCGAAGCGCGTAACCCTTCAAATCCTGCTGTGGTTTCGGCTGTTGACGGCGTTGTTTCATTAGGCAAAATAAAACGCGGTAACCGCGAAATTATCGTAGAATCTAAAGCCGGTGAAATTAGAAAATACTTGGTGAAATTATCTAACCAAATTTTGGTTCAAGAAAATGACTACATCAAGGCTGGTATGCCACTTTCTGATGGTTCAATTACACCTAAAGATATTTTAGACATTCAAGGTCCTTCAAAAGTTCAAGAATATATCGTTAACGAAATTCAAGAAGTTTATCGACTTCAAGGGGTGAAAATTAATGACAAACATTTTGAAGTTATTGTGCGACAAATGATGCTAAAAGTAAATATTATTGATACGGGCGATACCTTATTCTTAGAAAACCAACTGGTTCATAAAAATGACTTTATTGAAGAAAATGATAACATTTACGGCAAAAAAGTGATAACAAGTGCAGGTGATTCTTTAAATTTAAAAGAAGGTATGATTATAACAGCGCGTCAATTAAGAGATGAAAATTCAATTTTAAGACGTGAAGATAAAGCGTTAGTTGAAGCTAGAGATGCGGTTGCAGCTACGGCAGAACCTATTTTGCAAGGTATCACCAGAGCTTCGCTTCAAACTAAATCATTTATTTCGGCTGCCTCGTTCCAAGAAACAACAAAAGTTCTAAACGAAGCTGCGGTGAGTGGTAAAGAAGATTATTTAGAAGGTCTAAAAGAAAATGTTATTGTAGGTAAACGAATTCCTGCAGGTACAGGACTTCATATTTATGATAAAACCATTGTTGGCGCTTTAGATGAAATGGAAAATGCTTTATAAATAACAAGCGATGACAGATAAAAAGAATGAAAATCAGTTAAATATTGAAATAGATGAAGCTATGGCCGATGGCACTTATGCCAATTTAGCCATCATCAATCATTCAGTTTCAGAATTTGTGGTCGATTTTATTAATGTCATGCCAGGAACACCCAAGTCTAAAGTAAAGTCTCGCATCATTTTAACGCCACAACACGCCAAGCGATTGGCTAAGGCTTTGGTTGAAAATGTGAGCAGATTTGAACAAGCCCACGGTGAAATTAAAGATTATGAACAAGCCGCCATCCCGATGAATTTTGGGCCAGCTGGTCAGGCTTAAATAATAAAATCCCGCTAAATGGCGGGATTTTTTATGCCTATAAGTGCCAAATATAATCCCTTTTATTTTAATAATTCTATCTTTGTCAGCTTAAAAATTCAGCCCTTATGAGAATTTATTATTTAATTTTATTTGCTTTCAGCTTTCAAGTTGTCATCAGTCAAAACGCTCAAAATCAAATTGAAACACTAGACTCAGTTGTGGTTAATGCACAACGCATTGAATTGCCGTTTTCAAAAAATTCGAGAAGCATTTTTATCATAACTAATGAACAAATTAACAAAGAAGCAGCTACAAGTGTTGCGCAATTATTACAAAATGTTGCCGGCATTGATGTGCGACAAAGAGGCGTAGATGGCATGCAAGCCGATTTATATATTCGCGGCGGTAGTTTTGACCAAACTTTATTGTTGATTGACGGCATGGCGGTTGCCGACTCTCAAACAGGACATCATTTGTTAAATAGCTTACCGGCACTCGAAAACATTGAGCGCATCGAAATTATTAAAGGACCCGCTGCCCGTATTTTTGGACAGAATGCTTTTACGGGCGCTATCAACATCATCACAAAGCTAGCATCAGAAAATAGTTTAAAAATTGATGCCACTACAGGCTCTTATAATCACACTTCGGTTGGTGCACAAGTAAACTCTATAACGAACAATTATGCTCAAGTGCTTCAATATAAACGAAATACTTCGGCTGGTTATCGCTTTAATACCGATTTTAAAAACGACAATGCCTTTTATAAATCGAATTTTAACATCCGTAAATTGCCGATTCAACTGTTGGCAAACTATGGATCGCGAAAGTTTGGCGCAAATGGTTTTTATGCAAATCCAAATTATAAAGATCAATACGAAGAAACACAAACCAGTTTGGTGGGTCTTAGCTCACAATTTAGAAACAAAAATTATACTTTAAAATCGACTGTGTTTTGGAAACGCAATCAGGATATGTATTTGTTTTTGAGAGAAAATCCAACTTTTTTTAGAAATTTTCACATCACCAATAATGTTGGGGCTACATTTAACAGTACCATAAAATCGCAAGCCGGAATTACCGGATTGGGTGTTGCTGTTTCTAAAAACTATATCGTTAGCAACAATTTAGGTGCACACAATCGCTTTATTGCCAATGTTTTTATTGAGCATCGCTTTAGTTTTGATGACGACAAAGTTGATATTACGCCGGGCGTGGCGCTTAATTATTTTTCCGATTTTAATTTTCATGCCTTTCCAGGAATTGATTTAGGTTATGCCTTATCGCCTAAAATGCGTTTATATGGAAATCTAGGTTATACGTATCGCATTCCTACTTATACCGATTTGTTTTATTCTGATCCTGCAACAAAAGGGAATGAAAATCTTAAACCTGAATCGGCTTTTGCTCAGGAATTGGGTCTGAAATTCAACAATGATTCCTTTAAAGTTGAACTGGCTTTATTTAACCGAAATTCACATAATTTGATTGACTATGTAAAATACCTTCCAGCGGATAAATGGCAAGCTAATAATTTATTTCGGGTTAATTCGTATGGATTAGAGCTTAATTCACAAATTAATTTTAGGCTTTTTAATTACAATCAAAACCTCCAGCTTGGTTATAATTATTTGAAAGACAATATTAAACAAA
>PFPU01000002.1:0-8789 GCA_002793215.1 Flavobacteriales bacterium CG_4_10_14_0_2_um_filter_35_18
ACGCAAAAAGATACCTTTCAAATCGCAAAAACGCTTAAAATTGATTTTTAAAAAATAATTTCAAAATTAAATTAACCGGGATAGTGCGTTTTTTTTAATCAAAAACGAACTCAATATTTATTATTTAAGCTAGTTTATAAAGATTTTTTATATTTACTAAAAAAAAACAATATCATGAAGCTAAATTTTTTGTTTTTATTAATGGCTATATCCTTTTTTAATTGTAGTAATCCTAAAAGTGATTTGAGTGAAAATAAAAATAATTCTCATAATCAAGTATCAAATTTTGAGCAAATAAACCCAAAACAAAGTGGGTTGCATTTCAGCAACACGCTAGCCCACAATTTAAAAAACGGTTTAAATGTTTTTGATTACGATTATTACTATAATGGTGCGGGCGTTGGAATTGCCGATATAAACAACGATGGTCTAAAAGATATTTTCTTTTGCGCTAATCAAGGTTCAAACAAACTGTTTCTCAATAAAGGAAACCTCGTGTTTGAAGATATTACAGAGTCAGCTAATATTAACACAAAAAAAGGATGGTCTAGTGGTGTAACTTTTGTAGATATCAATAATGACGGATGGTTAGACATCTATGTATCACAAGGTGGCCCTTACTCAAAAAGTGATAGAGCAAACCTTCTATTAATTAATCAAAAAAATAATACTTTTAAAGAGGGCGCTTCAAATTATGGACTTGATGATACGGGAATTAGTACCCAATCTGCATTTTTTGATTATGATAAAGATGGTGATTTAGACTGTGTGGTAATGAACGAAAATGAATATTGGGGCGTAGATCCCCTAACCTTTCTTAAAATATTAAGTGATAAACAAAAATTATTTGATAACTCTAGCCACCTTTATCAAAACGATAAAGGTAAATTCAAAAATGTTACAGAACACGCAGGTTTATTAAAACCAAGTTTTGGATTAGGGCTTTGTGTAAGCGATATCAATAATGATAATTGGTTAGATATTTATATAGCTAATGATTATTACCTGCCTGATGTGATGTATATAAACAATAAAAATGGCACTTTTACAGACCAAATTAAAAATACTACCAATCAAATATCATTTTCAGCAATGGGTGTTGATATTGCCGATATAAACAACGATAATTTAAAAGATATTTTTGTGCTAGATATGGCTCCTACCGATCATATCCGTTCTAAAACACTTATGGCTTCAATGAACGTTCCCCAGTTTGAAATGTTGGTAAAAACTTTTGGCTTTCAGGCTCAATATATGTTCAACTCCTTACAATTGAATATGGGAGCAAATAAATTTCATAACATAGCTCAATTAGCAGGCTTATCAAAAAGTGATTGGAGTTGGGCCGGACTTATTTTTGATACCGATAACGATGGTAATGAAGACCTCTATATTACCAATGGATTTAGAAAATATTCATCCGATAACGATGTTAGAATGCGTATTACTGAAGCTAAAAAGAAATATAACGGTAACATTCCCTTTGAAATCAAAGAAACTATCTATAATAACCTACCATCCGAAAAATTGGAAAATATTTTATACAAAAATAATGGAGATTTAAATTTTAAAAATGTTACGCCTTCTTCAGGTTTAAACATTCCGTCTTTCTCAAATGGCGCTGCCTATGCCGATTTAGATAATGATGGTGATTTAGACATCGTTGTAAATAATATTGATGATGAAGCCTTTCTTTTTAAAAATAAGACAATTGAAAATAGCGCCGGAAATTTTATAAAAATCATAACCAAAGGCATGAACTCCGAAAATTTTGCCAAAGTATCCATTTCTTATAAAGGTCTAACAAAAACTAAAGAATCATTGCGCGTTAGAGGCTATCTCTCTACGGTTGACAATGAAATTCTTTTTGGTTTGGGCAAAGAGTCAATAATTGATACGGTTAGCGTTATTTGGCCTTCGGGTAAGTTTGAAAAACGTTATAAAGTTAAAACCAATACCACCCTTACTTTTAATGAAAATGACGCGCACAATTCTAAAGAAATGAAGCCAATTAAAGCCGATTTTCTATTTACAAAAGTTGCTAATTCTATCGATTTTATTCATAAAGAAAATGACTTTAATGATTTTGAAAAAGAGATTCTACTCCCCTATAAACAATCAACTCTTGGGCCTTCAATAAACAAAGGCGATGTAAATAATGACGGCAAAGACGATTTTTATATTGGAGGGGCTCTAGGGCAAGCCGGTCAATTATTTATTCAAGCTTCTAAAGGTTTTTTAAAAGTTAAAAATCAGGCTTTTACCGATGATGCTCGCTATGAAGATATGGAGTCCTTATTTGTTGATATTGACAATGATGGTGATAACGACCTTTATGTTGTCAGTGGCGGTAGTGAATTTACTGAACGCTCAGAATCATTAACCGATCGCCTTTATTTAAACGATGGTAAAGGTGGTTTTTCTAGAACAAAATCTTCAGATTTAAAAGATTATACCATTAGTGGAAAATCGGTTACTAAAATCGATTTTGACAAAGATGGTGATAATGATATCATTGTTGGAAACCGCATAAAACCTCAAAAATATCCCTTATCCGACCCTTCACTCATCTATGAAAATGTAAATGGTACTTTACGCAATGTTACCGCCATGATAGCCCCAGATTTTGAGAATTTTGGAATTGTTAACAAGGTAATTACCACAGATTTTAATAACGATGGTTGGGATGATTTTATCGCCGTTGGTGAATGGACTCCTATTGGTATCTTTTTAAACGAAAAAGGAACCTTTAGAGCTATTTCAAAAGAAAGTAATTTGGATAATGAAAAAGGTTGGTGGTATAGTATTATCGAAACTGACGTTAACAAAGATGGCAATAAAGATTATATCATTGGCAATGTGGGTTTAAATTATAAATACCACGTTGATAGCGAAAAACCCCTGCGCATTTATGCAGGTGATTTTGATTTAAATGGCACTCAAGATGATGTGTTGAGCTATAAATTTAAAGGTAATTTTGTGCCTGCTAGAGGTAAGGAATGTTCCACACAACAAATGCCGTTTATCTCCAAAAAAACACCGAGCTATAAGCAATTTGCAAATGCTACTTTAGTAGATATTTACGGTGAAAAAATAAATAATGCCTACCAACGAGAGGTCAATGAATTTCATTCCATTCTGCTTTTAAATGAAGGCAATGGTAAATTTAAAAAACTTGAACTCCCTATAATGGCGCAAAGTTTGCCAATTTTAGACGGTGATGTATTTGATTTTAACAAAGATGGATTTGAAGACCTTATAATTGTTGGTAATATTTTTAACACCGAAGTTGAAACCCCACGTTTAGACAATCCTTTTGCCCTGATTTTAATCTCAAACAAAAAGGATGGCTATACGGTTCTTGGTCCTGATAAAACAGGTTTATTTATCGATGGAAATGCAAAATCTGTGAAAATTATAAAGCAAAATTATCTCAATAAAATTTTTGCCGTCATCGCTACAAATAATGCCAAAACTGAAGTCTTTGAATTAAGTCATTAATAAAATAAGCAGCGCAATAATGGTAAATTAAGATTAAAAATTTTAAAGCTTTAAAACTAAGCTGTTTTGTAAAGAACCTTTTTAATACCTTTGCGCTATGCAAAACAATGATGCTACCATTTTTGGTATTCGCGCTATAATAGAAGCCATTCAAGCAGGTAAAACACTTGAAAAAATTTATATACAACAAAATTTACAGGGAAATTTATTTAACGAACTCAATAGCCTAATTAAAGATTTGCATATCTCGAACAGTTATGTGCCCATTGAAAAGTTAAACCACCTTACCAAAAATGCCAATCATCAGGGTGTGGTTGCTAAAATATCTCCCATAAATTTTGTCGATTTAGAAAACTTGTTAAATGAACTCTCAAACCAGGCTATCACCCCATTGTTTTTGGTTTTAGATCAAATTACCGACGTGCGTAATTTTGGCGCGATGATAAGAACCGCCGAATGTTGCGGCGTTAACGCCATCATCATTCCAAACCAAGGTAATGCACCCCTAAATGCCGATGCCATAAAAACCTCGGCCGGCGCTGCATTTAGAGTTCCTATTTGCAAGGTTGACCATATAAAAGATGCTTTGTTTTTGTTGCAAGCTTCTGAAATTCAACTTGTAGCAGCGACCGAAAAAACAACTCACACTATTTATGAAGTTGATTTTAAAAAACCAAGTGCCCTAATTATGGGCTCAGAAGACAAAGGCATTTCTAATTCGGTGCTTAAACTTGTTGAAACAAAGGCAAAACTACCCATGTTAGGGACTATTGAATCTTTAAACGTTTCAGTTGCTTGTGGGGTTTTTCTTTATGAAGTAATTAGACAACGATTTAAAATGTAGTTGTTGAGTTTAAAACTACTTAACCTAAAAGTTAAAACTTTATAATTTTCTTAGTAAAACTTTTGTTTTTAAGTTCAATTATAAGGTATAACAATCCTGAATAAGCTTTAGTTACTTCAACCTCAATTTTATTGGACTTTATGGCGTTATTATTGTAAACTACTTGTCCTAAAGTGTTATAAATTTTGACACTATTTACGGCCTCGAAACTAGTTAAATCAATTGTAAAATGATTCTCAAATGGATTGGGAAATATATTTATTTTAAATTCATCTTCAACAAAGTCATTTACAGAAAGTGTTGACCCTTCTTTAATACTTTTAATTTGATTAATTGGTATATTATTAAAATTTTCAATAGTTCCATTCGGCCACCTAACTTTTACATTATCAATGCTCGTTGCGGTAGCTAATCCAAACTCAACAGGAAGGCTGTTAAATGACCCTCTACCTGCGCCACCACTAACTTCTTTAACAGTTGTTAAACCATTAGCGGTTAGTTCAATTCGTGCGCCAATTGCACTTTTATTGCTATTTACTCCTTTTAAAATAAAAGTAACCCAGTTGTTAGAAGTAACTGTGTCATTTCGCCACAACCTTGTTTCTAGGTGCATCCCATAAGTTACACATAAATCTAAGTCGCCATCATTGTCATAATCTGCAAAGGCAACCCCTCTTGCATCACCAGTGATATTGCCTAATACACTTAAAGTTATATCCTGAAAACTCGAGCCGTTATTATTTTTAAACAAGATGCTTGAAGTTGAATTTTCCGAGAACCCATTAGCAACAAAAAAGTCCTCAAACCGATCATTATCAATATCCCCTGCATTACAACTGATACCCCAACCTGTTATATTGGTTGTATTTGTTTCGGATGTTTTATTTAAAAATGTATTATTTCCCTGATTTTGATAAAACGCATTTGGTTGAAAAGGTGATGCTCCGGGCCAAGTTGTCCAATACAAATCCATATCTAAATCATTATCATAGTCGAACGATAAAACTCCCATACCTAGTCCTACAGCATTAATTCCGGAAGATGCCGTAATATCTGTGTAAATACCGGCTGCATTATTTAAAAATATTTTATTTGGAAGTAGTGATCTATTACTGGTAAAAATATCAATCCAACCATCATTATTGATATCAGTTGGAACCGAAGTTACACTTATATTATCATTCAAAACGCCAATGCCTATGGCAACATTTTGAAATTTTAAACCACCCAAGTTTTTATATACTATATCATTTCCATCTCCACTTACATAAATATCTAATAAACCATCTCTATTATAATCAAAAAAGGAAACCCCTCTTTGCTTAACCAATTCGGTAATTCCAGAAAAACTACTCGCAACAGAATGAAAATTATAATTTGCGGTTGGCCCTAAATTTTCATACAGTAAATCTGGTTCCCCGTTAAATGTAGTTACCACAAATAAATCTAAGTCACCATCGTTGTCTAAATCACCAAAGGCACAACCGGTAGTAGCAAAGGTCTCTGTTAAACCAACTTGAAGCGAAACATCCGTAAAAATATCATTACCATCATTGCGCATTAATCGGTTTAAACCATCCGTAGATAAAAATAAATCTTGATCTCCATCATTATCATAATCACCCCAAGCTAAAGATTCTCCCAATTGTGAATTAAAACTTACACCGGCAGTACTAGTTACATCAGTAAAAATAATCTGAGCTTGTAAACTAGAACCGATTAAAGAAAAAAAAATAAAATAAGGAAGAAATTTTTTCATTTGTTTTGAATTAGTAAGCAAATATAAACAAAAAGCATCTTTAACTTTGAATAGGCTAAATGTTTAAAGTTCGCCCTCTTTTTGTGGTGGACTAAAATTACCGTCGTCATCAAATAATTTGTCGA
Source organism: Flavobacteriales bacterium CG_4_10_14_0_2_um_filter_35_18 (assembly GCA_002793215.1). Lineage (GTDB taxonomy): Bacteria > Bacteroidota > Bacteroidia > Flavobacteriales > Flavobacteriaceae > CG1-02-35-72. Next base: position 6,230 of record PFPU01000002.1, read on the forward strand.
AATCATCTTTTTGATAGGTATCTTCCTCCCAATCATAGGTGTCGGGTTTTGGCAAAACTTTTTTATAGCGATAAGCTAAAAATATTCCCACTACAAATCCCGATAAATGACCTTCCCAAGAAATTTCGGCATCTATCGGAAATAGATACCACAACAAACTTCCATAAATAAAAACAACTACCAGCGATACGGCAATTAAGCGGTAATTCCTGCTAAAAATACCACTAAAAAATACAAAACTCACCAAAAAATAAATCACACCACTCGCCCCGATGTGATAAGCAGGACGGGCAATTAACCAAGTAAGCACTCCCGAAAACAAGAGTCCTTGCCAAATAACTTTCAGCGCAATGGGCCGATAAAAATAGAGCAAAGCCATCATCAACACCAATAAAGGCAAGGAGTTATTAGCCAAATGTGCCATATCTTTATGTATAAAAGGTTCGCAGATAATCCCTCGTAAACCCAAAAGCGTTCTTGGAAAAATTCCAAAACGCCTTAAGTGTAAATTAAATCGAAAATCAGCCCACAAAATAATCCATAAAAAAAGGACAGTATATAGCGGAATGGCAATGGTTTTTAGGGTGAATTTATAGGTGTTTTTATCTTGCATATTTATTTTTTTAAAAATGTGTCTTATGTTTTGGAGTACTTAAAATGCCTAGCGTTAAAAGTACTTAAAGTTTTAGCTTTTTTCCTATTGAAGTAAAAATTGCTAAAATTTGAGAGGATTCTTCAAAGATGTTTTTTACCAAATAAAAATCCACCCAATTTAATTCTATTATTATTTCTATCCAATAAAGTGTTTCACTTGCTTCACTTTCACAAATCTTAATTTTATTTGCAAAATCCTTTTTACTTCGCGATCTGTTTGCTTCGCGCTAATTTGCCCCAACACTTGTTCCTGATTTTGAAAGCTGATTCTAAACAATTTTTCACTCAAAAGTGTCTGGTATTGAAACCGATAATTTAAATATAGCTATAGCTTATTTTTTGGTTCTCGCTTCAAGTTGCTATCCAAAGTCTTTGTTTTCCCTATTATTAAATTTATTTTTTAACTCCAAATACTTTTAACTTTAAGTACTCTAGGCACTCCAAACTCTAGGCATTCCAAACTCTAGGCACTCCAAGTGCTTTTAACTTTAAGAACTCCTAAAAGATTTCATAAAATTACTATTTTTACAAGATGAATACACCCCTAGCCGAAAGAATAAGACCACTAGTTTTAGAAGACTTTATAAGTCAGCAACATTTGGTTGGTAAAACCGGTGTTTTAACGCAGTCAATTGCGCACGGTGTTATTCCGTCATTGATTTTTTGGGGACCTCCGGGTATTGGCAAAACAACCTTGGCAGCTATTATTGCAAATACCTCAAAACGCCCATTTTACAGCTTAAGTGCCATAAATTCGGGTGTAAAAGATGTGCGCGACGTCATAGATAAGGCCAAACAAAGTGGCGGACTGTTCACAACCAAAAACCCTATTTTGTTTATTGATGAAATTCATCGCTTTAGCAAATCACAACAAGATTCACTCTTGGGCGCAGTTGAAAAAGGTTGGATAACATTGATTGGCGCCACTACCGAAAATCCAAGTTTTGAAGTAATTCCTGCCCTATTGTCGCGTTGTCAGGTTTACATTTTAAATGCCTTTGACAAAGCCGACCTTAAAGCCCTTTTAAACAGAGCCTTAAAAGTTGATGTTGAGTTAAAACAAAAACAAATCAACTTAAAAGAAACCGAAGCCCTCATTCATCTTTCGGGTGGAGATGCGCGAAAATTGTTAAATATTTTTGAACTGGTAATCGGTCAAAACACAAAGATTGACATCACCAATGAGCTGGTTTTAAAAGCTATTCAGCAAAATCCCGCTCGTTATGATAAAACTGGTGAACAACATTATGACATTATCTCGGCATTTATAAAATCTATCCGCGGCAGCGACCCAAATGCGGCTGTTTATTGGCTTGCCAGAATGATTGAAGGTGGCGAAGATGTTAAATTTATTGCGCGAAGAATGCTCATTTTGGCGAGTGAAGATATCGGAAATGCCAATCCTACTGCCTTAATTATTGCAAACAATACCTTTCAAGCCGTGTCTATTATTGGAAATCCTGAATCGCGCATCATTTTAAGTCAATGTGCTACTTATTTGGCCTCATCCCCAAAGAGCAATGCCAGCTATACCGCCATTAGTAAGGCCCAAGAACTGGTACAAAAAACAGGCGATTTGTCCGTGCCACTGCACCTTAGAAACGCACCAACCAAATTGATGAAGGACTTAAATTATGGCAAAGATTACCAATATGCTCATAACTTTGAATCGAATTTTGTAAATCAAGAGTTTTTACCAGATCAAATTACAAATACACAACTATATGAACCCGGCAATAATGCCCGTGAAAACCAATTGCGCCTTTATTTAAAAACCCTTTGGAAAGATAAATATGGCTATTAGTTTACTCTAAAAAACTTATTTTGTTACCTCTTTTTTTTAATACCTACAAGCCTTTGTGTTCATTGCAATCACCCCGATAAGGTTTTATTGGTGGTTTTTAAG
>PFPU01000002.1:8803-8945 GCA_002793215.1 Flavobacteriales bacterium CG_4_10_14_0_2_um_filter_35_18
CTTTTATTCTTTGAAAAGTATTGGTTTTTACAAATCCTTCTTGATTGATTTCATCGATAACAAAATCGCCATTATCAAGTAGATATGCCGTAAAAGTATCGGTAGTTTTTATTAAATAGTTTCCTTTTTTAGAAGTATTGTA
>PFPU01000140.1 GCA_002793215.1 Flavobacteriales bacterium CG_4_10_14_0_2_um_filter_35_18
AATACCTTTTCGGGTTTAGATAGTTTAATCTTTACCAAATATAATCCTCCCGAATCTTTTGATGAAATGCTAATTTCGGATACGATTCCCATAAGTTGTTGGTTGCTTGATTTGATGACCACATGTACCTTATCGCCATTTTTTATTTGACCGATTTGATTTTCGTTAACATAAGTTTTTACCAAATAATTTGAATTGTTTTCCATGCTTAGCAAGGGTATTCCAGGATTGGCTAAATCGCCGTTATTGATAAATTTTCCGGTAATAATGCCATCAAAAGGGGCCTTAATATCGGCGTAAGCCAAGTTAGCGCCCACTTCATTTTGCATTTGCTTGGCGGCTTCTAAACCAGCCTTTGCTTGTTCAAAATTGGTGGTAATATTGTCTAATTCTTTTTGAGTGGCGCTTTTTTCTTTAAACAATTGGGTAAAGCGTTCGTAGTCTTTTTTTGCATTGATAAAAGCGCTGTTTGCTTGGCTTATTTGAGCTTTCACTTGTGCTTTTTTTGCCTTTAAATCGGCACTATTGATGCTTAAAAGCAAGTCGCCTTGGCGGACTTTGTCCCCAATTTTGACAGATACTTTTAAAACTTCACCCATCAATCGGGTGCTGATGTTTGCATTTTTTTCGGCTTCAACAGTTCCGCTCACCTCAAATAAGGTGTTAGTAGCCGTTTTTTCAACTTGATAAACCGATACTTTAAGGATGGAATTTTCTTCGGCTTTTGTTGCCTTATCGCCACAGCTAAAAAGTAAAGCAAAGGTTAAAATAAGAATAAATGGTTTTAAATAAGAGGCTATTGATAATTTCATTTTGCGTTTATTTTAAAAGGTAGATTAAATAATTTAAAGCGTGGTTATAGTTAAATACCGCTTGATAATAGTCGAGTTGTTTGGTTTGAAATTGGGTTTCGGCTTGAAGTAAATCGCTGGTTTTTTCAAGTCCTTGTTTAAAGCGATTAGTTGTTATACGCAAAACTTCTTGACTTTGAGTTACGGCAATTTCGGCGCGATTCAAATTGGTTTTGGCATCGTTAAGTTGACGTTGTGTTTTTGAGAGTTCCACTTTTCCTAGAGCTAAATAATCCTTATAATTTAGGGTAGCTTTATCTAAAGTGGCTTTTTGTTGTGCTATTTTGCCAATTGTTTTGCCTCCATTAAAAAGATCCCAACGCAGTTGCAAGCCAATAAAGTAATTACCGGCTTTCATACCTAAAAAATTAGCGGTATTCCATTCAAAATTAGAAAAGGCGTTTGCTCTTGGTAAAAACTGATATTTTGTGGCGTTTAACAAATGTTCTTGCGATTTTATTTGCGATTGATAAGCCAAAAAGTCAGGGCGATTGGTGCTGAGGTTTTTGGTAATTAGGTCGTCGTTAGGGGCGAGCACTAATGAATCTTTTGGTTTTAGTATGGCTGATTCGTTGCTGTTTAAAAGATAAGACAATTCATTTGAAGTGTTTGCGATAAAACTTTTAGCCAATTGCATCTGGTTTTGCACTTGGGCTACATTGACATCCACATTTAAAACATCCGATTTTTGTATTAAGCCTTGATTAAAAAGATGTTCGGACAAGGTTTTATTTGCCAATGCTGTTTTTAAAGCCTGTTCTAAAACACTAGCTGATTTATAGGCTAATTGCAACTGTAAATAAGTTGTTTTTACCTTAAAGTCAATGGCTTCTTTGGTGCGTTTTAAAATTGAATTTGATGCGTCAACTTGTGCTTTTACAGCTTTTCTTTGCTGAAAAGCATCAAAATTGAGTAAGGGTTGTTCAAGCTGAATGGCGGTGTTAAAATTTTTAATTTCTGTTGGATTATTCAAAACAGCAGGATTAAAATCGGAAGCAATGGTAGTTTCTTGCAACAATTTAAATCCAAAATTATTGAGTGGGTTATTAGTAATTGAAGCGGTATTTGTAACCGAAATATGTGGCAAAAAGGCTGCCGAAGTTTGATTGTAAACCGCTTTTACAATAGTGAGGTTCTTATCGGATAATTTTATGGTGGCGTTATTTAAGGAGGCTTTTGTCAATGCTTCTTCTAAACTGATTTGTTTAACTTCTTGTGCAAAAGCACTTGTTGCCAAAATCAAAAATAGCGCGCTGAATGTTAATATTTTAAAACTTTTGTTTGTCCTCATTTTAATTTATGGGTTTAAAAACTGAGGCAAAAGTAAGGACTACATCTAGTTTGCTGTGTAACTAGAAGCACACACCATAAACTAGGGTGAATTTAAAAATGAATTAAGTGTTTAGAGATTTTTTTTACGAACCTTCATATTTAAAGCCTCAACACCCAATGAAAAGGCAATAGCAAAATATAAATAACCTTTTGGAATGGCACCAATTTCATTGTTAAAAATTAAGGTATTCGATAAATGTGCCGCTTCGGTTATTAACATAAATCCGATAAGGATTAAAAATGAGAGCGCCAGCATTTGAATGGTAGGATGGGTATTTACAAATTTTCCGATTTGTACGGCGAACAGCATCATAATTAAAATGGAGATAATAACGGCGATAATCATAATGCTAAGCGCGCCATGAATGCCATTGGTCATACCAACAGCGGTTAAAACAGAGTCGAATGAAAAAACCAAATCGATTAAAATAATTTGAATGACCACATGAAAAATTGATGATACCGCTTTTTTTTGTTTTGGTTGTTCATTTTCAATAGGATTTGAACTTATTGTATCAACTTTGTGGTGAATTTCGCGGGTGCTTTTGTAGAGCAAAAATAACCCCCCACCCAATAAAATAAGGCTTTGACCAGTAATATCGGCTTTAAGCCATGACAAATCAAAACTAAAAAAAGGATTTTTTAGAGAAATGAGATACGAAACACCAATTAATAAGATAATTCTGAAAACCATGGCGAATAAAAGTCCGATTTTGGTGGTTTTTTTATGTAGATTTTCGGGAAGTTTACCAACCGTAATTGATATAAAGATGATGTTGTCAATGCCCAAAACAATTTCTAAAAAGGTTAGCGTTAAAAGGGCAATCCAGGTTTCGGAATGTAAAAATAAGTCGAACATAAGTTTAGTTTAGTTTAGTTTAGTGGCGGTTCCTTCTTGTTTAAAATTTGAATCTTTATAAAAGGCTTTAAACTGATAAGTTGCGCCGTCAAATTTAGTAATTTTCACATGAAATGGCGTGCTGTCTAAAGCGGTTTTGGGATGTTTTTTAATTAAAATGTATTCAAAATTGCTTTTCCAATTTATAAAAAAGGTGTCATTTTTTCCTTCAAATGTTTCTATTTGAATGGAGTCATTTCGCAGGGCAATTGAGGTGATACTTTTATCGTTTAAAACAGTTTTAAAAGTTCCGGTTTTATAATAATCAACTGCTTTTAAAGGGGTCAATTGACATCCTGCAAAAGTTATAAAAACCAGTAAAATAGTTAACAATTTGTGCATTAAATTCCGGTATAATTTGAAGGTGAAATGGCTAATAATTCAGCCTTAATTTTTTGCGAAACACTAAGGCTATTGATAAAATTTGCCATAGATTCTTTGGTAATTTTGGTGTTAGTACGCGTAAAATTTTTCAAGGTTTCATAAGGATTTGGGTAATTTTCTCTTCTTAGAATGGTTTGAATGGCTTCGGCCACAACAGCCCAATTATCATCCAAATCTTTGTTGATGATTTCTTGGTTGAGGATGAGTTTTTCTAAGCCTTTTAAGGTAGAAGAAAAACTTATTAAGGTATGCGCTATGGGCACGCCAATGTTTCGCAACACGGTTGAATCGGTTAAATCGCGCTGCAATCTCGAAATGGGTAACTTGGCCGAAAGATGTTCAAATAAAGCATTGGCAATTCCCAAATTACCTTCCGAATTTTCAAAATCTATAGGGTTTACCTTATGAGGCATTGCCGATGAGCCAACTTCGCCAGCTTTTATTTTTTGCTTAAAATAACCCATAGAAATGTAGCTCCAAAAATCGCGATCTAAATCAATAACAATGGTGTTGATGCGTTTTAAAGCGTCAAAAAGCGCTGCTAAATGGTCGTAATGTTCAATTTGTGTGGTAGGAAAAGAGTGGTGCAAACCCAAAACCGTTTCTACAAAATGATTGCCAAATTTTTTCCAATCAATGTGAGGATAGGCTAAATGATGTGCATTATAATTGCCAGTTGCACCTCCAAATTTTGCCGCCATTGGAACTTGGTTTAGGAGTTTTAATTGCGCCTCTAAGCGCACAACAAAAACTTCAATTTCTTTTCCCAAACGGGTAGGTGAGGCAGGCTGACCGTGGGTTTTAGCCAACATTGGAATGTCTTTATAAGTAAATGCTAAAGTTTTTAACTGTGCTACTAATCTATCAAATTCTATAAAATAAACTTCTTGAATGGCCTTTTTAATTGAAAGTGGAATAGCCGTATTATTAATATCTTGTGAGGTCAAACCAAAGTGAATGAACTCTTTAAAAGGCGTCAAGTTCAAGTTATCAAACTTTTCTTTTAAAAAGTATTCAACGGCTTTTACATCGTGATTCGTAACCTTTTCTAGGTCTTTGATTTTTTGGGCATCTGCCAAAGAAAAATCTTTATACAAGGCGTGTAATTCCTCAAATTTTGAAGGGTCAAAATCTTTAAGTTGGGGCAATGGTATTTGGCACAGCGCAATGAAATAATCTATTTCAATTTTAAGACGGTATTTTATTAAGGCGGCTTCCGAAAAATAGGCGCTAAGTGTTTGAACTTTATCGTAATATCGCCCATCTATTGGCGACAAGGCATTTAAAGTAAATTCGGACATAGTTAATCGGTGTTAAGGAGCAAAAGTAACTATTTTAAAACTTAGATTGACAAGTAGCAGTTTTTTTTAACTAATTTTAAACCCTTTGAATGATAAAGCAAAACAGTTAAAGACTTGCTTTATTTTCCAATAAAACCTTAACGGGTTTATAAAACCTGTTAGTTTTGAATAAACTTTCTTAAATTTATATTAGATATGAAACAATTTTTAAAATTTTTAATCAAAGTTATTTTAGTCTTTTTACTTGCTTTTGTGGGCTTCTTTTTTTGGGGTTCAGCGGCGGTACATCCTGCCAATGAAAAAGATTTAATCATACAAACTAAAACAAAATCAGCATTTTTAACCGATTCTGTTTTTAGCATTGCCACTTACAACATTGGATACCTTAGCGGGATGACTAATAATTTGCCAGTTGCAAAGCCAAAAACTTTATTTGAGTCAAATTTAGCCAAAGTTAAAGCGGTTTTTGCAGCATTAAACATTGATATTTTAGCTTTTCAGGAGATTGATTTTGCCTCAAACCGTTCTTTTGACGTGAACCAGCAGTTAGAACTCGCCAAACTTGGCTATCCGTTTATCGGGCAAACCGTAAATTGGGATGAACGCTATTTGCCCTTTCCTTATTGGCCAATTTCAATGCAATTTGGGCATGTGTATTCCGGACAGTCGGTGTTGAGTCATTATCCTATAAAATCGCAACAACGTATAGTTTTAGAAGCGGTTGCCGATGCGCCATTTTATAGAACGGCTTTTTATATAGATCGTTTGGCGCAAGTTGTTAAGATTGATTTAAATGGCAAAACCGCCGTGGTAATTAATGTGCACCTAGAGGCTTTTGACAACGCAACTAGAAGGAAGCAAACCCTAATAGTTTTAGACTTATATAATGGTTTTAAAGATGAATTTCCGACACTTTTGGTAGGCGATTTTAACAGCGATTTTAAATTTGCTGATGCCACCATAGCGCCATTAATCACTGCTCCCAATATTGGCATTGCCGCTTACCCAAAAAATAATTATCCAAATACCTATAGTTCTGTAAACCCCATAAAACGCATTGATTATATTTTTTACAATAAAAATTTTATAGAAGCGCTTAGCAGCCGTGTTTTGACTGAAATGGGGGATGCTTCTGACCATCTGCCGCTGATGATGCGCTTTAAATTAAAACAAAAAAAGTCCGAGTAAATCGGACTTTTTAAGACTTTTTAAGTGTTTATTTAGGATCTAAAATAGCATCAATGCGTTTTATGGCATCTTGTAAATGGTAAAGCGTATTGCGGTTAGGCGCTTTAGCGAGGGCGTTTTTAATAGCTTGTTTTAAGGTGCTTAGTTCACCTCTCACCGCTGCTCTAATATCCGACTGGTTAATGGTTACTTTTGTGCCTTTTGTATACCTGCCAAAAGACATGATTTTAGGTTGTTGGTCAACGGTCATTAAATAGCGCATTCTGTCAATATAGGCGCGTTGTAAATTACGGCGATAAATATCGATGGTTTTACCGGAAGCTAATTCCGACCAAATGCCAAGTCTTAAATCATCCATCATATTCAATAAGGTATAGGCTTCGGCTCCATTAATTGATTCATTTTCAATTAATCTGCCCATTCTGCTAATATCTAATAACGTGTTTAAGGTGCGTTCTTGTAGCGACCTGATGCGTTCTATGTTTCCAGAATATTCTATTTTATCAAAAATAGCTTTATTGATGAGCCATTTAGGAGTGGTAAACAATTGATCTTGCAAAAACAGCATGTTTTTCTTTTGTCTGCTTTTAGGCACAAAAGTATAAACTGCCCCACTTTGGTCGTAGGTTTTGTAGGTTTCATAAACGCCGCCGATGTTTGAAGCCGAATGCCCCATATAACGGCTAAACTGACCTACAACTTCTTGATAAATAGCTTTTAAATCACGGTAATCTTTACCATCTTTGGCTGTCCATTTAATTAAGTTAGGAACGATGCGTTGCAAATTTGCAATACCATAAATTCCCGCTTTAACGGCATCATCACCTAAATCTTCGGTTTGACTGCTTGGGTCAACCACTTCGCCAACTTGTTGTTGTCCGAAGCGATAAATAGGATCGCCGGCGTGTTTTAAAATCCAAGAATCTAAAGTTTGCTTTTCATCAGCAGGTGTTTTGGCATCTAAAATAGGACGGTATCCCCAACTGATGGCGTATTTGTCATAAAGTCCGATGTTTGGCATTAAAGCAACTTCTTTATCGCCAGGTTGTGCGATATAATTAAAACGGGCATAATCCATTATTGAAGCGGCCGTTCCAAACTTTTTGGTAAAGCTAGCCGAGCGCAATGAATCTACGGGATAAGCAGGACTTGAACCCATATTATGAGGCAAACCCAAGGTGTGTCCTACTTCGTGTGATGATACAAAACGAATTAAACGCCCCATAACATCATCTTTAAATCCTGGTTTTTGAGCATCGGGATTTATGGCTGCAGTTTGCACAAAAAACCAATTGTGTAACAAGGTCATCACATTGTGATACCAATTGATATCCGATTCTAAAATTTCTCCCGAACGAGGATCGCTTACGTGAGGACCATTTGCGTTGGGAATTGGCGAAGCTAAATAGCGCACAACCGAATAGCGCACATCTTCGGGCGACCAATCGGGGTCTTCTTCAACCGTTGGTGGGTCTTTAGCAATAATGGCATTTTTAAAACCGGCTGCTTCAAAGGCAACTTGCCAATCTTCAATACCTTGTTTAATATAAGGTCGCCATTGAACAGGCGTTGCACGGTCTATATAATAAACAATTTGTTTTTTGGGCTCAACCAATTCGCCACGTTTAAATTTTTCAATATCTTCATCTTTTACTTCTAAACGCCATCTGTCAAGATATTCTATGGTTTTAGTTTTTTGATCGGCTAGGCCATAATCGGTTTGACTGGAGGTAAACCATCCAACGCGCTCGTCAAACATACGGCGTTTCATAGGTGTTTCGGATAACAAAATCATCGAATTGCTAAACATTAAGGTGATTGAACCCATACTTGGATTTGATGGTGGCTCTGATGAAATATAGGTTTTTACATGGCGGAATTCAATATTTTCGGGATAACTGCTAATGCGTTCAATATACGACCTTGTGTCATCTAAACGCGATATCTTCAAATTTTTTCGGTCATTGTTTTGCATGGCAATAGATGGAACATCTTTAGATAATAAATCGGTAACATCTATAACAATAGCCGTAGAATCTGCACTTAAAGCCTTTATTGGAAATGAAAATAAAATAGGTTCAAAATTAGAATTTACCACGGCTTCGTGTATTGGTAGCGAATCGTTGGCCACAATGTCGTGAGAAACCACCCTTAGCAAGATATTCTTGTCGTGACGTTGCCAGCGCAAAACTTGTGTGTTTTGTTCACCGCCTCCAAAGCCAATGCCCGTAGCTGTTTTGGCAATGCGCGTTACCATTAACATTTCGCGTTCTAACAAATTAACGGGAATTTCAAATAGGTAAATAGCGTCGTTTTTGTGGACTTTAAACAAACCTTCGTCGGTTTTAAATTCTTTGGTAACAACTTCATTATAAGGTAAAATACCTTCTTTTTTGGGTTTCGGTTTTGGTGCTGGGGCAACAGGAACTACTGCTCCTTTTTTGCTCTTTTTTTCTTTTTTTTGCGCATCTACAGTTCCGATAACTGCAAAAATCATCGCAAAAACAAGGGCCTTTGATAAAAATTTAAGAATCATTTTGAATGGGTTAAAATTAATAGGTTAGTTACTTTATGAGTTAAGTGTTCGAAAGTAGAAAATAATACAATACAAAGTCTTAAAATTTTGTTAAAGAACAGTATTTTA
>PFPU01000163.1 GCA_002793215.1 Flavobacteriales bacterium CG_4_10_14_0_2_um_filter_35_18
CTGTTTATTACGATGAATCTCGTTCGGGTGAAAAAATGTACAAAATTATCTTGATGAAAGATAAAATTCCGTCACACGTAGCCGATTTAGTTAAAGATTATGAAAAAATTCAAAGTCTCGCTCTACAAAAAAAGAAGCAAGAATCCATTGATAAATGGGTAAAAAATAAGATCATTGACACTTATATAAAAATAAATGGAAGTTATAAAAATTGTAACTTTGAATTCAATTGGAATAAAAATTAATTAAAATATTATGTCTGACGTTGATGCACTAAAATCGTTAATTACTAAATATAAAATTTTAAAGCAAGAAATTGCAAAGCGAATTGTAGGTCAAGAAATTGCCGTAGATTACTTATTAATTTCTATATTAACCGGCAAGCACGCCCTATTAATTGGCGTTCCCGGCTTAGCAAAAACCCTTTTAGTAAACACCATAGCGCAAGCCATTGGATTAGATTTTAAACGCATACAATTCACCCCCGATTTAATGCCAAGCGACATCATTGGAAGTGAAGTTTTAGGTGAAAATCGTCAATTTAAATTTTTAAAAGGACCCATTTTTGCCAATATTATTTTGGCAGATGAGATTAATAGAACCCCTCCAAAAACCCAAGCCGCATTGCTTGAAGCGATGCAAGAATTTTCGGTAACGGTTGCCGGAGTTAGATACGTTATCCAAAAACCTTTTTTTGTTTTAGCCACCCAAAATCCAATCGAGCAGGAGGGAACTTACCCTTTGCCCGAAGCCCAACTAGACCGTTTTATGTTTTCGATTGTATTAGATTATCCGTCGCTTCAAGAAGAAATTGACATCGTAAAATCGACAACAGGTGGCAATGAGCAAACGGTAAATCCGCTGTTTACAGCACAAGAAATTCTAGATTACCAAGCACTTATAAACCGAATTCCTGTTGCCGATAATGTCATAGAATATGCGGTTAAATTGGTTAATAAAACTCGTCCAAATGCGGTTAATGCTGCCAAAAATGTCAAAGAATATCTAGATTGGGGGGCAGGACCTCGCGCCTCACAAAATTTAGTAATAGCCGCTAAAGCACATGCTGTTATTAAAGGAAAATATTCGCCCGATATAGAAGATGTTCAAGCAGTTGCCTTTGCTGTTTTACGACACCGTATTATAAAAAATTATAAGGCTGAAGCCGATGGCATCACCGAAGAACGCATCATTAAATCCCTTTTTTAATTTTTACTTTTTTTCTTCTTAAACGCTTGATTTAATGAAATTACGCGTATATTTGCACGCCTTTTTTCGAGTAATGGATTTTAAAGAGGTTCAAAAAAAAATAAATAAACCCTTTTATTGTTTTTTCGTTTAAAAATCCTGATAAACAATAAAATACAAAAAATAAATTCAGCAAAATGTCTGATAAAAAAACAAAAATTGTAGACGATTCAATCGAAGCTACTCCCGAAAAAGCAGTAAAAGTCACAAAAATTCCTGCTAAAAAAGTTAAAATTGAAGAACTTGAAATCGAAAATGAAGATTTAAAACTAGCTGTTGAACCTCTAGAAGAATCTGAAATTGAAAATGAAGCTGTAGAAACCGTAATCGAAAAAGTCAAAGTTCAAAAACCTATTGAAGATCCTCAAGCATTTCTTGACAATTTTGATTGGCACAAATACGAAGAAGGTATTGAATTTATTGATGAAAGTCAACTTAAATCCTTTGACGAAGCCCTAGAAGGCACTTCAGGATTAGTAGATGAACGTCAAGTTATTGAAGGCGTTGTAGTAAGACTTACTGATCGGGAAGCCATTATTGATATTAATGCAAAATCAGAAGGCGTTATTTCATTAAACGAATTTAGATACAATCCAAAATTAAAAGTAGGCGATACCGTAGAAGTGTTAATTGATAGACGCGAAGACAATTCTGGTCAATTAGTTTTATCGCACCGAAAAGCCCGCGTTATCAAGGCTTGGGATCGCGTTAACAACGCACACGAAACAGGCGAAATTGTCAATGGTTTTGTAAAATGCAGAACTAAAGGCGGTATGATTGTAGATGTATTTGGCTTAGAAGCATTCTTACCAGGTTCTCAAATTGATGTAAAACCAATTAGAGACTACGATCAGTTTGTTGAAAAAACGATGGAATTTAAAGTTGTTAAAGTTAATCACGAATTTAAAAACGTGGTGGTTTCTCATAAAGCACTTATCGAAGCCGACCTTGAATCTCAAAAACGCGAGATTATTGGCCAATTAGAAAAAGGTCAAGTTTTAGAAGGTGTGGTTAAAAACATCACCTCTTATGGCGTTTTTGTTGACCTTGGTGGTGTTGATGGCTTAATTCATATTACCGATTTATCTTGGAGCAGAATTAATCATCCAAGCGAAGTAGTTGAATTAGACCAAAAACTAAATGTTGTAATACTTGATTTTGATGATGAAAAAACAAGAATTCAATTAGGCTTAAAACAATTAAACCAACATCCTTGGGAAGCATTAGCCGAAGACTTAAAAGTTGGCGATAAGGTAAAAGGAAAAGTAGCCATTATTGCCGATTACGGTGCTTTTATTGAAGTAGCACCCGGCGTTGAAGGCTTAATTCACGTGTCAGAAATGTCTTGGTCAACGCACTTGCGCTCAGCTCAAGATTTTGTTAAACTTGGCGATGAAGTAGAAGCTATTATTCTTACTTTTGATAGAGAACAACGCAAAATGTCTATGGGAATGAAACAGTTAACTTCCGATCCTTGGACAAATATAGCCACCAAATATCCTGTTGGTTCAAAACATAAAGGTATTGTTAGAAATTATACAAATTTTGGCGTTTTTGTTGAACTTGAAGAAGGTATTGACGGTTTGGTTTACATTTCAGACCTATCTTGGACTCAAAAAATTAAACACCCATCCGATTTTGTTAAAGTTGGCGATACCATTGACGTAATGGTAATTGAACTAGATGTTGAAGGTCGCAAACTTAATTTAGGTCATAAACAAACCGAAGAAAACCCTTGGGATTCTAAAGAAACTAATTTTGCTGTTGATTCAATTGTTACCGGTACCATTAAAGAAAAAAATGCAAAAGGTGCCATTGTAGTTTTTGATAATGACGATGCCGAAGCTTTTGCCCCAGCGCGTTTACTCGAAAAGGAAGATGGTTCAAAATTAGAAAAAGGCGATACCGCCCAATTTAAAGTTATTGAATTTAATAAAGACTTTAGAAAAATTGTGGTTTCTCATACGGCAATCTTTAAAGCCGAAGAACAACAAAACCTTAAAAATGCCAATAAAGCTTCCGAAAGTTCTGAAAAATCAACCTTAGGTGATATTTCTGCTTTAGCTGATTTAAAAGAGCAAATGGAAAAAAAAGGTAAATAATTCTATTTTATATTTTATAAATCCGCTTTGTGAAAACTTAGCGGATTTTTTTTGCTCAAAAGCTAAATTTAATTCTAAAACCAGAACGCTAATCAAACCATTTCTTTTCTAATTTCAACTATTAAACTTACATTTGTTCATAAAAAAATAGCATGGCACTTATAAAATCAATTTCAGGTATTAGAGGCACAATAGGAGGTAAAATTAATGATAATCTTACGCCAATTGATGCCGTTAAATTTGCGGCAGCCTATGGCACTTGGTTGCAATCTCAATATAACAACAAGCAATCTTTAACGGTTATCGTAGGTCGTGATGCGCGTATTTCAGGCAAAATGATAAGTAGTCTTGTTTGCGAAACCTTGTTGAGTTTGGGAATTAATGTCATTGATTTAGGCCTTTCAACAACACCAACAGTTGAAATGGCTGTTACCTTAGAACATGCCCATGGCGGAATTATTATCACGGCTTCTCACAATCCCAAACAATGGAATGCCTTAAAATTATTGAATCATAAAGGCGAGTTTTTAAATGATAAGGAAGGTACAAAAGTGATTGAAATTGCAGAAGCTGAAGCATTTGAATTTGCACAAGTCGATGATTTAGGTACTTATCGCAAAAAAGCAGATTATATAAATAAACACATTAACGAAGTTTTGAAACTAAAATTAGTGGATGTAGAAGCCATAAAAAATGCCAAATTTAAAGTGATTGTCGATGCCGTAAATTCCACCGGAGGTATTGCCATTCCTGCGCTTTTAGAAAAATTAGGCGTTACTTGCGTGGCGCTATATTGTGAACCAAATGGACAATTTCCGCATAATCCTGAACCATTGCCTGCTCATCTTACCGAAATTTCTAAATGGGTTGTTCAAGAGCACGCCAACTTGGGTATTGTGGTTGATCCCGATGTTGATAGATTGGCTTTGGTAAACGAAGATGGTTCCATGTTTGGCGAAGAATATACTTTGGTAGCTTGTGCCGATTACGTTTTGCAAAATACACCCGGTAACACCGTTTCAAATTTATCATCTTCGCGCGCTTTGCGCGAAATTACCATAAAACACGGTGGAAATTATCAGGCAAGTGCCGTTGGCGAAGTCAATGTAGTAGCGCTTATGAAAAAAAACAAAGCAGTTATTGGCGGTGAAGGAAATGGCGGAATTATTTATCCCGAATTGCATTATGGACGTGATTCTCTTGTTGGCGTGGCACTGTTTTTATCGCATTTAGCTCATAAAAACATGAGCTGTTCTCAGCTAAGAGCAAGCTATCCAAACTTTTTTATGAGTAAAAATAAAATAGATCTTACGGCCGATATTGATGTTGACGCCATTTTAAAAAAGATGGCGAAAAAATATGAAAATGAACAAATTAGCACCATAGATGGAGTTAAAATTGACTTTGAAACCGAGTGGGCTCACCTTCGAAAATCAAATACCGAAGCCATTATTAGAATTTATACCGAAAGCACTTCTGAAGAAAAAGCCGAAGCGCTCGCACTAAAAATTATCAATGATATTAAACTTATTGCTTCTATAAAATGAATCACACTTTAGAAACTTATTTTAAACCTTTTCGGGATAATATTATCGGTGTGAATCAAACCTTTAAGTCGCCATTTGGTGAACAAAAAATTATTTATACCGATTGGACAGCAAGTGGCAGACTTTACAAACCTATTGAAGATAAAATTATTAATGAGTTTGGACCTTTTGTAGCGAATACACACACCGAAACCTCTTTTACAGGCGCTACCATGACGATGGCTTATCACAAGGCTCGTCAAATTATTAAAAATCACGTCAATGCATCAAAAGAAGACGTGCTAATTACTGCCGGTAGTGGAATGACGGGCGTGATAAATAAATTTCAACGTATTTTAGGAATTAGAATTCCTGAATCTTATAAAAATGCAACCAAAATACCCAAAAACCTAAAACCTGTGGTGTTTATCACCCACATGGAACATCATTCAAACCAAACTTCTTGGGAAGAAACCATTGCCGATGTTGAAATTATTCCCTGTCAAGAAACGGGCTTGGTGTGTTTTGATAGCTTTCAAAAATTATTAAATACCTACAAAGACCGAAAAGTTAAGATTGCTTCGGTTACGGCGTGTTCAAATGTTACGGGTATTCAAACAGATTATCACAAAATCGCTAAAATGATTCACTCTGTTGGCGGACTTTGTTTTGTAGATTTTGCTTGCTCTGCTCCTTATGTTTCTATAGATATGCATCCAAAAAATGATGCTGATGCAAGTTTAGATGCCATCTTTTTTTCGCCACATAAATTTTTGGGCGGACCTGGAAGTAGTGGGGTATTGGTGTTCAACAAAAAATTGTATCACAATATGATTCCTGATAATCCAGGAGGTGGAACGGTGAGTTATACAAATCCTTGGGGTGAGCATATTTATTTAGACGATATTGAATTGCGTGAAGATGGCGGAACGCCGGGTTTTTTACAAACCATCCGCACGGCCTTGGCAATTAAGCTAAAAGAAAAAATGAGCGTTGAAAAAATTCTAGAACGCGAACACGAACTCAACAATTATATCTTTAGCCAATTAGAACCAATGAAAAACTTACACCTTTTGGCTGGTCAGCATCACGACCGATTAGGAATCTTTTCCTTTTATGTAGAAGAGGTGCATTTTAATTTAATTGTCAAATTATTAAATGATAAATATGGCATTCAAACACGCGGAGGTTGCTCTTGTGCAGGAACTTACGGACATTTTTTATTACATGTAGATCAACATCGCTCACACGATTTTAAAGCACAAATTCAAGAAGGCTGTTTAGTTGAGCGCCCTGGTTGGATTCGCATGTCGATTCATCCCACCATTACAAACGATGAAATTATTTACGTTTGTAACAGTATAAAACAAGTCGTTTCTAATTATAAAACTTGGCAAAAAGAGTATACTTATCAAGCTGCTACCAACGAGTTTGTCTATAATAATTGTGATGATGTGGCTAAAAATCTAATCGAAAATTGGTTTAGTTTAGATGAATAAATTCCTGCTTTTTATCATTCTTGTCAATGTATTATTTTCTCTAAAAGGATTTAACGACAGCATTTTTTTTGAAAAATTTAAGTTTAACGTAGGAGCCATAAAGCACGGAGCACTTTATAGACACCTGAGTTCCGGTTTTTTACACGCCGATTTTATTCATTTATTTTTTAATATGTATGCTTTGTATCTGTTTGCACCTTACATAATTGAAAACTTTGGCACTTTATTGTTTGGAGTCATTTATTTTATTTGTTTGATAGCAGCTTCCTTTTTTTCTTTTTTTTACAACATTAACAATCCATATTACAGTGCTGTTGGGGCTTCGGGAGCCGTTGCCGGTATTGTTTATGCCGCTATTTTGTTATATCCAGAAATGACTTTAATACTGTTTCCGTTACCCATTCCCTTGCCGGGATATGTTTTCGGAATTGGTTATTTAGTTTATTCCATTTATGGAATGCGAAAACAGCTCGGAAACATTGGTCATAGCGCCCATTTAGGAGGTGCCATTGCTGGTTATTTATTGACTTTGACCATTGAACCAAAAATTATCTTAGAACATCCTTTTTTGGTTGTAGGATTAGCAATCCCCATTTTAATTCTATTTGCTTTGCCTAAGCAATAAGGCTATTTGATATACAATTGAATATCCAAAATTTCATTACCAATTAGGGTAACAATGTATAAATCGGCATTATTGGTGTCGGCCATTTGCGAATATTTTTCTTGTTTTATGAGCGCATTTACAAAATTGGGAACGGTATTACTATGGCCTACAATTAACACCGTTTTTCCTTTTGTTTGTATTTTAAACTTATCAATATCAATGGTTTCAGGATTGTAAAAAATTGGTTTTAAGTGATGACTTGCCGCCGTGGGATTGGCAGTTTCTACTGTTCTATTATAATTGGTGGTATAAACCGAGTCTATTTTTACCGCTTTAAATACTTGCGACCATTGCAAGGCGCGTTGAAATCCGACACTACTTAAATGTGGATTTTTATCGTCGGGGTTGCTTTGGTCTTTTTCGGCATGACGGATTAAAAAATAAGTGGTTTTTTCAGAATTGGTTTGGCTAAAACTGGGCAAAGCTAAAGCTGATAAAAGAACGACAAAAAACAATTTATTAGTCATAAGGCTTTAATTTTTTAGTAAATTTAATTAAAATCCCGTCCACTTAGCCATTAGGACGGGAGTTATCAACTAAATTTATTTATTTCTAAAAACAAATTCATCATCAAATGAATCTAATAAAATGTGACTATTCATGGTTATTTTGCCCGATAATAGTTCTTTAGATAATTTGTTTAAGACTTCCTTTTGAATGACACGTTTAATAGGACGCGCGCCAAATTGAGGATCAAATCCTTTGGTAGCCAAGCTCATAATGGCATCTTCGGTAGCCGAAAACTCAATATTTTTATCTGACAATAATTTGGTAATCCCTTTTAATTGCAAATTGACTATTTGTGTAACCTCTTTCTTATTGAGTGGCGTAAACATAATGACTTCATCAATACGGTTTAAAAATTCTGGACGAATGTTTTGCTTTAAAACAGCTAGGACTTCAATTTTAGCCATTTCGGTAACATTATCGCGGTTTGCCATATCCAAATTTTCAAATTTTTCTTGGATAATATCTGCGCCCATATTAGAGGTCATAATGATAATGGCGTTTTTAAAATCAGCTAGTCGTCCTTTATTATCGGTTAAACGACCTTCGTCTAGCACTTGTAACAAAATATTAAAAGTATCAGGATGCGCTTTTTCAATCTCATCGAGCAAAATAACGGAATAAGGTTTACGTCGCACGGCTTCGGTTAACTGGCCGCCTTCGTCATAACCCACATAGCCTGGAGGTGCGCCAACAAGGCGGCTCACGGCATGGCGCTCTTGATATTCGCTCATATCAATTCTGGTCAAAGCACTTTCGTCGTCAAACAGGTATTCGGCTAAAGCTTTAGCCAATTCGGTTTTACCAACACCGGTTGTTCCCAAAAATAAAAAGGTTCCAATTGGCCGTTTGGCATCTTGCAAGCCGGCTCTCGAACGGCGTACAGCATCGGCAACAGCCTCAATTGCTTCGTTTTGACCAACTACGCGTTTGTGAAGTTCATCTTCAAGATGCAGTAATTTTTCTTGGTCGCTTTGCAACATTTTTTGAACAGGTATGCCCGTCCATTTTGCCACCACTTCGGCGATGTCTTCACTTGTAACCACTTCTTTAATGAGTGAAGTCGATTGATTTTCGGCGAGTGTTTTTTGTAAATCTGCCAATATTTTAGTTTCTTTTTCAATC
>PFPU01000036.1 GCA_002793215.1 Flavobacteriales bacterium CG_4_10_14_0_2_um_filter_35_18
TTTATCATTTTAATTGCGTTGCTATTATTTGCCAACGGAAATGATATTTATAAACTGTTTAGGTAAAAACGGCTATGCTTAGCAAGGCGTTTTCAATTTAAAGAATTGTCAACTTTTCAAAAGTTGACAATTCTAAATGATTTTAATGGGACCTCTTTTTAGCCCTTCGTTTTAAGATAAATGCCATAAAAAGACCGTAAACCAAGCCACCTAATAACTTGGCCACAAGGTATTTTAAGACAAATGGATAGGAAAAGTTTTGTAAAAATCCGCTAAAGCCTGTTTTAGAAAAAAGACTGAATGCTGCTTCAATAAAGATAAGTGCCAAAATAAACACTAGGGCAGTATAAGCCAATGTTTTATAAAAATGAAAAGGGTTTTGTTGCGCCATTATTTAAGTTTTTCATTATTGTGATGGCGGTCGTGGTCGCGATTGGTTTTTAGTTCCATTTTGTTGTCGAAAGCTTTTTGTAAGTCAATACCCGTTTGATTCGCCAAACACAACACCACAAAAAGTACATCGGCTAATTCTTCGCCGAGGTCTTTATTTTTGTCGCTTTCTTTTTCACTTTGTTCGCCATAACGTCGGGCGATGATGCGCGCCACTTCACCAACTTCTTCGGTGAGTTGTGCCATATTGGTGAGTTCATTAAAATAGCGAACCCCGTGGATTTTTATCCATTGATCTACCGCTAATTGTGCGTTTTTTATGTTCATGTTGTGATGGTTTAAGATTCAAAAATATAAAATAAAAAAGGCCTATAAAATTCCATTCAAATTTACTTTAAACAAATTTTATAAATACTTCAAAAATTCTGCTCTCGCAAGCGGTTCAGCGCCCAAACTGCTCAAATGTTGGTTATAAACCTGACAATCTATAAGTTTGTAATGGTGTTGAGCGGCATAATGTGCCAACCAAATAAAAGCAATTTTTGATGCGTTACTCACCTTGCTAAACATACTTTCGCCACAAAAAATGGAGCCCAAATCTATTCCATACAAACCACCAACTAATTCATTATTTTGATAAACTTCAACCGATTTTGCCCAGCCTAGTTGGTGTAAATTAGTATAAGCTTGCTCCATGGCGTCGGTAATCCATGTGCCATTTTGCCCGTTGCGCTTACTTGTTTTACAGTGGTGAATCACCTCTGCAAAAGCGCTGTTAAATCTTACTTCAAAAATATTTTTTTTAATAAGCTGGCGCATACTTTTACTAATTAAAACGCGATTTGGAAACAGCACCATTCTGTGTTTTGGGCAGTACCATGTTATGGGTTCGCCTTCGCTATACCAAGGAAAAATACCACTTTTGTAAGCTAAAACTAGGCGCTGTGGCGATAAATCGCCACCAATAGCTAAAACGCCATTTGAATCGGCATAAGAAACGGGAGGAAAGCTCAGCGATTTATCTAAAATAAACATCTTGCATTCCCTCTGTTAAATCTTTAAATTAAAATGGTAAATCGTCAGGATCTGAATCATTCAAATCATTAGCGGCTTCAAACGCATCGGAGGCATCAATAGGAGGCACATTAGAACTTGGACCGTTAGATAAAGCCTCAATTTTCCAGCCTTGAACGGAGTTAAAATATTTCACTTCACCCTGTGGTGAGGTCCATTCGCGTCCTCTTAAATTGATGCTAATTTTTACATCTTGCCCTGCTTTGTAGTTGTCAAGGAGGTCACATTTATCTTGAATAAACTCTACCATAATGGGTTGAGGATATTGTTCGTTGGTTAAAATGACCACTTCGCGTTTTTTAAAACCTTTTGCGCCAAAGGTTTTTGTTTCATCAATTTTTTGAATTTTTCCGGTTACTTCCATTTTATAATAATTTTTAAATTAAAAGGCAAAGCCAAGCTGCCTCAAGGTTGTTATTTTTTAAATATTCTTGTGCTTTTAGGTGTTTTTCTCTTATTGATAATTTTGCAAGTTGCGGTTGTTGTGCTACAAAAGTAGCAATCTCATTTTTTGTAGGCAAGGTTTCAATATTTGCGAGCATTCCCAAATTATTTCCCGTTAAAATTGCGCTTTCGCGGATGGTTTTTGGCAAGGCATCAACGCCAATTCCCAAGTTAGAAAGTGGTTTTGGTATTTCGAAAAAGCCGTTTTTAGCGCGCGAATAAAAATTACCTCCTGCTCGGGCAACAAGGTCTAATTTTTGCTGATTGATAAGTCCATCGGCATCTAAAAAAGCCTGGTTGATATGCATGCAAACCAGTTCGCAAATCACCAAATTGCCTGCGCCACCTTCTTTGCCAAGCGCTACAACCTCATTGACTTTACACTCCATTTGAATAGGCGATTCGGCGACTCTAAAGGGTTTTACCAACTCCGATTTTAACATCGTTAAGCCAGCTTTTTCAAATTCATTAACACCTTTTTTATATTCGGTACTTGCCAGACTCATTTGGTGAACCAAATCGTAATTCACCACATTGATGACCACTTCTTTTGTGGCAATTACATTTTCTAAAGTGTGTTTTGTGGTGTTATTGGTAACTCTTCGCGCAGGCGAAAAAATTAAAATCGGTGGATGGGCGCTAAACACATTAAAAAAACTGAACGGTGATAAATTTGGATGACCCTCAAGGTCAACAGTGCTTGCAAAAGCAATTGGCCTAGGCGCAACCGCACTTAACAAATAGGCGTGCAATTTTGCGGTTGGCAATTCGTTTGGTTTAATGCTCAGCATTTAAATAAATTGTTAGGTAACAAAAGTAAAGATAATCCGTTAGAAATAATTATCATTTTAAATTTTAGTTACGTTAGTTATGGTTTATATTTGTTAAAAATGAAACAGCATTTATATAAAAACAGCATTCGGTTTATCATTATAAGCTTGTCGTTTAGCATAGTGGTACTTATTTTATATAATACCTATGATTTTTTTCAAAAATTCAAACAAGAAGAACGGCAAAAAATGACGCTTTTAGCCGAAGCTTATCAGCAATTTAATTCAGCCGGACTCGATGATGATATCACCTTGTCTTCTCGAATTATTAGTGGCAACACCAGTATTCCGATGATTGTTACCGACGCAAATGACAGCATATTGCTAAACCAGAATTTAGACAGTATTAAGGTTCATAAAAGTGGTTATTTAAAAGCGCAATTGGCTTTGATGAAGTCTCAAAATAAGCCTATTGAAATCAGCTACCAAAAAGAGAACTTCAATTTTACACAGTTTGTTTATTATCGCGACACCGATTTGTTGACAAAATTAAAATACTATCCCTTAGCATTAGTTTTTATTTTGGTGCTTTTTGGGATCATTTCTTACTTGGTTTTTGTGTCGAGTAAAATGGCGGAGCAAAATAAACTTTGGGTAGGAATGGCAAAAGAAACGGCACATCAAATAGGCACGCCACTGTCGTCTCTTTTAGGATGGATTGCCTTATTAAAAGAGCAAAATACCGATAAAAATACCATTGCCGAATTAGAAAAAGATGTCAATCGTTTAAGCGTTATTGCAAATCGTTTTTCGAATATTGGCTCCATTCCAAAGCTTCAAAAAACAAATCTTGTTGAAGAGTTAAAATCAATTGAGCATTATTTTACACCTCGAATTTCGAAAAAAATTAGTTTAAATGTGCAGTTTAAACCAGACGAAATTTATTACGTAAATTTAAATCCGCAATTGTTTAGTTGGGTAATTGAAAATTTGATAAAAAATGCTGTAGATGCCATTCAAGCTAATGGCGCAATCAATATAAGCATCAAAAAAAAATCAAAAAGGGTTTTTATAAGTGTTTTCGATACGGGAAAAGGGCTTGCCAAAAACAATTTTAAAACCATCTTTAAACCAGGATTTACTACCAAAAAACGCGGTTGGGGATTGGGTTTATCCTTAGCAAAACGCATCATTGCCGATTACCATCACGGCAAAATTTATGTGCAAAAATCGGAAATAGGTATAGGGACAACTTTTGTTATAGAATTGCCAATTTTGGCCTAAGCCTTAAAAACCGCTGAAACTTTTTTTGCCAAGTCTCTAAATTCTTCGGGTGCTAAGCAAACTTTGTGTTTAAAATCAATGTCATTCATGGTGTGCAGCGGAATGAGATGCACATGAACGTGAGGCACTTCTAAACCGATAACCGAAACACCAATTCGCTCGCAAGGAATCACTTTTTCAAGGGCAATCGCCACTTTTCTGGCAAAAGCCATCAAACCTAAATAAGTAGGTTCATCTAACTCAAAAAGTTTGTTCACTTCCTTTTTAGGAATCACTAAAGTATGCCCTTTAGCATTGGGATTGATATCAAAAAAAGCCAAAAAGTCAGCATTTTCAGCAACTTTATAACAGGGAATTTCGCCCTTGATAATTTTTGTAAATAGGCTTGCCATAACACTTTGTTTTTATCTAGAAATAGCTATAATTTCAAACTTCATCACCCCATTTGGGACTTTTATTTCGGCGGTTTCACCAACTTTTTTTCCTAATAATCCTTTTCCAATGGGTGAGTTTACCGAAATTTTACCCGATGCCAAATCCGATTCGGAATCGGCTACTAAGGTGTAATTGAATTCCTTTCCGGTAGCTTTATTTTTAATCTTTACAACCGAATGGATTAAAGCTTTTGTGCTGTCTAACTGAGAATCGTCTAAAACGCGCGCCGTTGACAATACTTGTTTTAGTTTGGCAATTTTTAATTCTAATAAAGATTGTTCTTCTTTTGCAGCATGATATTCGGCGTTCTCGCTTAAATCACCTTTATCTCTTGCTTCGGCGATATCATTTGTAACTCTTACGCGATCTACGCGTTCTAATTGTTCTAGTTCTTCTCTTAATTTTTTTAAGCCTTCTTTCGTATAATACGCTACAGTTCCCATAATCACTTTATTTATTAAAATATAAAAAATCTCAACTCCAACAGCGCGGACTGAGATTTGACACAAATATATAAAATATTTAAATACCAATAAGAATTTGTAAATTGAACTCCTAAATTTTTAGCTATGAAGTTTCAAAATTTCATCCTTTTTTTATCGGTTTTAAGCCTATTGGCTTGTTCAAGCGGTTCACCCGATAACAATAATAATTTGCCAAATGTTCCCGTTAACGAAACCATATCGCTCAACAATCCGCAATTTATAAACCTTCAATTTCCAGGCGGTTGGGCTTATGCCAATGGCGGCATAAAAGGACTTATCATTTACAACTTTAACGGAACCGAATTTGCCGCTTTTGACCGCGCTTGCCCGCATTTATCGCCCTCACAATCCTGTTCGCAAATGATTGTTGAAAGCAATATTAAATTGATTTGTCCTTGCGATAATGCCGAATTTAATATTTTGAATGGCGCGCCACTCACCACGGGCGTTTTGGTTGGTGCACGGGCTTATCGCGCTACCTTAATCGGTAGCAATACCTTGACCATTACAAATTTTTAAAAGGCTTCTCTTTTTATTTTGCTATTTTTGTAGCATTTAATTGAGAATTATGGCAAAAGTAAGTATCATTATGGGAAGCGCCTCCGACTTGCCCATTATGCAGCAATCAATTGATATATTAAGCTTTTTTGGCGTTGAAACCGAAGTGAAGATTATTTCGGCGCACCGCGCCCCCGACCTCTTAGCTGTGTATGCCAAAAACGCCAAAGCAAATGGCATTCAAGTAATTATTGCCGGTGCAGGTGGCGCTGCACATTTACCGGGTGTAACGGCCGCATTTACGTCACTTCCCGTAATTGGCGTTCCTATAAAATCTACAAATTCTATCGATGGTTGGGATTCAATTTTATCAATTTTACAAATGCCTTCCGGAATTCCAGTTGCCACTGTTGCTTTAAATGGGGCTAAAAATGCAGGGATTTTAGCGGCTCAAATGCTCGCTTTAGCAGATAAAAAATTGATGCAAAAAATGGTTGACTTTAAAGAAGATTTAAAACAACAAGTCATCAAAGCCTCTGAGGATTTGAACGCCAAATTATAGTTAAAAAACACATTCAATTTTTAATTGGCGATGGATAGCAATTGCCACCCATTTTATTCAACAACAAGTTTATGACTAAAAACAATCCCTTATTACAAGCATTCAATACCCCTTTTCAAACCGCGCCCTTTTCGATAATAAAAACCGCGCATTTTAAACCGGCTTTTAAAAAAGCCATTATCTTGGCAAAACAAGAAATTGATGCGATTGTAAACAATAACGAAGCACCTACTTTTGAAAATACGATTGTGGCACTCGATTTTTCGGGTAACACTTTAGATCGGATTTCGAGCCTATTTTTTAATCTTAATTCTGCCGAAACCTCTGATGCCATTCAAAAAATCGCTCAGGAAGTGTCGCCTTGGCTTTCAGAATTTTCTAACGACATCCGCTTAAACGAAAGCCTATTCCAAAAAATAAAAGCGGTTTATCAGCAAAAAGACCACCTAAATCTCAATACAGAACAAAGAACCTTGCTCGAAAAAAAATACAAATCCTTTTCCAGAAATGGGGCAAACTTAAATGAAACCGACAAGGTAAAATTGCGCAAAATTGACAAGCAATTAGCTAAATTAGGTTTAACTTTTGGTGAACATATCTTGGCGGATGCCAATGCCTACCAACTAAACTTGTTGCAACAATCAGATTTAGAGGGTTTGCCCGAACATGCCAAAAATGCCGCAAAATTACTGGCAAAAGAAAAGGGTTTAAATGGCTGGCTAATCACTTTAGATGCACCGAGTTACATCCCTTTCATGACTTATGCTAAAAACCGAGCTTTACGCGAAACTTTAGCAAAGGCTTTTGGCTCAAAAGGCTTTGCTAACAATAAAAATAATAATGAAAAAGTTGTTTTGAAACTTGTAAAACTAAAATCGGAGCGTGCTAAATTGTTGGGATACAACACTCACGCCGACTTTGTTTTAGAAGAGCGCATGGCAAAAAATCCGGCTAAGGTTTTTAAATTTTTAGACGAGCTACTTCAAAAAGCAAAACCCGCTGCACAAAAGGAATTTGAGCAATTAAAACAATTGGCTTTGGCAGATGGCATTAGTGATTTTCAAAAATGGGATGGTGCTTATTACAGCGAAATCCTTAAAAAACGAAGCTTAGATTTTGACGAAGAGCTGCTTAAACCTTATTTTAAACTCGAAAATGTTTTAGATGGCGTTTTTAAAGTCGCTAAAAAATTATACGGACTTACTTTTGAACCACTTACAAACATTGATACCTATCACATGGAGGTAAAAACCTTTAAGGTTACCGATGAAAAAGGCGATTTTAAAGCAATTTTTTATGGCGATTTTTTTCCACGTCCCGGCAAACGTCAAGGCGCTTGGATGACGTCATTTAAAGATCAATGGATAAAAGATGGTGAAAATAGTCGCCCACACATTTCTATTGTTTGCAATTTTACCAAGCCAACCAAAACCCAGCCTTCGTTATTGACCTTTAATGAAGTTACCACTTTATTTCACGAATTTGGGCATTCCCTTCACGGGATGTTGGCAAACACAACTTATCCAAGTTTAAGTGGCACAAGTGTTTTTTGGGATTTTGTTGAACTTCCAAGTCAGGTTTTAGAAAATTGGTGTTATGAAAAAGAAACTTTAGACCTCTTTGCCGTTCATTATCAAACCGGTGAAAAAATACCATCCGATTTAATCGAAAAAATAAAAACTGCAGCTAATTTTTTAGAGGGTTTGGCAAGTTTGCGCCAGCTGAGTTTTGGTTTGCTAGATATGCAATGGCATACTAAAAACCCCAAGGATATTAAAAGCGTTAAAGCCTTTGAAATAGCTGCTTTTGCCAATACGCAATTGTATCCAGATGTTGCCGAAAACTGCATGAGCACTGCTTTTTCGCATATTTTTCACGGCGGTTATTCGGCAGGTTATTATTCTTATAAATGGGCCGAAGTTTTAGATGCCGATGCCTTTGCTTATTTTAAAGCCAACGGCATTTTTAATAAAAAAATAGCCGATTCATTTAAAGAACATGTCCTTTCAAAAGGAGGTACCGAAGATCCAATGGTTTTATACAAGCGCTTTAGAGGTCAAGAACCCGATGCAAATGCCTTGTTAAAACGGGCGGGATTGATAAAATAAACGAATTATAAAGTCAATCTTGCCATTTTATTTAAATTTGCCCTATGTTAAAATCTGCCAAAGTCTAAAATTTTAAAAATATTAAGAAAATGAAAAAATTTGATGTCGTTATTATCGGTTCAGGCCCAGGTGGTTATGTTTGCGCCATTCGTTGTGCACAATTGGGTTTTAAAACAGCCCTTATTGAAAAATATAAAACATTGGGGGGCACTTGTTTAAATGTGGGATGTATTCCGAGTAAAGCCTTATTAGACTCATCACATCATTTTGACGATGCCAAAAACCATTTTGAAAAACACGGCATCGACTTAAAAGGAATGAGCTTAAATTTTAAACAAATGATAGACCGCAAAAACGAGGTGGTCGCTCAAACTACAGGAGGTATTAATTTTTTAATGGATAAAAATAAAATCACTGTTTTTAATGGATTTGGAAGTTTTAAGGATGCTACTC
>PFPU01000072.1 GCA_002793215.1 Flavobacteriales bacterium CG_4_10_14_0_2_um_filter_35_18
CGCTTACAGGCGTTTGGTTCAATGGCGGGTTCTGTGGTTAATTGAACATTCTACCTCGCATCAACTTTTGTGCAAAACTGAACTTTTATGCTTCGATTTCCGCCACATCGCCAAGCCGAGAACCGTTGTACACAAGCTAAAAACCGAACTCAAATTGATAAAAAAGACACTAATTGGAATTTTATTACTCGGAATTATAGCCATAATCGGATACGTTGTTTTTATGGCAAACTTTGAGATTTTTGACGAACCAACCGAAACGGAATTAAAAGTGGAATGCGATTACGAAGGTTTGCGGAAAATAAAAATGACTGAAATGACTGGAAATGCAACTCTTAATAGGTCAATTCATATTTATGCAACAGATTGCAATTACGATGAAAATATTAAACCTGAACCAATCTTTGTAGCAAGCGCTGTATTTATAAAGCCAAAAGATGTAAGTTTTGAATGGAAAAGTTTTGACACTTTGACAATTAAGTACAATAAAAAATTGGAGATTTTCAAACAAAAAACAGAATCGGAATCAGTAAATCCGAAAATAATATTTGAATATATAACTGAATAAAAAAGCCAGTGTACAACTATTTTTAATTTAACTTTTCTTCCTTTTTTTGGAAGTAAAAAGCAGGCAATAAAATAAGTACAAAAAGTGGGTGTATTAAAAACCTTCGAATGTAAATGCCAATAAATATCCATTGTCAAAGCCACTTTGCAAGAGGGTATAAAAAACCAAAGTCAAAATAATAAATGAAATGGTATAAAATTTAATAGAAAACACAATTACCGACCACTTTTGAAAGGCCACATATAAAATGGCTAATGAAAAAACAAGGTTCAATGAATATCTAAAAAAAATGTTTAAAAACAATTTTGACGTTACAAAAACAGGAATGGCTTTATACAAATAGTCATTTTTAAAATACTGAATAAAAGGATCATAAAACAGCCAAGGTTCTAATGCACGAATCAACATCAGCATTAAAAATAGACCAATAATAATAACTATTTTAACTGGCTTTGTCATTTTTTATCTTTTTATGATGTGAAAATTGGCGTACCCAAACAATCCATAAAACAAATACCAATCCGTAAATAATTGCCGGAAAAATTAAGGCGTGTAACACCTCTTGGTATTCGGGATATTTGTAAAGCAACAAGGTTAGCGCGACAATGCGCAAGATATTGATACTGTAAATTAAAAAACTGCCAAACAAACCAAATAAAAGTGTCGCTTTAAAACTTCCTGAAAAGGCAATTATAAAAGCTAAAAACAAGATGATAACACTAACCGAATTACAACCTTCAATAACCCTTGCTGTATAATTTCCGCCAACTATTAATTTAACAGATAACTCCTTGTCGTGCTGTTCGCTATAAATATGATAGCCCATCCATTTGGCAACAATTTTGGTGTGGTTTGCTACTGTATTTGTAATTTTATCACAAGAAAATAAAGGAACTTTAACCTGATATTTATGTAAATATGATGAATAGATAGAAAATAGCACAAAATAAGTAACAAAAAATTTTACTAAAAATATTATAACGGGCTTATTGTTTTTCACGTTTAAAAGATTGGTATTTTTGCACTATTAACAGTTCAAAATTACAAGATTACTATGAATTTTACACTACTTGAATCTAAAATTATTAACATCCTTGCCAACAATGTTGCCCTTTCACAAAAATTGCAAGCCATTTGCAAGCTCTTAAAAGAAAGCATTCCTTATTATGACTGGGTTGGATTTTATTTTAAAAATGGCGCTGAAAACGAACTCATACTTGGTCCCTTTGCAGGCGCACCAACCGAACACACCATTATTCCCTTTGGAAAAGGCATTTGCGGACAGGTGGCGGTTAGCAATAAAAATTTTGTTGTACAGGACGTAACGGCACAAGAAAATTACATTTCGTGTGGATTTAAGGTTAAGAGTGAAATTGTAGTTCCTATTTTTGTGAATGGCAAAAATATTGGCCAAATAGATATTGATTCACACAGCACCGCCCCATTCACCGATGCCGATGAGCGCTTTTTAGAATTTGTTTGCGCCGAAGTTTCTAAACAAAATTTAGCAGCCTTTTTGTAAAGAAAACCCTTTTTAAAAGTCTAAAA
The DNA here is from genome assembly GCA_002793215.1 of Flavobacteriales bacterium CG_4_10_14_0_2_um_filter_35_18. Lineage (GTDB taxonomy): Bacteria > Bacteroidota > Bacteroidia > Flavobacteriales > Flavobacteriaceae > CG1-02-35-72. The sequence continues at coordinate 2,117 of PFPU01000072.1, forward strand.
CTCAAAAACAAATACTACGCTTATGAACAATCCCCAGCCAATCAGCATCCAACAACCCTGTACCGAAATGACTATTTTAGTAACGCCCGAAATGGCAAATTTTAGCGGGCGCATGCACGGCGGTGAACTCCTAAAAATGTTGGATAAAGTAGCTTATACCTGTGCAAGTAGGTACTGTGGCGAATATGTTGTTACCATTTCGGTTGATAAAGTAACCTTTAAACAACCCATTTTTATGGGTGAACTGCTCACCTTTTTGGCTTCGGTTAATTATACCGGAAAATCCTCTTTAGAAGTCGGCATTAAAGTGATTGCCGAAGATATAAAAAAACGTACCGTTAGACATAGCAATACCAGCTATTTTACTATGGTTGCCATAGACGAAAATGGCAAAAAATTTGAAGTCCCACAACTAGAACTCATCACCGAGGTGCAAAAAGAACGTTTTCATCAAGCCGAAAATAGGCGATTAAAGCGATTAACCAAGGATTAATTATTTTGTTATCGGCTTTCATTTTTTTTTGTAATTGACAATCTATTAGTATATTGCAGCACTAAAAATCAAAAAAAATGCTATCAAAAAATTCAAATGCCCTAATTTTTGGCTTGGCCATTATAATCGCTTCCTTTTTATTGGGGAATGCCTATGTTAACCGCTTAAAATCGTCAGGTGATATTAGCGTTACCGGATTGGGCGTTCAAAATTTTACCTCCGATTTAATTGTTTGGGATGGTAGTTTTTCAACTGAAAGTAAAGATTTAAAAACTGCTTTTTTACAACTTAAAAAAGACAAAATCTTAATTCTAGACTATTTTAAAAGTAAGGGTGTAAACCCCGAAAACATTGTGTTTAATGCGGTAACAACCACAAAAAATACAACAGAAAAATACTCGGCTGATGACAAATATATTGGTACTGAATTTTTGAATTATACCCTGACTCAAAATTTGAGTATTGAATCAAAAGAGGTTGAAAAAATTACTAAAATAGCACGTGAAATTACCGAATTATTAAATTCAGGAATTCAATTTAACTCCGAAAATCCGCGCTATTATTACACAAAATTGGCGGATTTAAAAATTGAAATGATTTCAAAAGCTACCGAAGATGCCAAAATTCGCGCCGAAAAAATTGCTGAAAATTCAGGTGGAACCTTAGGAAAATTAAAATCGGCTTCGATGGGTATTTTTCAAATAACCGGCGAAAATTCGGCCGAAGATTATTCTTGGGGCGGCACTTTTAACACCTCTTCAATTAAAAAAACGGCTTCAATTACCGTAAAACTAAATTATGTTCCAAAATAATGAAAACGGCGCTCCTTAAACTTTTTGACTTACAGCTCACAAAATTGAGTACTGAAATTTCGCTTTACGCGGATGAAGACGCTTTGTGGAAGTCAACTTCAAGCGTACCAAATTCAGGTGGAAATTTGTGTTTGCACCTCATCGGTAACCTCAATCATTTTATTGGCGCAACGCTTGGAAACTCAGGATACATCCGCCATCGCGATGATGAATTTTCTTTAAAAGGAATTGCCATAAAGCAATTAAAAGCACAAATTGAATCTACCAAACAGGTCATTAAAAAAACAATTGAATCATTAAATGACACCGATTTTGATAAAACTTATCCCATAACTGTTTTTGGAACGGAGATGACAACCACCTATTTTCTCATCCACTTAACAGGACATTTAAATTATCATCTGGGGCAGTTAAATTACCACCGCCGTTTAATTTGTTGATAAGCCCTAAATTTTGGGTATAAATTTAACAAGCATTAAGGTTTTTAACTTTGTATTGGCTTAGGCTTTTTGTAGTTTTGCACAAAATTAAAACACAAAAAATGACTTCAAAAAAACGTGCAAAATCGGCTTTAATATCGGTATTTCAAAAAGAGGGGTTAAAGCCTATTGTTGAGCAGTTAAACGCCTTAAACTTTACGCTTTATTCAACAGGTGGTACCGAAAAATTTATTGCCGATTTGGGCATTGCCGTTCAACCCGTTGAAGACTTAACCAATTATCCATCAATACTTGGAGGTAGGGTAAAAACACTTCACCCTAAAGTTTTTGGAGGTATTTTAGGTCGTCGTGAAAACAACAGTGACTTGGCGCAATTGGCCGAATATGAAATTCCCGAAATTGATGTGGTCATTGTCGATTTATATCCGTTTGAAAAAACGGTCGAAAGTAATGCTAGTGAACAAGCTATTATCGAAAAAATTGATATCGGTGGCATTTCACTCATTCGCGCAGCAGCTAAAAATTTTAAAGATGTTTTGTGTATCTCTGCCCGCACGCAATACGATGATTTTTTAAGGCTTTTAATTGCTCAAAAAGGCGAATTTAGTTTAGAACAACGCAAAATTTACGCTGCTAAAGCTTTTGCCATTTCAAGCCATTACGACACCGCAATTTTTAACTATTTAAACACAACCGAAACAAACTTTAGAGCGAGCTTTGATGTGATAAACCCTTTGCGATATGGTGAAAACCCTCATCAAAAGGGCTATTTTTATGGTGATTTAGAGGCTATGTTCGACAAATTACACGGCAAAGAATTATCTTATAACAATTTATTAGATGTAGATGCCTCAGTAAATTTGATGAGCGAATTCATGAATGATAAGCCCACCTTTATCATATTAAAACACAATAACGCTTGTGGTTTGGCACAACGCGAAACTCTTTGTCAAGCCTATTTAGATGCCTTGGCAGGCGATCCAACTTCGGCTTTTGGAGGTGTTTTAAATTCAAATAAACCCATTGATTTAGCAACCGCTCAACAAATAAATAACCTGTTTTGCGAGGTTGTTATCGCGCCTGGTTATGATGACGCTGCTTTAACGATTTTAAAAAGTAAAAAAAATCGCGTTATTTTAACACAAAAGCTTTTTGAATTGCCAAAAACGCAATACCGAACGGCTTTAAACGGTGTGCTGTATCAAGATCGGGATTTAAAAACGGATGGAATTACCGATTTAACAACCGCCACCATTTTAAGCCCTACAAAAACCCAGTTAAGCGATTTAATATTTGCATCCAAAATTTGTAAACACACCAAGTCTAACACCATTGTTTTGGCAAAAAACAATCAATTATTTGCCAGTGGAACGGGTCAAACAAGTCGTGTTGACGCTTTAAATCAGGCAATTGTAAAAGCACAACATTTTAATTTTGATTTAACCGATGCGGTTATGGCAAGCGATGCCTTTTTCCCTTTTCCCGACTGTGTAGAAATTGCAAAAAACGCCGGTATCAATGCTGTAATTCAACCTGGGGGTTCTATTAAAGACCAATTATCTATCGATTATTGCAATGCCAATAAAATGAGTATGGTATTTACTAATATCCGACATTTTAAACATTAATTTTATTAACTTTGTGAACTAAATTTTCAAAAAAACAAACTAAAGAATGGGATTTTTCGATTTCTTAACAGAAGATATAGCAATAGATTTAGGAACTGCTAACACTTTGATTATTCATAATGATAAAGTGGTTATTGACAGTCCTTCAGTTGTAGCTAGGGATAGAACTACCGGCAAAATTATAGCCATCGGAAAAAAAGCCGATTTAATGCAAGGCAAAACCCACGAAAATATTAGAACAATTCGCCCTTTGAAAGATGGTGTTATTGCCGATTTTGAGGCATCGGAACAGATGATAAAAGAATTTATCAAATGCATTCCATCTATAAAAAAACGCTTTTTTGCACCGTCTTTACGGATGGTTATTTGCATTCCATCAGGTATTACCGAAGTTGAAAAAAGAGCCGTACGCGATTCGGCTGAGCACATGAATGCTAAAGAAATTTATTTAATTCACGAACCAATGGCAGCAGCCATAGGAATTGGCATTGATATTATGCAACCAAAAGGCAATATGATTATTGATATTGGAGGTGGCACAACCGAAATTGCAGTCATTGCCTTAGGCGGTATTGTTTGTGATAAATCGGTTAAAGTTGCCGGTGATGTTTTTACAAATGATATTGCGTATTATATGCGCACCCAACACAATTTATATGTGGGCGAACGCACTGCCGAAAAAGTGAAAATTCAAATCGGTGCAGCTACCGAAGATTTGGAAGTTCCACCCGAAGATATGTTGGTTCAAGGGAGAGATTTGCTATCGGGCAAACCAAAACAGGTACAGGTTTCGTATAGAGAAATTGCCAAAGCCCTTGATAAATCAATTTTAAGAATTGAAGATGCCGTTATGGAAACGCTTTCAAAAACACCGCCTGAATTGGCTGCAGATATTTATAACACAGGTATTTATATGGCTGGTGGTGGCTCTATGTTAAGAGGTTTAGACAAGCGTTTATCAAGAAAAACCGACTTGCCAGTTTACGTAGCCGAAGACCCTTTAAGAGCAGTTGTTAGGGGCACGGGGACAGCTTTAAAAAATATTGAAAAATATAAAATAGTTTTGATGAAATAGAATGAGCTTATATGCAACATTTTTTTAATTTTATAGTAAAGTATCAATACTTTCTGCTGTTTTTGTTGCTTGAAACCTTTGCTTTTTCTTTAACAATCTATAACAACTCCTACCATAAAAGTGTTTTTATAAATTCAACAAATCAAATTGCGGGTGGTGTTTTAAAGCACCTAAACAATTTTGAATCATATATTGACCTCAAATTAAATAACCAACTCCTTTTAAAAGAAAATACGGAGCTTAAAAATAAATTAGAATTTTTAAAAACGCAAAAAGCCACAGTCTTAGACTCAAGTTATTTACCATTCGATCAAAAATATAAATACCTTTCGGCCACAGTTATAAGAAATGAATTTACAAAGCTAAACAACTACCTCACCATAGATAAGGGCACTTTAGACAGTGTGAAAATTGATTTAGGCGTTATTAATGAAAAGGGAATTATTGGCGTTGTAAACAATACTTCAAAAAAATATGCCACTGTAATTTCTATTCTCAATCAAAAATCAAAAATTAATGTCAAGCTCAAAAAAACTGATTATTTTGGTTCACTTGTTTGGGATGGGCAGCATTATAACATTTTACAATTAATTGATTTGCCCAGACAAGCCCTTATACATGTTGGAGATACAGTTGTTACCGGCGGACAATCAACAATTTTTCCATTAGGAATTCCGGTTGGTCGCATTCAATATATTAAAACCAATAATAATTATTATACTAAAATTGATATAAAACTGTTTAATGATATGAGCGCCATTGGCCATGTTTATCTTATCATTAATAAAGATTCCAATGAAATAAAAACCTTAGAAAACACAGATAACATTGAACACCATTAGTTTAAAATTAGGATTTTTGTTTTTTATTTTAATACTTGTTCAAATAACGCTATTTAACAATATGAGTTTATTTGGATATGCACAACCTATGATTTATATATTATTTATATTAATCTACCCTATTACCAACAACCGATTTGTCTTTTTAATCTTGTCTTTTTTGTTAGGATTAAGCATCGATTTTTTTTCAAATTCGGGAGGTATTAATGCGGCAGCTTCACTTTTTATTGCCTATCTAAGACTTCCAATACTAAAAATGATTTCGGGCAGAACCGAATTTGATCCCGTTTTATTTAATATAAAAAGCATGGTTTTTAGCCGACAAGTGAGTTATTTATTTATCTTAATACTCATTCACCATTACATTATTTTTCAACTCACCTATTTTAAATTTAGTGCGCTGCAAAGTGTGTTTACTTTTACCCTATTTTCGAGTGTTTTTACCTTTATTTTATTACTATTTTTAAGTAGCTTATTCATTAATAAAAAGCGATGAACAACAACAATCATTTGTTGCGCAACTTAACAGTTATTATAAGTATTTTATTTATAATGCGCTTGTTTTATTTGCAACTTATAGATAAGCGTTACGAGCAACTTTCAAATAATAATGCTGTAAAAATAAAATATGACTATCCCGATAGAGGTTATATTTTTGATAGAAATAACGTGCTTTTAGTAGCAAATCAGGTTTCGTTTGACATCATGGTGATACCTGGAGAAGTTAAAACTTTAGACACCCTTGAATTTTGCAATTTAACACACATTACTAAAGAAACTTTTATCAACCAAATAGCAAAAGCAACCATCTATTCGCCCAGATTACCATCGGTATTTTTAAAACAGTTGTCAAAAGAAGACTTTGGAGCATTACAAGAAGTGCTTCACAAATTTTCGGGTTTCTATATTCAGAGGCGCATTCTTAGAAATTATCCCATAAAAAGCGCTGCCAATGTTTTAGGCTATATTAGTGAAATTAATGAAGACCAACTTACGCGTTACCCCTATTATCAGCAAGGGGAATTAATGGGTACAAGTGGCATTGAATATCAGTATGAAAAAGAATTAAGAGGCATTAAAGGCATCCAATACATTCAGCATAACCGATTTAATAAAGCAATTGGCTCTTATAGAAACGGTGCCATTGACAGAAAAGCTATTCCCGGAAAAGACTTAGTTTTAACAATAGATACCGAATTACAGCAATATGCCGAACTTTTAATGCAACATAAACGTGGCGGTATTATAGCTATTGAACCATCGAGTGGTGAAATTTTAGCTATGGTAACCGCGCCTAGTTACGACCCCAATATATTGGTTGGCAGAGAACGCTCCAAAAATTTTACTGGATTATACTTAGACTCTATAAATAGACCTTTATTTGACCGCGGTTTATTAGCGCAATATCCACCTGGCTCAACTTTTAAATTGGCTAATGCCTTAATTGGACTTCAAGAAAAAGTCATAACAACCGAAACTACTTTTTTGTGTATTCACGGCTATCGTTATGGCAAAAATAAAGATGCTTTTATGAAATGCCACTGTGGGGTTGTTAACACACCAATCAATTTAAATTTAGGTATT
>PFPU01000142.1 GCA_002793215.1 Flavobacteriales bacterium CG_4_10_14_0_2_um_filter_35_18
ATCTCAATATTTTTAAAAAGGAGAATGTCTTAAGTCGCGACTATTATATCAACCAAACCTCCAACCTCATTAATTCTGCCGATAAGGCTTCCTTAGAACGCATTGCTAATTTGGTTTTTAGAATTGATTTTTAATTTCTTAGCAAAAGGCCTTGTGTAGAATTATCTTTTTACTGATTTAATGATAGAATCTGTTAATAATTTTTTAGATTTCGCTTTTAACTTAATAGCGCTTTAAGTACCTTTAACAGTTTTTAGAATTCAACTAATATAGATGACAAATCAAACAAGCTATACCGAAGACAATATTAAATCCCTCGATTGGAAAGAGCATATTAGAACGCGTCCCGGGATGTATATTGGCAAATTAGGCGATGGCTCTTCGGCAGATGACGGCATCTACATCCTTATAAAAGAAGTTATTGACAACGCCATTGACGAATATGTTATGGGCGCCGGTAAAGTGATTGAAGTCACCGTTAAAAATGATACCGTTACCATACGCGATTACGGTCGTGGCATTCCACTTGGCAAAGTGGTTGACGTGGTTTCTAAAATGAATACCGGCGGTAAATACGATTCAAGAGCCTTTAAAAAATCGGTTGGATTAAACGGCGTTGGAACCAAAGCCGTAAATGCCTTGTCTTCATCGTTTAAAGTGCAGTCTTTTAGAGATGAAAAAACCGTAGAAGTCAGTTTTGAATGTGGCAACTTAACCGAGCAATTACCCATTCAAAGTTCTATCGCACGAAAAGGCACTAAAGTAAGCTTTATCCCCGACCACGAAATTTTTAAAAGCTACAAATACCGCCATGAATATGTGGTTAAAATGCTTAAAAATTACGTGTATTTAAATACGGGTTTAACTATCCTTTTTAACGGTGAAAAATACTTTTCAGAACAGGGATTAAAGGATTTATTAGATGAAAAAATTACCGAAAATGCCCGACTTTATCCTATTATCCACCTTTTAGGAGATGATATTGAAGTTGCTATAACACACAGTAAAGCCCAATATAGTGAAGAATACCATTCATTTGTAAATGGACAAAATACCACCCAAGGCGGAACACATCAAGTCGCCTTTAGAGAAGCCATTGTCAATACCATTCGCAATTATTTTGGAAAAGCTTACGATGCATCGGATATTCGCAAATCAATAGTAGCAGCCATAAGTATAAAAGTTGTTGAACCAATTTTTGAAAGTCAAACTAAAACCAAATTGGGCTCTACCGAAATGGGCGACGATTTGCCAACCGTTAGAACTTATATCAACGACTTTTTAAAAACAAAACTCGACAATTACCTTCACAAAAATCCGGAAACGGCTGAAAAAATTCACAAAAAAATTCTAGCTGCCGAAAAAGAGCGCAAAGAACTTTCCGGTATTAGAAAACTAGCCAAAGAAAGCGCCAAGAAATCGAATCTACACAACAAAAAGTTGAGAGATTGCAGGGCACATTTAACCGATATGAAAAGTGATTTGCGCTTAGAAAGCTCCCTTTTTATAACCGAAGGCGATTCGGCAAGCGGCTCAATTACTAAATCTAGAGATGTCAATACCCAAGCCGTTTTTAGCTTAAAGGGTAAACCCTTGAATGCCTACGGTCTCACTAAAAAAATAGTTTACGAAAACGAAGAATTTAACCTTTTGCAAGCAGCCTTAAACATTGAAGAAGGTATTGAAGACTTGCGTTATAACAATATTATTATTGCTACCGATGCCGATGTTGATGGTATGCACATACGCTTGCTGCTCATCACCTTTTTCTTGCAATTTTTTCCTGAACTCATTAAAGAAGGGCATTTATACATTTTAGAAACCCCTTTATTTAGAGTCCGCAATAAAAAAGAAACCATCTATTGCTATTCTGAAACCGAAAAACAAGAAGCCATCATTAAACTTAATGGCAAAAATGAAATCACCCGATTTAAAGGTTTAGGTGAAATTTCTCCAGACGAATTCAAGCATTTTATTGGCAAAAGCATTCGCTTAGAACCCGTTATGCTTGATAAAGAAGTGGAAATTGAACAATTGTTAGAATTTTATATGGGTAAAAATACCCCTGACCGACAAGAATTCATTGTAAATAATTTAAAAATAGAATTAGATGTAATAGAAACTTAATTATAGAGCTTTTGTTTAAATACTAATAGTGGGGACTTAACGTATTTAATATTAGAGTTATGAAATTTAATAACAAAAAACGTGCGCTTGCGCATAAATCAATTTACCAAACAATTATATTTATTTTGGTAGCAATTTTTTTATTTATCATTTCAACGGAATTTTTATTTAAAGACTATGAAATGGCTAAATATGGTTTAATAGTTTTTATCGTACTACTGTTAATTTATATTTTTAGAGGCCATGAATATTTTGAATATGACAGCACCGGAATGGTGGTAAGTATTAAAAATGACAGTATTTTTAAAGAAGAATTTAGACCCGAGTTGCTTGTGGCTGTTGAATTTCCGAAAGAGAAACTAGACCATTATAAAATTCAAAACTATTTCATAAATAAAAGATTAAATATTTATTTAAAATCATCACATCATAGCACTCTTGTAAAAAATTCCTTTAATATTACACATTTAAGTCCAAGAAGAATACACGCACTAAAACAATCGCTACATAAAATTATTTCCGAAAATCACGCTAAAGTTTAAATGAATATCGAAAACAACAATCTTAACCCAGAATCACAACCTTCAGAACAAGAAACCATCACCAAAGTAACAGGAATGTTTAAAGAGTGGTTTTTAGACTATGCCTCTTATGTTATTTTAGAACGTGCCGTACCTGCCTTAACGGATGGGTTAAAGCCCGTTCAACGTCGCATCATGCAGTCAATGAGAGATTTAGATGATGGGCGTTATAATAAAGTCGCTAATATTGTAGGCCATACCATGCAATATCACCCACACGGCGATGCCAGTATTTCGGACGCCATGGTTCAAATAGCCCAAAAGGATTTGTTAATAGATATGCAAGGAAACTGGGGTAATATTTTAACCGGCGACCGCGCAGCCGCTTCACGTTATATTGAAGCCCGATTGTCAAAATTTGCTTTAGAAGTCGTTTTTAATCCTAAAACCACAATTTGGCAAGCCTCTTATGATGGCCGCCGCAAAGAGCCAGTCAATTTACCGGTAAAATTTCCATTGTTGCTGGCACAAGGCACCGAAGGTATTGCCGTTGGACTTTCAACAAAAATTTTACCTCATAATTTTAATGAATTAATTGACGCTTCTATAAAGATTTTAAAAGGTCGCCCCTTTAGCATCCTCCCCGATTTTCAAACGGGTGGTGTAGCCGATTTTTCAAATTACAATGACGGCTTAAGAGGCGGTCGGGTTTTAGTGCGCGCTAAAATAGCGGTTCTCGATAAAAAGATTTTGGTCATTAGCGAAATTCCGTTTGGAACAACAACTACAACACTAATTGACAGCATTTTAAAAGCCAATGAAAAGAGCAAAATTAAAATAAAACACATTGAAGATAACACTGCTGCCGAAGTTGAAATTTTAATTCACCTTCCCAATGATGTTTCGCCCGATAAAACCATCGATGCCCTATTTGCGTTTACCCTTTGCGAAACCTCCTTATCGCCGCTATCTTGTATCATTCAGGATAATAAACCCATTTTTATCGGCGTAAATGAAATCTTACAAATTTCTACCAATCAAACAGTTTCTCTTTTAAAACAAGAGCTTGAAATTTTAAGAGATGAACTTGAAGAACAGTGGCACGCAGCATCGTTAGAACGCCTATTTATTGAAAACAGAATTTATCGCAATATTGAACAAGAGTCAACTTGGGAAGGTGTTTTGCACGCCATTGACGAGGGTTTAAAACCTTATATAAAACTTTTAAAACGCGCTATTAACGAAGATGATTTGATTAGGTTAACCGAAATTAGAATCAAAAAAATATCAAAATTTGATTTAGATAAATCCAAACAACTAATTGATTCACTTGAAGATAAACTTAAAGATGTCAATTTTAATTTAGAACATATCATCGAATTTGCAATCGCTTATTTTAAAAGCCTTAAAGAAAAATATGGCAATGGACGTGAGCGCAAAACTGAAATACGGTCTTTCGAAAACATCATCGCTACCAAAGTGGTGATGCGCAATATAAAACTATATGTCAACCGTGAAGAAGGCTTTATTGGCACCTCGCTTAAAAAGGATGAATATGTTGCCGACTGTGCTGATATTGATGATATTATTGTCTTTTTAGCCGATGGGTCTATGTTTATAACAAAAGTATCCGCCAAGGCTTTTATTGGTAAAGATATTATCCATGTGGCCATCTTTAAAAAGAATGATAAGCGCACCATTTATAACATGATTTACCGCCAAGGTAAAAGTGGACCTACCTTTATAAAACGCTTTCCAGTTACGGGCGTTACCCGTGATAAAGCCTATAATTTAACGAATGATACCCCCGATTCTAAAGTCTTGTATTTTTCGGCTAATCCCAATGGTGAAGCCGAAACGGTAACCATAAACCTAAGGGCTTTAGGTCATGTTAAAAAGTTAAAATGGGATATTGATTTTGCAAGCCTTGCCATTAAAGGCCGTAATGTAAAAGGTAATACTGTTTCCAAATATTCCATTCGTAAAATTGAATTGCGAAGCGAAGGCATATCAACTTTAAAACCTCGTAAAATATGGTTTGACGATGCCGTACAACGCTTAAATGTTGATGGAAGAGGCGAATTACTTGGAGAATTTATGCCCGCCGATCGCTTACTAATCATTTCTCAAAAAGGACTCATCAAAACCATTGCCCCTAATTTGGATGCTCATTTTGATGATGATATGATTATTTTAGAAAAATGGATTCCAAATAAACCCATTTCGGCTGTTTATTTTGATGGAGACAAAGAGCGCTATTATGTCAAACGTTTTATGGTTGACAATCCCAATAAAGAGGAACTTTTTATTAGCGAACATCCAAAATCTAAATTAGAACTAGTTTCAACCGATTATCGCCCACTGGCAACTGTGGTGTTTTCTAAACGCAGTTTGGAAGATTTATCTATTAATTTTGAGGAATTTATCTCTGTTAAAGGCATTAAAGCACTCGGCAATTTATTAACAAAAGAAAAAATTAAAACCATTGATTTGCAAGAGCCACTTCCTTATGAAGCACCGATTCTTGAAAATTTAGAAGTTGAGAGTGAAGATTTAGAGTTAGATGAGACGCCTACTTTTAACACTGCGGTGAATGAACTTCAAAAGCGTGATGACAATGAAAAACAAGTTGGCGAAGATGGGCAAATTACCTTGTTTTAAAACTGAATAATTATTTTTCGAGCCAATCTTTAAAGTCTTTTACTTTTTCACGACTGACGATGATGGTTTCTTTATCAAAATATTGAATATCAAGTTTTAGTCGGTTATTTGTAAAGGCAATTATGTCTTTTATGGCTTGAATATTTACTAAAAAAGTACGATTTACCCTAAAAAATTTTGAGGCGTCAATCAGCATTTCAATTTGTTCAAGCGTGCCGTCAATGAGGTAACTTCTATTTTGATTGGTGTGCAAATAAGTGCCTTTGTTTTCGCTATAAAAGCAAACCACTTCTTCAATAGGAATCATTTTAAGGCGCTGACCAATTTTTATGGTAAATCGGTTCTTAAACTTTCGGTCTAATGGATTGGTAAGCAATTTTTTAATTTGCTCAATATCAAATTGCAAACCTTCTAATTGTTTGTGTTCCTTTTGCTGAAATTGCTTTATAGCAAATGCCAATTCGTCTTCGTCAATTGGTTTTAACAAATAATCAACACTATTTAATTTGAAGGCTTTAAGGGCATATTCATCAAAAGCAGTGGTAAAAATTAAGGCACTTTTAATTTCGATTGCCTCAAATAGCTCAAAAGATAGACCATCAGAAAGTTGAATGTCTAAAAAAATTAAATCGGGATGTGGATTGTTAGCAAACCAATTAATAGCTTCATCAACTGAGTGTAATAATGCTACAACATTGAGTTGCAAAGCCTCTGCCATCCGCTTTAAGCGTCTGGCAGCAGGTTGCTCATCTTCTACAATAACAACTTTTATTGCCATTTATCGGACTGATCTTTATCCATTAATTCTTTAATTTTACGTTCTTCCCAATCCCTTCCAAAAATACCGAAAAAACCGAATACCTTAAAGGCGTGTAAGGCCAAGCCTAGTCCCCAACCGAATACAACCCATATAAACCACTTGTGTTCCCAAGAGGTTAAATAATTGACTCCCAATAAAAATAAATTGACTAAAATATAAGACCCTAATGAGGCGTAGAATTTTTTAAGCTCCTTTAATCGGGCTTGAGCTCTGATATATTTTTGATCTTGTGTTTGCATAATTGATTTGATTTACTGTTGTTTGTTAGCAATTTTAATTAAATATGGTGATTTGTTTTCATTCCCAAAATTGTTTTTTATCATCGTTCATTAAATCTCGAAGTTTGCGTTCCTCCCAATTGCGGCCTAAAAATGGGGTGTAATTAAAAGCCTGCGCTGCTTGAATGGCTAAGCCTGCTCCCATTCCAATTGCGGGAAACCAAAACCACTGAAGTGCATCGGGTGTATAAGTATGCCACATATAAAATAAGAACGGAATAATTAGGCTGTATGAAATTAATCCTATATAAAAATCTTTCATTGCTTTTACGCGGCGTTTGGCCGATAAATAGCGCTCTTCTAATAAAAAATTGGTGTCCATAATTTTAATTTTTTTAGTTAATAATGGGATGCAAACGCTAAATAATTCATTTGTTTTTACCACTTCAACCCGTCTTTTTGAAATGAGTGCATAGCGTTCGAAAATATTTTTTAAGCCAAGTTGTGTACTTTTATTTAATACCTGTTTAAATTGGCATCTATTTTCAACACAAAGGCTTTCATTTTTAATAAAGATGGCAATCTTCAGTGGTTTTTCTTTGCTAATAACATTGTGTTTTACGGCATTTTCTAACAATATTTGTAAAGATAAGGGCACAATTTTAAAATCGGGGTTAAATAGCTGTTCTGGTAAACTAAAATCTACTGCATCTTCAAAGCGCATTTTTAGGAGTTCCATATACGATTTTGCAAAATCTAATTCCTCTTGAAGGGGAATTAGATCTTTATCTTTTTGTTCGAGCACATAGCGATAAATCTTTGACAATTTTGTGGCAAATTTTTCAGCTTGCGCTGGATTTTCACTTATCAACGAAGTCAAAACATTTAAACTGTTGAATAAAAAATGTGGGTCTAGCTGACTTTTAAGAGATTCATATTTGGCTTGTTCTGTTTTTGCAACAATTTCAGAATTGGTTACTTTTTTCTCGGACAATGCTTTGTAAAAGTAAAATGCGTGAAAAATTAAAACAATAACAAGCGTTATGAGCAAGGAATAAAAATAATGAATGGCTTTTTGATTGTCTAAAAAATATTGCACATTGTGTCCATACAAAATGGTCAGTATAAAGTTTGCCGCGGCAATGGCTAATAATGAAACAATTATAGCGCCTATAAGTCCGATAATTAAGCGTTTATCGGCATGGGTATTCCAAGGAAACCTTTTGTCTAATTGGTTTACGAGGTAAATATTTACACCACCAATTAAAAATCCAAACAAAAAATAATTTGCAAAATGCTTGAGTTCCTCGGCAAAAGTACCAATGGGATCACCATCAATCCAGCCTGCGCCTTGGTCAAAAAGATAAACTGCTAGGCTGATAAAAAAAGTAATCTTTAAAAAATTATAAAAGTATTTGCTCATCCTTGTTTTATTTAAAATTTAATTTCAAGCGATAAATTGGCATTGGTAAGTTCAAATTTACCCTCCTTAAATTGGGGCGGACCAAAACTGGTTATATTGTTGGTCATACCATAATCTTCAAGAGGCATGCCATTTTCTTGAAAATCCATTTTACCATTTTCGTTTACATCGTGAAAGCAGATAATGGCATAAGTTCCTGGCTTTAAATTGTTAAATTCAACGTAACTAACACCGTTTTTAATTGGTTCAACAGCCGTTGCCGTAGGTTTTCGCTCAAGGTAATTCACTTCAGAATTATAAAGTGCAAAGCGTACTTTACCCTTATCATTTAATGCATTAACGAGCGTTGCCTTAATTGTAAAACCTTGTTCTTGCGTTTGAGCAAATCCGATAAGTGATAATAAAAAAAGACTTAAAATTAAAATTAATTTAATCATTGCTATGATATTTAAAATTGATGGTGCAAATGTGTGAAGCTTTCATTAGAACCGCAATTTATACTTACCGAACTGTAAATTTAAACAGATGAATTGTAAATACTTCGTTATTTATCCAAAT
>PFPU01000115.1 GCA_002793215.1 Flavobacteriales bacterium CG_4_10_14_0_2_um_filter_35_18
CTTTCTTCTCGGCTTACCTCTTTAAGCATTATTGGCATTGGTTGTAGGTTGGCATCGGCAAGATAAGTTTAACTTTTGCCATTTTTTGCGGAGTTTAATCCACAACCGAAAAGCGTTTTTACATTAAAAAATCTTCCAAATTATCTCGGTGTATAATTCTAAATTCACTTCCGGGATAGGTTTCTAGAAACAGTTTGGGTGTTTTATGTTTGGCATCGGGATTCCATTTGAATTCAAAAGCGGTTAAAACGCCCTCTTGTTCTTCAATATAATCAATTTCTTTTTGTTCTTTGGTACGCCAATACCAGGAATTTGGCCATTTTTGAGCATAGTGGGTAAATTTCATCCGCTCTGATATCATAAAATTTTCCCATAAAGCCCCCACATCGGTACGAAGTTCTACTTGGTTAAAATTAGCAATTAGGGCATTTCGAATTCCATTGTCATAAAAATAGATTTTTCTACTTTTTTTGAGCTCCGAGCGAAGGTTTCTGCTAAAGGAACCTAATCTGAAAACAATATAGGTCTGCTCTAATACTTCAATATATTTTTCTACTGTTTTGGCGTCAAGCCCTGTGAGCTGGGACAATTCATTATAAGAGACTTGCGAACCAATTTGATAGGCTAATCCTTGCAATAATTTAATAAGCCCTTCTGGTTTTTTTATTTGTTCTAGCAAGAGTACGTCTTTATACAAATAACTATTTGAGAGCTGTTTCAGAATTTCTTTTTCTATCCCCGCATGGTTCACTACGTCTGGGTAATAGCCATATACCATACGGTGGGGCAAGAGACGCTTTTCTTCTAATAATCCATGATGAGCAACCATTTCGCCAAAAGACAAGGGGAACATTTTGTATTCCCATTTACGACCCGTTAAAGACTCGTTAAGTTTATTGGCTAATTCAAAAGAAGAACTTCCTGTAACCACTAATTGAACTTCCGGAATTTGATCCGTTATGAGTTTCATTCGCAAACCTATATCGTGAATGCGCTGCGCTTCATCAATAATAATTATTTTTTTATCTCCAAAAATAGCTTTTAATCGTGTGGCAGAAATGGCTGCAAATAAGGCTTGTACATCTATTTCATCTCCATTTAACCAAAAAACCTCGTCCGAAGTACCAAAAATTGTTTTAAGCAAAGTGGTTTTGCCCACTTGCCTAGCGCCCAACAAAACAATTGCTTTCCCGCTATGAAGCTTGCTTTTTATTGTTTTTTCGAGTACCCTACCTATCATAATTTTAGATAATAAAAAACAAAAGTACAGATTTTACGGATTTCAATCCTAAAATATAGCAACTTTTGCGGATTCAAATCGTGAAAATGTTTCTTGTTCGTTGTTATTTGTTCTTGCAGCTCAGCGGAATGAATATAAATTGTTTAGCGGGATTTAGGGTTTAAGGTTTAAGGTTCAAGGTTCAAGGTTTAAAGTTGCAGCGCGGCGGAATAAATATAAATTGTTTAGCGGGATTCGTTG
The DNA here is from genome assembly GCA_002793215.1 of Flavobacteriales bacterium CG_4_10_14_0_2_um_filter_35_18. GTDB lineage: Bacteria > Bacteroidota > Bacteroidia > Flavobacteriales > Flavobacteriaceae > CG1-02-35-72. The sequence continues at coordinate 1,481 of PFPU01000115.1, forward strand.
CTTGTTGTTTGTTGCTGGAGCGTATTATTTACCTAAAGAGGCTAACGAAATTACATTTACTCCATCGGGTCGTCGATAGCTCATTCCTGTTCCGGTAATAATGTTTAATGATTTAGGGACATCCATTTTGGCAGTATCTATATTACACTTAAATTTTTTAAGATTTTCGGCGGCTTGTTCAATAAATCCTACACCCAGCTTTATTTCAAAAGCAGCATAATCGCCATTGCGTTTCTGTACAATAGCATCCACTTCCAAACCATACGAATCGTTATAATGAAATACAGTTGCGTCATTTGCTTTGGCATACACATTTAACTCGTGCGTTGCCAATGACTCAAATAAAAAGCCTGTATATTTTATATCTTTTAATAACGATTCCTTGTTCAACCCCAATGCTGCTACTGCCAAAGAAGTGTCGCACAAATGTCTTTTGGGAGATTTTCGCAACGATGCAGATGAGCGAATATGCGGGTTGAAAGCAGGTTGTTCATACAAAATCATTAAGCGCGACAGTGCATTAAGATATTCTGTAATTGTATTTCTCGATAAATCATTTCTGTCAGTGGTTTTTACATCTTGCTCTAAGGTCTTATTATCTACCAGCGTGGCCGTATTTCTTGCTAAAGAACGCAATAAACTGCGCACTTTTAATGGGTCGCGTTTAACTCCAGATGCCCTGCTCATATCCACTTCACAAAGTAAATCAACATAGCCACTGTTCATTTTGAGGGCGTTTTTTGTATTTTCATCCAATAAAGTAGGCCATCCGCCTATCAGCATTTTATCTATAATAACATCGAGGGAAATACCTGCATCGTAAAAGTTTGGAAAAGACCCTTGCAGCAAATCCGATAGTTTAACGATTCCGGTTGAATAACCTAATTCCTGCCAGGACATTGTGTCCATTTGCACAACCGTAAAACGCCCAGCCCCACTATGCAATTTGACATCATCAGTTGGGTTAGCCGAACCTGTTAGAATAAATTGCCCCTTAGCTTTACGGTCGTCAACTTCGTGCTTTATATAATTCCAAATTTCGGGTTGTTCTTGCCATTCATCAATTAATCGCGGCGTATTGCCCACCAATAAAAGTTGTGGATTTGTAGCCATTATGACAGGAACTTGTTTGTCCCTATCTATTTCTAAAAAGCTTTTTGCATATTGTTTAGCTGTTTCTGTTTTTCCACATGATTTTGGTCCTTTTATAAGTACGGCTCCTGAAGCAGCTAATTTCTCCAACAAATCTTCTTCAGCTATTCTTTTTATGTAAGTCGTAATCATTTATGTAATCTCATTTCCAAGGTAAAAACAATTCCCTATTGTGCAAATTTAAGAGGTTTTGTTGTGCATATTATAGAAATTTATAAGAAGTTTAAAGTTCAAGGTTCAAAGTTCAAGGTTCAAGGTTCAAAGTTTAAAGTTGCAGCGCGGCGGAATAAATATAAATTGTTTAGTGGGATTCGTT
>PFPU01000079.1 GCA_002793215.1 Flavobacteriales bacterium CG_4_10_14_0_2_um_filter_35_18
AAAAATCTAAAACCTCAATTTGATTGCGCGATAATTTTATTTTCCCTTGGTGTTCGAGTTGTTTTAAGAGTCTCGAAACCACCACGCGTGAGGTGTTTAATTCCTGAGATATTTCAAGATGTGTGGTATTTAATGACGTGTTGCGCATAATTTGAACCTTATCGGTAAGATGCTTATAAAGGCGTTCATCCATATTCATAAATGCCAGTGTATCTATTGCTTCAATCATTTCGTTAAGCCTGATGTTATAACTGTCAATTACAAATTCACGCCAGGTTTTGAATTTTGAAAGCCATTCATCAAGTTTTCCTATGGGTAAAAAAATGACCTCCGAATCTATTTCAGCAATGCCTCTAACCAGACTTTTTTTACGCCGTAGGCAGGTGTTAAAAGAAATGGCACAGGTGTCGCCGCGTTCTAAAAAATAGAGCGATAATTCTTCACCCTGGGCATTTTCGCGCACAATTTTTATTGCCCCATTCAATAAAAGTGGAATATCGGTAATTACTTGGTTGATATCTATCAGCATCTCGCCCTTTTTAATCAGCTTATAAGTGCCGTATTTTACTATTTCTTCAATCAATTCGGGTTCAAAAATTTCGCGGTAATAATCGTGCAGTTTTTCTCTCATCACTTTAAGTTTAATTGTGATTTTATAAAAGTATAAATTTTATCGGTAGCGCCAATATTTTTTAGGATATAGGTTTTTGACAAAGCTCCCTTTCGGGGAATGGTTTCGGCGTTATCAATCAGGTTTAAGTAGGCTGTGTTAAATGCCTTTTTATCGGCTATCGTTGTGCATGCACCTAGCTGAATTAGCGCTTTAGCTTCATTAAACTTTTCATAATTTGGACCGATAATGATAGGCAAACCATAAGACGCGGGTTCTAAAATGTTGTGAATGCCACTTTTATTAAAGCCACCACCCACATAAGCTATTGTGGCATAACCGTAAACAGAAGTGAGCAAGCCAATAGAATCAATTACTAACACCTGCGCTTGCGAATCTTTTTTGGGATCCGAATAACAGCAACTGGTTTTTTGGCAAGAATTTATCAATTGCTTGATGCCTGCTTCTTTAATGTTGTGTGGTGCGAGTATGAATTTTTCCTTATCCGATGCAAAATTATTGATATAGTTCATTAAAATTTCCTCATCTTCGGGCCAGGTACTTCCGGCCACTAAGGTCATTTTATCTTTTGTAAAAGCCGCAATAAAATCGAGTTTTTTTGCTTGTTTGGTAATGCTAAAAACGCGGTCAAAACGCGTATCGCCACTAAGGCTCACCGCGGTAATTCCGATATTGTTTAACAAATCTTTCGAAAGCTGGTTTTGAACAAAAAAATGATTAAAACTTTGAAGCGAATTTCGGTAAAAGCCACCATAAGCCTTAAAAAATAACTGGTTGTTTCTAAAGATTCCAGAAACTAATATCGTCGGAATTTGGTTTTGTTTTAAAGCCTTTAAAAAGTTAGGCCAAAATTCGTATTTTATAAAAATTGCCAGCTTTATATTGAGGCTTGCAATAAATTTTTGAGCATTTTTTGGGGTGTCAAATGGCAAATAGCTCACACAATCGGCAAGGGGATAATTTTTGCGCACTTCATATCCCGAGGGAGAAAAAAAAGTAACCAAAATTTTATAGTTTGGATGGTGCGCTTTTAACTTTTCAATAATGGGAATGCCTTGCTCAAACTCACCTAGCGAGGCACTATGAAACCAGATTACTTCATCTTTAGGTGCTAATTTTGCCGCAAGGGTGCTAAAAATAGCGTTCCTTCCTTTAACAAAAATGCTAAGCTTTTTATTAAAAAGCGCTACAAACCGAATACCGCCAATAACGCTATAAACTATAATGTTGTAAAGTAGGTTCATAAATGGTTGCTAAAATACGGATTTAACGCTGTTACACCCAAATATTTATTAAATTTGTCGCATCTTAAAAATCAATTCATGAAAAAATTACAAATGGTTGACTTGCATAGTCAATACCAAAAAATAAAACCAGAAATAGATAAAGCCCTCTTTGATGTTTTAGAAACTTCAGCTTATATAAACGGACCTGCCGTTAAAGAATTTCAAACCAATTTAGAAACCTATTTAGGCGTTAAACACGTCATTCCGTGCGCCAACGGAACCGATGCACTTCAAATTGCGATGATGGGTTTAGGTCTTGAACAAGGCGATGAGGTGATTACAGCCGATTTTACCTTTGCCGCAACCGTTGAAGTAATTGCCCTTTTAAAACTTACCCCTGTTTTGGTTGATGTAGAAGCCGATACTTTTAATATGGATATTGAAGCTTTAAAAAAAGCCATTACCCCAAAAACCAAAGCCATTGTTCCCGTACATTTATTCGGACAATGTGCCAATATGGAAGCCATTTTAAAAATTGCCAAAGCCCACAATTTATATGTCATTGAAGATAATGCCCAGGCTATTGGCGCTGATTATACCTTTTCGGATGGCACAGTCAAAAAGTCGGGTACAATGGGAATTGTTGGCACAACCTCATTTTTTCCTTCTAAAAACCTTGGATGCTATGGCGATGGTGGCGCTATTTTTACTGATGATGATGCCCTTGCCAATAAATTGGTAGGCATTGTCAATCACGGAATGTACACGCGCTATTATCACGATGTTGTTGGTGTAAATTCGCGTTTAGACAGCATTCAAGCAGCTATTTTAAATGTTAAATTACCCCATTTAAACAATTACTGCAATGCGCGCAGAGTAGCCGCCCGATTTTATAATGAAGCCTTTAAAAATCAAAAAAATATTATAACGCCAAGTACCCTAAAAACCTGTAATTCCATTTGCGATACTTGTAATTGCCATGTTTTTCACCAATATACCATAAGAGTTAAAGATGTTGACCGAAATGCTTTGCACCAATTCTTGCTAGATGCCGGAATTCCTTGCGCCATTTACTATCCCGTTCCTTTGCATCTGCAAAAAGCTTACGCCGATAAGCGTTATAATGAAGCCGATTTTAAGATTACCAATCAATTGGTACAAGAAGTCTTATCATTGCCTATGCATACCGAACTCGACAATGCGCAATTAACTTTTATCACCTCTAAAGTGATAGAATTTATATCTAAAAACTAAAATTTAATGCATACTATATTAGTTACAGGCGGCTTGGGATTTATTGGTGCTCATACCACGGTAGCCCTACAAGAACAGGGATTTGAAGTGATAATTATCGATAATTTATCAAATACGCGCCTGTCTGTTTTAGATGGCATTACCGCCATTTCGGGCAAAAAACCTATCTTTTATAAAATTGATTTAAAAGAAAAAGGAAGTATTTCTCAAGTTTTTAAAGCTCATAAAATTGCTGGGGTTATACATTTTGCCGCCTCAAAAGCAGTGAACGAAAGTGTTGAAAATCCACTGTTATATTACCAAAACAACTTGACGAGCTTGGTAAACTTGCTCCAAGTAATGTTAGAAAATGATTGTCAAAATATCATTTTTAGCTCTTCGTGTACCGTTTACGGTCAAGCCGATACCTTGCCAATAAATGAAGATGCTCCAATAAAACCTGCCGAATCGCCTTATGGTAATACCAAGCAAATTGGTGAGGAAATTTTGCTAGATACCACTAAAGCTAGCGTTTTAAAAGCCATCGCCTTGCGCTATTTCAACCCGATTGGCGCGCATCACAGCGCTTTAATAGGCGAATTACCCTTGGGAGTGCCTCAAAATTTAATTCCCTTTGTTACCCAAACGGCCGCCGGCATCCGCCCCCTATTAAGTATTTTTGGAGCCGATTATCCAACCATTGATGGCACGGCCGTTAGAGATTATATTCATGTAGTTGATTTGGCTAATGCACACGTAAAAGCCGTTGCCCGTTTACTAGATAAAAAACAAATAGATGCCTTTGAAGTCTTTAATGTGGGTACCGGCAAAGGCACTTCGGTTTTACAAGTCATCAAAACCTTTGAAAAAGTTAACCACCTTAAACTGAATTATAAAATTGTGGGACGACGTGCCGGCGATATTACTGCCGCTTATGCCGATACTGCAAAAGCAAATACTATTTTGGGCTGGAGTGCCACACAAAGCCTTGAAGACGCCTTGATTTCGGCTTGGAAATGGCAAAAAAAACTTCAAAGTTCAAAATAACAACTGTCAAAATTAAATGTTTAAAGGATCATGTTCAATAGCTGAATGCCAATAATTCATAATTTAAAAATTTAAAAACCAAAATCTTATGAAAAAAAATATCTTAATTACCGGAGGTGCTGGATTTATTGGCTCGCATGTGGTACGTTTGTTCGTAAACAAGTACCCAAATTATCATATTTTTAATTTAGACGCACTCACTTATGCCGGCAACCTTGAAAACATCAAAGACGTTGAAAATGCCCCCAACTACACATTTTTGAAGGCTGATATTAAAGCAATTTCAACCATAAATACACTTTTTAAAACCCACCAATTTGATGCTGTGATCCATTTGGCAGCCGAAAGTCACGTTGACCGTTCAATTGTAAATCCGAATGCATTTATAGAAACCAACGTGCTGGGAACCGCCAATTTGTTAAATGCTTTTCGAAATATTTGGCATGACAATTACGGCGATAAATTGTTTTATCACGTTTCAACGGATGAGGTTTATGGCTCTCTAGACAAAACCGGTTTGTTTAAAGAAACCACTGCCTATGATCCACAATCACCTTACGCCGCCTCAAAAGCTTCTTCCGATCATTTGGTGCGGTCGTTTGGAAATACTTATAATTTACCTTTTATAATTAGCAATTGCTCTAATAATTACGGCGCTAATCAGTTTCCCGAAAAGTTGATTCCGCTTTTTATCAATAACATCCAAAATGGAAAGGCACTTCCCGTTTATGGTGATGGTCAATACACGCGCGACTGGCTTTTTGTGGATGATCACGCGCGGGCCATCGACACCATTTTTCACCGCGCAAAGCTAGGTGAAACCTACAATATTGGCGGTTTTAACGAATGGGCAAATTTAGATTTAATCAAACTTTTATGTGTGCTGATGGATGAAAAATTGCAAAAACCAAAAGGAACTTCGGCAAAACTCATTACTTATGTTAAAGACCGCGCTGGCCATGATCGCCGTTATGCCATTGACGCTACCAAGCTGAATAAAGAATTGGGTTGGTATCCTTCGGTAAACTTTGAAGAAGGCTTGTCTAAAACCATCGACTGGTATTTAGAAAATAAGGTTTGGCTAAAAAATGTAACTTCTGGTGCTTACCAAGATTATTATCAAAAAATGTATCAATCAAACATTTAAAGCGCTATAAACTTGGCGGATAAAGCTTAAGGCAGTTAAAAAAACCATTGATCAAAATCAATTTTTGAGCCAAAGGTTTTTTTAAAATTGGGGCTTCCTGAAAATATATAAAAGTACTAATTATCAAATAATTTGATTTTTTTATTTGTATAAAAGCAAAGAATTCCTCATCTTTTTGACTAAAAATTTACACTTATACTCAATTAGATACCCAAAAATCAGTTAGATATTTTTAAATTCAAAACAGAATTTGACCCGAATCAAAGCGAACAGATAAACTCCTTAAGTAAAACTATTAAAGTTGTGAATAACGCAAATTGAATCCCAATAATAGATGGGTAAAAATGGCGAAAATCTTTAAATGAAATAATTTTGCAATAATTTTTTGAGAGAACTTTAGCGCGCAAAGGGCGTTGCTGCCCGCGTCGTTATTGGCACTTTGATTAACAAACCTATTGAATTAAAAGATGATAGAGACTTCCAATGAAGCCATCAAAGAAAATCAGAATAGGCAGTTTTTTATTGGTTTTGACCATTATAGCTAAAAACCAGTGTTTGACAAAAACTTTTTTTGCACATTCGAAAACGATTAGGAAATACGGATTTTGATAATTGGTTCAAACGGATGCGATTTATAATAATCGGAAAAACTGCAAATTTTTAAAAGATAATACTATAAGGCTCACAGGCAGGCCATTGGACAGAAAACCAAATAAGGTTTAAACCGTTATCAAAAGGAAAAATTAAGAAATGCCGAGGCGAACGAAATCACATAGAAGGTAAGTTTGGAAAAGGAAAAAAATACAAACTCAATAACATTATGGCAAAATTAGCAAACGCCGGTGCGTCTTAAATTGCTGCAATTATATTTGTAATGAAAATCATAAAGTTGGCTAAGGATTATTTATTTGCCTTTTTCTATGAGCTATTTTTAATGAATTTTATAGCAATAAATTTTGTTAAACCAAAATCAAACTTAATACATTTTAAGTTTTAAAAAATCTTTTTCATCAAAACCTAATTATTAGTCATTCAATAACTTAACATTTAAAGTTTCATAAAAATAGCATTTATTTTGTCAATTCAACATAAAATATTACATTTGTCAACCATTTGGTTAAACTAAATAGTTAACGTATGACATCAGAAAAACAAAGCACTCCCGAAAACAACATTTTAAATGCGGCAAAAGAAATATTTCAAAAGAAAGGAATGGCGGCTGCACGAATGCAGGAAATTGCCGATGAAGCCGGCATCAATAAAGCGATGTTGCATTATTATTACCGAAGTAAAGAATTGCTTTTTGAAGCCGTTTTTAAGAGTGCCTTTTCAATGATAGCGCCTCAGTTAAATGAAATTATGAATGCTGACACCACCATTTTTGAAAAAATTAAAAACTTCAGCAGTAATTATATAGCCTTTGTGATTAAACATCCTTACCTCCCAAATTTTATCATTCAGGAATTGAACCGGAATCCCGAGTTTGTAAAAAATTTAATAGCCGATAAGAATTTCCCCAACATTTCTAAATTCAAACAACAAGTAAATGAAAAAGTTGCAGAAGGCGCTATTAGGTCAATAACAGCCGAACAACTATTTATTAACATTATGTCGCTAAATATTTTTCCGTTTATTGGCGCACCATTATTAAAAGGATTTTTGAATTTTGATGATGAAGCCTATAAAAAATTACTAGATAAAAGAAAAACCGAAGTTGCTGACTTTATTATCAACGCCATTAAACTATAAAAAATGAAAAGAATTAGTGTAATTATGCTAATGTTTATCGCACTAAACATTTTTTCACAGGAAAAACTGAGTTTGGAGCAGTGTTATACACTGGCAGAAAAAAACTATCCGTTGGCCAAACAAAACGATTTATTATTGAAGCAAAACACAATAGATTTAGAGATTATTAACATAGAGAAACTGCCAAAACTGGACTTTTTGGTGCAGGCAAGTTATCAATCGGATGTAACGTCTTTGCCATTTTCAATTCCCGTAACAACCGTAGAACCGCCAAACAAAGACCAGTATAAAGCCACCGTTTCTATAAATCAATTGATATACGATGGCGGATTCATCAATGCTTCCTTAACAGAAAAATCAACTTCCCTAAAAACACAACAAAAACAGGTTGAAGTAAATTTATACCGACTGAAAGAACAAGTCAATCAATTTTATTTTTCAATCTTGTTATTACAGGAGAAAAGTGCATTGTTGCTTGCTAAAAAAAAACAATTGGAAACCACGCTTAATGAGGTAAAAGCAGGCATCAAATTTGGGGTGTTGCTACCCAATTCCGACAGTATTTTGCAAGCTGAATTACTCAAAATTGACCAGCAACTTATGGAAGTTGGTTTGAATAAAACCAGTTTAATGACAACACTTTATATGCTGATTGGCATTCCTGTTTCCCAAAATATTATATTCGATAATCCTGAAATTAACACAAAACTTAACCATGAAATTGAACGACCTGAATTGGAATTGTTTCAACTTCAAAAAGAAAATATTGATGCTTCTGAACAATTAATCGACAAAAAAAATTCACCAAAATTATCAGGATTTGCCACAGGCGGCTACGGAAATCCGGGCTTGAATATGCTGGACAACTCTTTTCAAACCTATTATATCGCCGGAATTAAGCTGAACTGGAATGTGTTCGACTGGAATTCAACCAAAAAACAACGTCAATCGTTGCAGGTAAACAAAGAAATTATAGACAGCGAACAAGAAGTTTTTGAGCTGAATACTGCGATGGAATTAACGCAACAGCAATCGGAAATAAACAAAATCTCGGCTTTTATTGCGTCGGATGAAGAAATTATTGCGTTGAGAAAGAAAATTTTAGAAACTTCCCGTTCTCAGTTAAAAAATGGCGTTATCACGTCTTCGGCTTATGTTACGGAATTGACCAATTTATTTGAGGCCGAAAATAACTTAAGCACACATCGCATTCAATTGCAGTTTGCAAAAGCAAATTATAACACAACGAAAGGTTTTTAAGTCAAAAGTTTAAA
>PFPU01000174.1 GCA_002793215.1 Flavobacteriales bacterium CG_4_10_14_0_2_um_filter_35_18
TGCCAAAGGAGACCCTGTAATATCAATGGCCGCCGCCAAACCTGGCGTGCTAGTTAGTGCGCCATTTAACAAACCAATTGCCAAATTTTTATCAATTCCAAAAAAATGGAAAATAAAATAGGTAATGATTCCAGAGCTAATCACCAATAAACTTGCTAAAATTGCCAGTTCTCGTCCGTTTATTTTAAAAGATTCAAAAAAACCAGGACCTGCTTGAATGCCAATTGTAAAGATAAATAATACTAAACCTAGATATTGAAAATCAATTGGAATAACAACACCATAATGGCCAAAAATCAAGGCTACAAAAATTACTGCCGAAATATCTAATGAAATACCTTTAATCTTGATACGTCCAATGATAAAACCAATGGTAATGATTAAAAATAGTGCAAAATAACTGTTAGAAAGTAAACTCATTTTATCTTCATTTAATCTAACAAAATTAAGCTTAAATCAAGTCTTAATTGGTATATATTATCAGTAATTACGAAATCGATTGTAATTGTTAGATTCTTACCTATCAAATAATTTATCATTTACAGAACTCTGAAAAATTATAACTCAGTTTTTTATTTAAATTTACTAGATTGCAAGTTATAAACCACTTATAAAAGTTTATACATTGATGACACTCATTATCCAAAAACAAATTACTAAATCCGTTACCAAGCTTTATTTAAAGTTACAAGATTGTAACCTTTCGCAACTTAATATTTCTGATTATAACCGGGTTTACTTAAAAAATTATATTGACAATTATGATTTTTATATGTCAATTTATACGCAATTATTATCAAAATCTATAAACAAATTAAACAAACCCATTTCCGAAAGCACCTTTATTGATTATGGAGGTGGTTGCGGTATGCTTTCTTATTTAGCTAAAGAATTGGGGTTTAAATCTGTTATTTATAATGACATCTATCAAACATCCGTCGCCGATACTCATATTATTGCCGAAGCATTAAATCTTAAAATTGACCATTTTATCTGCGGCGATGTTGAATTTTTTGTATCTGAAATTAACAAGCAACAAATTAGACCCGACTTGATTTGTTCTTTCGATGTTTTAGAACACATTTACAAGCTCGAAGAATGGTTTAATTTGATTACAAAAATTAAATGTCGTTTTGATTTGCTGTTTATGACCCATGCAAATTCTCAAAACCCTTTTATAACAAATCGGCTTAAAAAATTACAAATCAATGCTGAATATGACGGCATCAAAAAGTCAGCAGGATGGAAAGAAATTGATTTAAATACTTCGTATTATGAGGCTCGTAAAAATATTATTATTGAAAAATTTCATCATTTAAATGACGGCCAAATTGAACTCTTAGCAAAGAAAACCAGAGGTTTAAGAAAAGACGATATTGAAAAAGTAGTGAGGCATTTTATCAACACCTCAGAAATAGCGTATCAAATAAAGCATCCAACCAATACTTGTGATCCTTTTACAGGAAATTGGGCCGAACATTTAATAGACCTAAAACAATTAAAAAACATCATTATCAAAAACCAATTAACGGTCGAAATTACCAACTCTTTCTATTCATATTCAAATAACAAACTATTGAATATCCCTAAATATTTAATTAATTTTATCATAAAAGTTTTAGGCAAAAACCATTTAATATTCTCGCCTACTTATACAATTGAAATCCAAAAAACCGCAATTGATTAAAAAATTGAATAATTTAAAATAACATCCTGAACATCAATAAAGGTGATTGTTATTCAGGATGTTTAAGTATTTTATTGAATATCAAATTGAAATCCAACTAAAACATTTCTACCTCTTGTAGTAAAACCGACTAGCTCTTGGTAATCGACATTAAAAATATTGGTCAAATGGGCAAACACGTTAAATCGCCTGTTTAAAAAACTTCTATTAGCTTGTAAATTAACCAATGAATACGATTTTAACACCACCCTTGATGAACTAAAAGTACTCAAATCAAAAAAGCTATCAGAGCGTTTATCGGTAAAATTAAAATCTAATCCAATATGGGTTTGAGCCTGCAACTCCCAGCTTAAATGCGCGTTAATTTTATGCTTTGGAACTCTAATTTTTGTTGCTGCCACTTGTGTGAAAGTATAATTGCTGCTAAAATTAATCTTATCGGATACCTTTAATTTCAAACTAGTTTCTAAACCACTGGCATAAAAATCTTGAACCGTATTGCGGTAGCCAAATGCAAAAGTGCTTGGATCTAACAAGGTAAAATCAATAAAATTCTGTTCTTGACGGTAAAAATAAATCAAGTCTAAATCCACCTTTTTATAATTTAAGGTAAAGCCACTTTCTAGACTTTTATTTTCCTCAGGATTTAAGTTTTGATAACCGTAATCGGGCGAGAATAATTGGAATAAAGTTGGCGTTATATAAGCCGTGCTATACGACGCCATAAGTTTTAACTTGACTTCATCAACCGTTAAAAGATAAGAAGGATTTAAGGTATAAATAAAATGAGAGCCATAGGTGCTGTGATGATTTAACCGCGCCCCAACATTCAAATTAAAACCCCCTTTAGTATTCAAAACTACGTTGGCATAAGGATCTAAAATAGTATAATCCACCTGATTAATAACTTTTGTTAAAGCACTTTGACCAAAGGGAATTTCAAAACTGGTCATTTCATTTTTTTGGGCATTAAGTCCTAACAAAACTTGCAGCTGGTCATTAAAATAATAGCGATTATAGGCATCAAAAACCAAGGTATTCCCTTTGTTAATTGAAGGAAAAGAAGTTTTTTCATTGTTATTATTGATGGTGTTAAAAGCCGATTTAAAATTAAAATCCCCTTTTGGATAAGTATAAACAGACTGAAAACCAACTCTAAACTCTTCGCTAATACTTTCATTTTCGGCATCGGCAAAACTACCCGCGTCAAAGTTGGTATTGAATTTATTATAATTCACCAAACTTGTAAAACTCAGTTTTTCGAGCGCTTTTAGTTGATATTTTAGCAATATATTTTGGCGGCCAAAGGGGTCATTTTTAAACCCAATACCTTTAGCTGCCGATAGCCCGGTACTTTGATGATCCTGAAAAGCAAAGTACACATCTGCTTTGCGAAAAGCTTGTGAAAAGGTGATGCCGCGTTCAAAATTTGCCAAATTTAAGCCGTTTTTATCCTGGCTATTATTGGTCGCTACGCTGGTATTTAAAGTGGCTTTAAAATCTTTTCCAGCCGATTTTAATTTGATGTTAATTACAGCGGTAGCAGCTCCTGAACCATAAAGCGCACTAGCTGCGCCCTTAATAATTTCAATGCTCTCAACTTGGTCTAGGGGCAACAAACGCAAATCGTAATCATTTGAAATTGAAGATGGGTTGTTAATAGCAACGCCATCGATTAAAATTAAAACTTGACGATTTGAACCGCCTCTAAAACTGTAAGATAAATTTAAACCCGCCGCACTTTGATTGCCAATAATATCAATGCCTGCCAATTGGTCTAAAAGCGTTGTTAGTTCAAATCCGCGGTACTGTTTTAAATCGGCTTGCGTGAGTTTAAGCACCACTTTGCCAGAATGATTGGCATTTAGCTGAAATTTAGTAGAAGTCAATTCTACTGTTTGCAATTTCACAACTTCAGTAGCATCTGCCACTTGTTGTGCATTAATTGTAAAAGAGCACACTGTTAAAAGTGTACCAAATAACCTTTTTTTCATCTTTTTTCTTGTTTTTTAGATGGTTAAAAAATGGCTATTCGTAAAAAAAATGGGGTTATGAAGTCAATCAAAACCTACTTTTCCTCCGAAAGCTTGTTAAAAATTCTAGATTATGGCAGGTCTCCTGGCTTGCTTTTGTGTTACCTTCCCATCCGCCAAGGCGAACAGTGGTTTTTTAAGTACACTTACTTTTTATAGTAAAGCTTACAGTTGCGGGGACAGCTCTTGTTTTTAACAAGATTCCCTATTATTTCACTTAAATGGTGAAACCATAATTTGTTGCAAAAGTAATTAATAAATTCAGCTTTCAAAATCTAAAGTCTATTTATTTAATCAAAATTGAAAACGCTTTTATAATATAATTCGGCTATATTTGTGAGCCAAAAGACCTTTTAAAATTTATAAAATTATGCCCAAATACACCAATCTCAATATCATTTCTTATTTTCTTTTTGATGTTCACCACACCGAATCCCTATTAAAATATGACTATTTTAATGCATTTGATAAAGATGCCATCCAAATTTTGTTAAGCGCCGTAAAGGATTTTTCGGATAAGGAATTGTTTCCCTATATCAAAGAAATGGACGAAAAACCAAGCTATTTTATAGATGGAAAAATTATGGTACATCCACAATTTGAAACCATTTTAAAGCAAGCCTCTCAATTAGATTTAGTTAAAGCTTCATTGCGTTTTGAGGATGGCGGTTTGCAGTTACCCATTAGTGTTTTTCATTCGCTTTATTATATTATGGAAGCTGCAAATAATCAAGTTACGGGCTATTTAGGGCTAACTTTGGGTGCAGCAAATTTGATTTTAGCTTTTGGCTCACGGCAATTAAAAGATACTTACGCAAGTAAAATGCTCGATATGACTTGGGGGGGCACAATGTGCTTAACCGAACCACAAGCTGGCAGTTCCTTGTCAGATGTTAAAACACAAGCCATTAAAGTTGACCATACAGATTATTACCTTATTAAAGGTCAAAAAATATTTATCTCGGCCGGAAATCACCAATTTGCCGATAATTTTGTTCACCTTGTTTTAGCGCGCATAAAAGGCGCTCCGTTTGGCACTAAAGGCGTTTCATTGTTTGTAGTTCCTAATAAACGCCCAACCGACGATGGTTTAGAAGATAACCATGCACGCGTAATTGGCGAATTTGAAAAGATGGGACAACGCGGTTATTGCACCACTCACCTATCCTTTGGCGATGAACCCGATTGTAGAGGCTGGTTAGTTGGTGAAGAAAATAAAGGTTTGGCTTATATGTTTTTATTGATGAACGAAGCACGTATTGCCACCGGCCGAATGGGTGCTGGCATTGCATCGGCTGCCTATTACGCCTCTTTAAAATATGCCAAAGAACGTCCGCAAGGTCGCCTTTTAAATAATTCAGGAAAAAAAGATGTAAGCCATGAACAAACACTTATCATTAACCATCCCGATATCAAGCGCATGCTCTTATTACAGCGCGCCGTTGTTGAGGGTTCTTTAAGCTTAATCATCCAAACCGCACATTATCTCGATGAACTTAAAGTTTGTGAAAAACAAGATAAAGAAAAATACGAGTTGTTGTTAGAACTATTAACGCCTATTGTCAAAACTTATCCTGCCGAACAGGGTTTACGCGCGGTTAGCAATGGACTTCAAATTTTAGGTGGTTACGGCTTTTGTTCCGATTTTATTTTGCAACAATATTATAGAGATATTCGAATTATCTCCATTTACGAAGGCACTACCGGAATACAATCACTTGATTTGCTAGGCAGAAAAGTTACCATAAAAAATGGTAAAACCCTGCATTATTTAATGGAAGAACTTTCCTTAACCATAACAGAAGCAACTCATTATCAAGAAATAAAACCCTATGCCAATCAACTTAAAGAACAATCGGATTTGATAAAAACCGTTCTGGCAAAACTAATCCCCAAGGCTTTGGCAGGTGATTTTGAAAATTATTTGGCAGATGCTAACAGCTTTATGGATTTGTTAAGTACCATCGTTATTGGTTGGCAATGGCTCAAAATTGCCACAACTGCTTGCAAAAATGGCAATGCTACCCAATTAGAAAACAACCTCATACAAACAATGGCCTATTTTTATACTTACGAAATGGCAAAATTAGATGGCTTGGTTAAAATATTATTAAATGACAAATCAATTACCGTTAAAGCCAATGCGCAAACTTTTGATTGAGCTATTTAAACAGCTCTATGTGTTAGGTCTTGTTTTAATTGGTGCATTTAGCACTTTGTCTTCTTGTCAAAACCAAGTTCCAAAGGCGAAAGAAAATGCCAAAAACACCGTTGTTTTTGCCAGTGGTTTCGCAATTTATAAAACCCAAGATTATACAAAACTTGTCATAAAAAATCCGTTTCCTAACGCCAATAAAACCTTTGTATATTATTTGGTAAACAAAGACCAGCATCCCAAAATTAATGATGGCATTATTATTAAAGTTCCTATAAACCGCATTGTTGTTACTTCTACCACACACATCCCTATGATTGACGCGCTCGATAAAGCTACTTCTATTGTTGGGTTTCCCAATTTAGATTACATTTCAACACCCAATGTCCGCAAATTAATTGACGAATATAAAATTGTCGATTTAGGCAACAATTTGCAGGTCAATACCGAGGTTTTGCTGGGTTTAAATCCCGATGTGCTCATCGGTTTTAGTATGCAAAGCGAAAATAAAATGTATGAAACCATCCAAAAAGCTGGTATCCCCGTAATTTTAAATGGCGATTGGTTAGAATCTACGCCTTTGGGTCGCGCCGAATGGTTGAAATTTTTTGGTGCACTTTATCAAAAAGACGCTTTAGCCGACAGTCTTTTTAACCAAATTGTCAATGATTATCAACAAATTACTAAACTTGCTTTATCCGCTAAAGAACGCCCCAGCATTTTATCAGGAAATATGAATGGTGCTATTTGGAATTTGCCTGCTGGCGAAAGTTATAATGCCCAGTTTTTTAAAGATGCCAACACACAATATTTTTGGCAAAATTCTAAAGGAAATGGCAGTTTAAATCTGAGTTTTGAAACGGTTTTTAGTCAGGCGCAAAACGCTCAAATTTGGATTGCTGCAGGTGCCTACAAAAGTTTTCAGCAATTAAAAGATGCCAATCCACATTACAGCGAATTTAAATCCTTTAAAACCAAGCAGATTTATACTTTTGCCTTAACCATTGGTGCTAAAGGAGGGTCTTTGTTTTATGAAGAAGCTGCTTTAAAACCTAATCTAGTTTTAAAAGATATAATAAAAGTAGTTCATCCAGAATTGTTGCCAAAATACGAACCATATTTTTTAAAAAAGCTTAATTAACAGACTTTGCTAACCCCAAACACATACCGACTTTCGTTTATTATTTTGCTTTTATTAATGCTCATCATGGCCATGCTAAATTTAAGTTTGGGTTCGGTTTCTATTCCTTTAAAAGATATCTTTCAAAGCCTTATTGGAGAAGAAAATACTAATAAATCTTGGCAATACATCATTGCAAATTACCGTTTACCAAAAACCATTACGGCAATGATGGTTGGCTCTTCGCTAGCCATCAGTGGGTTATTAATGCAAACGCTTTTTAGAAACCCTTTAGCAGGGCCTTTTGTATTGGGTATTAGTTCAGGAGCCAGTTTGGGTGTTGCCTTTTTATTGCTAAGTGCCGGCTTATTTGGAAGTGCATTTGCAAATTTGGCAGCGATGAATTATAGCATGGTTTTAGCGGCTAGTTTAGGTGCATTTATGGTGCTTTTAGTTGTTTTAATGGCTGCCGCAAAAGTGAGAAATACCATGTCAATTTTAATTATTGGATTGATGTTTGGAAGCTTTACATCGGCAATCATTAGCATTTTAGCCTACTTTAGCAATGCCGAACAGCTACAACAATTTATGTTTTGGAGTTATGGCTCCGTTGGTAATTTATCATGGTTTGATATCGGCTTATTTTTAGGAGTCGAAATCATTGGTTTTGCTATGATTCTATTTATCATAAAACCCTTAAACAGTTTGCTTTTAGGCGAAAATTACGCAAAAAGTATGGGCGTAAATTTTAAAACAACACGAACACTTGCTTTGATTGCCACGAGTTTATTAACAGGCGTTTGCACAGCTTTTGCCGGTCCTATTGCATTTATTGGCTTGGCAGTACCACATCTCACAAAACTGATAATAAACACCTCAAACCATAAAGTTTTAGTGCCTGCAGTAGCCTTAATGGGCGCTATTGTCATGCTAATTAGCGATACCATAGCGCAATTGCCAAACAGCTCTTTTACCCTGCCAATCAATGCTGTAACTACACTTTTTGGCGCGCCAATTGTGATTTGGTTATTGGTGCGAAAACGCAAAATACTCTTTTGACTTTGGAAACCTCAACAGCAAATTATATTCTAAAAACTGAACAATTAAGCATTGGTTATTCAA
>PFPU01000018.1 GCA_002793215.1 Flavobacteriales bacterium CG_4_10_14_0_2_um_filter_35_18
CCAATGCTCATCTATAAATCATAACATGTGATTTTTTAAAATAATTTATAATTTTTAGGTAGGGTAATTAGAGATGCACTTGTTTTATATTCGAAGCAGCACAAAAAGGCATCTTCAAATAATAATGAAAAAGTAGGGTATTTTATTTTAAGATTTTGGTTAGTTTAATATTTATTTGAGTTAGTTAGGTTGAGTAAAAAGGGGAATGGAAACATTCCTTTTTTTTATTTTTAAACAAATGACAATGAGTTAATAAAATAAAATATTTATAAATATAGGGTAGGGTATTTAATTTGAAATTTGTTTTATGATAGAAGTACTAATAAAATACCAAATGAAAATTTATAAATTAATAGTTTTGAAAAGCGCCTTAAAAAAAATAGTTTTAGCAGTGGTACTATCCTTAACCGCAATAGCTTGCAGTAAAAAAATTGATATGGTTGACCCTACCGAACAAAAAAATACCACTGATATTACAACCCCATTTGGCTACTAAAGCCAACATTAAAATTCATAGTTTATTGAGTTAGTTTTATTGATTTGATTTATTTTAAAAGAAGCGCACGAGGGCGCTTCTTTTTTTATGATACCTATTAAAGTTTTAATGGGTTTTCAAAATAAACATCAATATTAAAGTAGGGTATCAACAGCATTAAATGTTTAACACTTGTAATTCAATAATTAAAAAAAGATTAAAATATTATGAAAAAAATAATCCTTTTAGCCTTAACCATCACAATGAGTTTCAATGTTAACGCCCAAGTGCGTGAAGTTAACAGTTTAAATGAAGCCAAAACCATAGCCACTCAAGAGAACAAATGCATTATGATTGTGTTTTCGGGATCGGATTGGTGTGTGCCTTGTATGCGTTTAGAAAAAGAAATCTTAAGCCAGCCGGAATTTATAAATTCTGAAGCCAAAAAGTTAGTGCTTTTAAGAGCCGATTTTCCTACGCGCAATAAAAATATTAATCTGATAAGCAAATCGCAACAAGCAATTAATGCAAAGTTATTTCAAACTTACAATCCAAAGGGAATTTTTCCTTTAGTTGTTTTATTAGATAGCAACGGAAAAGTTTTAGCCGAAACAAGCTATAAAAGTATGAGTTCGGGTGATTACGCTTCTTATATCGATCACTTAATCAGTTCAAAATAATTGAATTAATTAAGTCCGCTAAAAAAAATAACTAAAAATGAACTATAAATGTACTGTTACCGCCTTACTTTTAATGGGTGTTCAGCTTGTTTCGGCACAAACACAAGTTTATAAAAGAGCCTTAAAATTGATGGGCAGCGGATTCGAAATCATTGTTGTTGCTGAAAATCAAAGTCAAGGTGATGCTTATATTGATGCTGCCGTAGCTGAGATTAGCAGAATTGAAGATAGAATTTCGGATTGGAAATCTACCTCCGAAACCTCATTAATTAATAGCAATGCCGGTATCAAACCTGTAAAAGTGAGTGATGAATTATTCAGTTTTATTGACCGCTGTATTCATATTTCAAAATTGACCAATGGGGCTTTTGATATCAGCTATGCTGCAATGGATAAAATTTGGAAGTTTGACGGAAGTATGACCAAAATGCCATCTGCGGAAGCGATAAAACAATCTGTTTCAAAAATAGGCTACCAAAATATAGTACTAAACAAAGAACAAGGAACCGTCTATTTAAAATTAAAAGGGATGAAAATTGGCTTTGGAGCCATAGGCAAAGGTTATTCGGCAGATAAAGCAAAAGAATTACTTCAAACAATAGGCGTAAAAGCAGGTGTAATCAACGCATCGGGTGATATGAATACATGGGGCGTTCAACCCGATGGAAAACCTTGGAAGGTTGGAATTACCAATCCCATTAATAAGAAAAAAGTCTTTTCTTGGTTTGATTTGAGCGATGAAGCGGTGGTAACCTCTGGCAATTATGAAAAGTATGTCAAATTTAATGGGGTAACTTATACGCATATTATTGATCCTAGAACGGGATATCCCGCACACGGGGTTTTTAGCAGTACCATTTTTAGTAAGCGTGCCGAATTGAGTGATGCTTTGGCAACTGCTGTTTTTGTGATGGGTGTAGAAACCGGTTTAGATTTTATCAATCAACTAAAAGGCGTTGAATGTGTTATAGTAGATGAGAACTTAAAAATATATTATTCAAAAAATTTAAAAACTAGAACCTATTAAAATGAAACAAATAAAACAAATAAAACAAACTATTGTATTAGCTCTCTTAATTGGCTTTATAATGACAAGCTGCAATACTGTTAAGGCTTATGAACGGATAAAATTAAATGATAAAGAAATGGCTTTAGTTCCAAAATTATCAGCGCGTTTCGAATTGCAATTTCACACCTATCGTGAGGCTGCATCGGGTGCAAATGGCGGTAAAACTGGTGGAGGCTGTGGTTGTAATTAATTTTTTTGAGAAAGAAAAATGAAAAATATTAGTGTTTTACTAGTGCTAATGACATGTAGCGCGATTTTATCTGCTCAAGAAAAAAAAGATAGTACTGTTGTTGAGCCAACGTCATACAAAAAAAAGGTTTTAGATAATATAGAGCTAAATTTTCTATACAGCAATTACGTTCAAAATGGAAACCATGGCGCTGTTACCGGAGGCGCTGGCGATGAGCATTTAACTGATAATACGCCTGCTATTTTGATTAGCATTCCGATAAGTGCTGATGAAATTTTAAGTATCGATTTTGGTGTTGACCTAACCACATCAGCTTCTACCGATCAAATAAACCCCTTTGCAGTAGCGCCAATAGGAGGTGATGATGATGATGATAAATCAGGAAATACCAGCAGCAAAACCTCAGGAATGATTGCTACCAGTGCTTCAACGGGAGGAGGAGATGATGGAGCCACAGCTCATAAAAGAAGTCATGGCGCGGCAACTTATACCAAAACTTCTGATAATCGCACGTTTACTTGGGGAGTTGATGGCGCATTTTCATCCGAAAAGGGTTACCGTTCTAAAGGGTTTGGCGCTTTAATGCGCAAATCGTTTAATGATGAAAACTCTGAAGTAAATTTAAATGCTAAGGCTTATTTTGACAATATTGATTTAATCTATCCCGGTGAATTTAGAGTTTCCGAAGGTCTTTTTCCTTCAATAGGATTCAAATTGTTGGATGTAAATCATCGAAATTCTTTTTCTTCAGAATTCTCTTTTTCGCAAGTGCTTAACAAGCGCATGCAAATTTCATTAAATGCCGACTTAATTTATCAAGAAGGTTTGTTGTCAACAAATTACCAACGCATTTATTTTAAAGATAAGCCCATCATCACCTATAAAAACTCAGAGTTAGCACACGATATTGAGCGTTTGCCTGGCTCGCGCTTAAAATATCCATTTAGTGTGCGAATTAATTATTATGTTTCGGATGTGGTGCTGTTGCGAACATTTTACCGCCATTATTCAGATGATTGGGGCGTATCGGCAAATACTTATGATATTCAAATACCTCTAAAAATATCTCCATCCTTTACTATGTATCCGATGTTCCGTCATCATTCGCAACTGCAAGCACGTTATTTTGCGCCAAAATCGCAACATTTATCAACGGAACTATTTTATACCTCCGATTATGATTTATCAACTTTTAATAGCTCACAATATGGAATGGGCTTTACAATTGCACCTCCTTTAGGAATTTTTAATCTAGACACTTCTAACGACCGTAAGCGTTTTAGATTTAAAAGCTTTGATATTAGGTACAATTATTATTCTAGAACTGATGGTCTTGATGCTAATATACTCTCTCTAAATGCACAATTTAGTTTTTAGCTCCCCCCGAGCCATCAGTATTTAGGTTTTTTGGTTAGTTGTGAAAGGCAAGGAATTTTTTCCTTGCCTTTTTTTGTGTTTTATAACAATTAAAGTAGATTTACATAAAAATAAACCCATAACCAATGACCTTTAAACAATACTTACCAAACGCATTAACTTTATTAAATTTGCTTTGTGGCGTTATAGCTGTGCTTTTTGCTGCCATCAATCAATTAGAAGTGGCAGCTTATTTTGTTTTTGGAGGTATTTTTTTTGATTATTTTGACGGATTTACGGCGCGCTTATTAAAGGTGCAAGGTGAGCTAGGCAAGCAATTAGATTCTTTGGCAGATGTTATTACTTCGGGCGTGGTACCCGGAATTGTTATGTTTCAACTGATTCGCCAAAGTTTAGGACAATGGACAGAACCCATTTGGTTTACAAGTGTTGATAAACTCAATTGGCTACCTTTTTTAGGATTAATCATTCCGTTAGCTTCGGCCTACCGCTTGGCAAATTTCAATATAGACACCCGACAAACGTCCTCTTTTATTGGACTTCCAACGCCGGCTTTGTCAATTTTTGTTTTGTCATTACCTTTAATAATAGGACAAGAATCATCACCATTAATAGAATCAATTTTCAAAAATTCCATCACCTTAATATTGATTACCTTAATTGGAAGTTATTTATTGAATGCCGAATTGCCCATGTTTGCTTTAAAATTCAAAACCTATCAGCTAAAAGAAAACCTTCTTAAATATATTTTTTTAATATTATCCTTATTATTATTGGTAGGTTTTCATTACACCGCTATTCCGTTAATTCTTATTTTGTATATTGCCTTATCTGTAATAGAAGCTATTCGCGCCAAGTAAACATCAACAAGATTTTTTACACGGTGTTTTTATAAGTAAAAAGCAGTATTTTTTAAAATACCCGTTTTTACCCTAGTGTTGTTTTTAAGTTGGTAATACATTTACCCCATAAAAAAAAACCAATGTTATGAAAACAACTACTTTCAACCCAACTTACTTAAGTTTAATAAGTTTAGGTTTTTTTATGAGCTTTGCTTCTTGTAGTTCTGAATTAGTTTCACCACTCGAAGCATCTTACAAGGACTCTTCAGTTAAGTTAGCCTTTGATGCAAATGATGCGGATCAAGATGGTTTATCAAACGACATAGAACGATTTTTAGGAACAAATCCTAATGTTGCAGATACCGATGGCGATGGAATTATAGATGGGATAGAAGATTTTAATAAAAACGGTATGGTTGATGCAACCGAATCTAATCCATTAAAAGTAGATACCGATAAGGACAATATTTTAGATGGAATCGAAGATTTTAATCATAACGGCATGGTTGATGTTGACGAAACCAAAACCGTAAGTGCTGATTCTGACGAAGATGGCATACCTGATGGCGTTGAAGATATGAACCACAATGGCCAATTTGATAACCGCGAAACCGACCCCGCAAATGCTGATACCGATGGTGATGGCATTTTAGACGGCGTAGAAGATGCAAACCACAATGGTTTAATAGATTTAAATGAAACCTATGCATTAAATATTGACAGCGACGGTGATGAAATTGAAGATGGCATTGAAGACTTAAACCATAATGGCAAAGTAGAGGCAAATGAAAGTGATCCTAAAAAACATGACACCGATAATGATGGTGTTGATGATGGCAAAGAAGATAAAAACCACAATGGCAAAGTTGATACCCATGAAAGTGACCCAAAACAAAATGACTCGGATAGTGATGGAATCAATGATAAAGATGATGATGATGCCAATGGCAATGGAATTAAAGATTTAGAAGAAGACGAAGATGATGAAGATAATGTAGGTGTAGAAGAAGGTGAAGAATATCAAGCAACGGTTATAACCAATGAAGGGTATTATGTAAGGGTAAAAATTGAAGCAAAAGAAGTAAATACCGAATCACAAAATTGTCAAAATGGTTACAACTATACCATTAAACTAAAATATGAAATCAAGATTAATGGTAGCAATAAACCCGATAGTCTATTCACTTTGCAAGGCACCATAAACAAAGGTTCAAAAGCGATATTGTTTGACTTACCAAACAAAAATGGAAATGGCTTTGTTGATACTTCAACGGATTGGACAAACCAAACAAATTGCAATGATGCCAGTGTAGATTCTATGAACTTTGATAATATTATTATTGAGATTGAAGGTCCAGGAATAGCTCATCAATTTGTAACTTTGAGTAAAAACGATTAAAAAATAGTAGAATTGGTTAAATTATTTCAAAAGTGAATTAATAAAAACCCCGAGTTTTGCTCGGGGTTTTTAATTTTTATGACTTATTTAAAGCAAAAAAAATTACTTAAATTTTCTTTTTGCGGAGTTCAAAATTTGCACCTAGATAAACACGGCGCACCATTTCGTCGGCAGCTAATTCTTCGGGGGTTCCTTTTTTTAAGATGCCACCTTCAAACATTAGGTAAGTTTTATCAGTAATGGCAAGGGTTTCTTGCACATTATGGTCAGTTATTAAAATACCTATATTCTTTTCTTTTAAATGTGCCACAATACTTTGAATATCTTCAACAGCAATAGGGTCAACGCCGGCAAAAGGTTCATCTAATAATATAAATTTTGGGTCTGATGCTAGAGCCCGTGCAATTTCAGTGCGACGTCGTTCACCACCTGACAATAAATCACCACTATTTTTACGCACGTGAATTAAACCAAATTCTTCGAGTAGGGATTCTAATTTTAGTTTTTGTTCAGATTTGCTTAGGCTAGTAAACTCCAAAATTCCCATAATGTTATCTTCAACCGAGAGTTTCCTAAAAACGGATGCTTCCTGTGCCAAATAGCCAATCCCTTTTTGAGCTCTTTGATACATTGAAAGTTTTGTAATTTCCTCATCATTCAAAAAAATATGGCCTTCTTTAGGATTGATCATTCCCACAATCATATAGAATGAAGTGGTTTTTCCTGCGCCATTCGGGCCTAAAAGTCCTACGATTTCACCTTGTTTCACTTCTAATGAAATGCCATTTACAACAAGTCTTTTGCCGTATTGTTTTGTAATATGTTCTGCGCGTAAAATCATTGTTTTTATTTAGAAAATTCTAATTCATCCCAAAATTCATAGGCACGTCTTAAATGTGGAATAACAATGGTGCCACCCACTAGAGTTGCAATAGATAGCGCCTCCATAACTTCGGCTTTGGTTGTGCCAATTTTAAAACTGGTTTGTAAATGGTATTTAATACAATCGTCGCAACGCAAAACCGCCGATGCTGTTAAGCCTAGCAATTCCTTAGTTTTTTCATCTAAAGCACCTGGCTGATAGGCATTGGTGTCTAAATTAAAAATGCGTTTAACAATTTTATTATCATCTGATAATAACTTGGCGTTCATACGTTCGCGGTAATCATTGTATTCTTTTACGGATTCAGACATTTTCTTTCTGTTTTTTAATGACCAATTTTGATATTAAAATACTAACTTCATATAAAATCATAATTGGAATGGACACGATAATTTGACTGGCAATATCGGGCGGCGTGATAATAGCGGCCACAATTAAGATAATTACAATCGCATATTTTCTTGAATTTCTTAAAAATTCGGGTGTAACCAATCCAATTTTGGTTAAAAAATAAATGATAATTGGCAATTCAAATACAATAGCAACTCCCAACATAGTATTGGTTATCATACTAATATATTCTGAAAAGTTAAAATTATTTTGAATCATATCGGTAATTTGATAATTAAAGAAAAAATAAACCGACAAGGGCGAAATTACAAAGTAGCTAAAGGCAACACCCATAAAAAATAAGAATGAAGAAATAAATATGAATCCTCTAGAGCTGCTACGTTCTTTATCACTCAAACCAGGACTGATAAAACTCCAAAGCTCAAATAAAACATAAGGAAAGGCAACAACAAAACCTAAGATAGCTGATGTCCAAATGGCATTTGATAATTGGTCGGTAGGCGATAAACTCTGTAAAACTAAAGGATAATTAATATTGCAAAAGCCACTTTCAATACCAAATATTCGTGAAAATTCACAAAGCCATGCATAGGCAGGAAAATTATTTTTTAAATGGGCTAATAAAAAAAATTCATACACTTCTTTTTGATAAACAAATAAAACAATCGCAATGGTTAAAATAGCCAAAGTTGATCTTATTAAATGCCATCTCAAGGCTTCGAGATGGTCTAAAAACGACATTTCTTTTTCTTCCGAGTTTTTCATCAATAAATTCCTTCTTTTAACAAATCGTGCAAGTGTATAATACCGATATAATTGCCTTGGTTTTCG
>PFPU01000109.1 GCA_002793215.1 Flavobacteriales bacterium CG_4_10_14_0_2_um_filter_35_18
CAATTGCAAAGAAAACACCTCCAAAAATAATGGCATTTATAGCGCTATTATGGAGTAAATATTTAATAATTGGCCCAAAAGTTATGGTTTGAATAAACATTGGGATGACTATCATCATATTAACAATACCCATATAAACCCCTCTTTTTCCTTGGGGAACAATTTTAGACACCATTGCATAAGGGATTCCCATCATAGCGGCCCATCCAATTCCCAAAAAAAGCATCGGTAAAAATATCAAGATATCATTTTTTATAAATGGTAAACTAACCAATGCAATAGCCGACAAAAATAAACTCAAAACATAGATTTTTTTATTGCTAAATTTTTTAGCTAATGGCACAAGTGCTAAGGCTAAAATCATGGTTGCAAAATTGTAAGAACCATTCATTAAAGCTGCTTTTCCTAAAGCCGCTTCTTTACCTACATTTAAACTTTCAACCAACATTGGCGCAATAAATTGCCAGTAACAAAATAGTGCATACCATTGAAAAAGGTAAACCGTTGCTAATCGCCACATGAATTTTGGCATATCGCTAATAGCGGCAAATATTTCTTTTAAAGGTTCTAAAGTTCGATTCCAAAAAGGTTCTTTTTTACCTAATTCAATAACTTCTAATTCTTTATCAGATGGCGGTATTTCTGGTGTTTTTAAAACAGACCAAAGAATTGTCGTAATTGAAGCAAAGGCTCCTAGAAAAAAAGAATAGTATAACCAAGTTGGTATAGAAGTTGCTGTTTGGCTTGCATTTTCGGATGACCCAAACCAATCTTGAAATAGAAATATTGAAAAATTTGCCAATACAATGCCCGCTCCAACAAATAGGCTCTGCATTTGAAATCCAAATGTAAGTTGACTTTCGGGTAATTTATCGCCAACAAAAGCTCTATAAGGCTCCATTGCTGTGTTATTACCAACATCGAGAATCCACAATAAACCTACGGCAAACCAAAGTGCCGGGCTATAAGGAAATGCTAACAAACATAAACTTCCTATTAAGGCGCCTATTAAGAAAAAAGGTTTTCGTCTTCCCCATCGCGGCGACCATGTTTTATCGGATATAGCACCAATAAGCGGTTGAATTAATAAGCCGGTTATGGGACCTGCTAAATTTAATAATGGCAATTGATCATTGTGCGCTCCTAGAAATGAAAAAATTGGATTAACTGCAGTTTGTTGTAATCCAAAACTGAATTGAATTCCAAGAAATCCAATATTCATATTCCATATTTGCCAAAATGATAATTTAGGTTTGATAAACTTCATAATTTATTGTTTTATAAAACTAATAGCGACTCCACCACTGGGTGCTAAATGCAAATTTAATTGTGAATTACTATCAACGGTTTCTTTGCGGATGTTGATTGAAGTAGGATTTTTAAACCAGTCGGCGTCTTTACCATCTTCATAAATAGTTGCAAGGAATTTAGTGTTAGGTTCTAAAAAGTTTAATTTTATGACTTCATCTCTTTGATTTTCATCGGTAATGCTTCCTAAAAACCAATTTCCTGTTTGGCGTTCTTGGCGGACAATGGTAATAAAATCGCCTATTTCGCCATTGAGAACCTTCGTTTTTTGCCAGTCAACACCCACGTCTTTAATAAATTGAAAAGCGGGATTTCCCTCATAATATTCGGGTAAATCGGCGGCCATTTGGATGGGGCTGTAAATAACAACATAAAGTGCCAATTGTTTTGCAATGGTTGTTTTTACTTGATTATTAGGTTTATAAGGTTTTAGTTTGATGTTAAAAATTCCGGGCGTAAAATCTATAGGACCCGAAAGCATCCGTGTAAACGGAACAATTGTTAAATGTTCTGGCGGATTGCCCCCTTCAGCCGACCAAGCGTTAAACTCTTGGCCACGTAGCCCTTCTCGTGCTACCCAATTTGGATAAGTGCGCCTCAGTCCGGTATCTTTAATCGGTTCGTGTGTATCGATAGCGATTTGATATTGAGCCGCTTTAATGACCGCATTGTTATAGCGGTTTACCATCCATTGCCCGTGATGATGTTCACCTTTTGGGATAATTCTACCCACATAACCCGACTTAATTGCGTGTAAATCGAGTGATTTAATCAAGGCATAGGCGGTATCCATTTGTTGGTCATAAGTTCTTGGGGCAGCCGAAGTTTCGTGATGCATAATTAATTCAACGCCTTTTTCTTTGCCGTAGCGCACCACTTCTTTTAAATCGTAATCAGGATAAGGCGTAACAAAATCAAAAACTCCTTCGCGGTCATCAAAGCCAATCCAGTGACTCCAACCGGTATTCCATCCCTCAACTAAAAGTCCGTGGATGTTGTTTTTTGCTGCAAAATCAATGTAATATTTAGCATTTGCAGTGGTTGCTCCGTGATGACCTTTTTTATTTTTATCACCTATAAAGGTGTTCATATCTTGGGTTGATTCGTAATCCCAAGTTGATTTTCCCAAATGCATTTCCCACCAAATACCAACGTATTTCATCGGTTTAAACCAAGATACATCGCCAATTTTATTGGGTTCATTTAGGTTTAAAATAAGTTTAGATTCAATTAAATCACCTGGTTTATCGGCAATTTGAATGGTGCGCCAAGGGCTTGTAAAAGGCAAACTTCGTTTTACGGCATAGCCGTTAACTTCTGAGCTTACCAAAGCACTTTTCATTGAATTGTTGAGGGTGTCAATTTTTAAGGTCATCCCCGCATAGTCTATTAAAGCGGCTTCGTGAAAACTGAGATAAACCCCTTTATCCGTTTTCATAGTAACCGGCGTATTGACAGCGTTTTGCGGAATAAAACTGGCATTTAAATTTGGGTGATTGCGCTTGCTTATCGCATTGATTTTTGAAAAATCTGTTGTGTTATACAAATGTTCGTAGCTATCCCAATCGCCGGGAATCCACCAAACCTTATAATTGCTCATCAATTTAAATTCGGTTTCTTCATCTAGAATTTGGACTTCGCTAAAATTGTCTTGTTTTGGAAATTCATATCTAAAACCCAAACCATCATCAAAGACTCTAAAAACTATATTTAACAAGCGGTTTGGCGCTTTTGTTTCTTGTAAATTTACCGTCAATTCACTGTAATGATTGCGCACTGTATCTTGTTCGCCCCAAGGCATTTGCCACGTATTATCAACCGTAATTTGACTCGTTTTAAGAATTTTGAAGTTGTCTGACAAAGGCAAAGCATTGGCAAAAGTGAATCCTAAATAGGAAGTGTCAATGACTTTTGAATCTTTGTAAAAAACTTGATAGCCCAATTTGCCTTGTGGCGATAAAATTAAATTCAATTTAATATTTTGATTGGGTGCGTTAACCGATAAATTTGAAACATTTTTACAACTATATGTTGTTAAGAGGATTGAAATAAAAAAACCAAAAATCAGTTTATTTGTTTTCATAAGTTATTATTTTTAATTAATTTTTTAAAGGTAGATAAACCTCGGCTTTCCATTTTAATTCATCACTGTAATTGTGAGGGTCGTCAAAATAGATTTCAAAGGGTTTGTGCTCAATTGCCAGCTGATGTGCTTCGGCATAATTTATCAAGGCAAACCACGCGCGGTCGGAATAGCGATAATTGCCGTGAAAAATAGCTTTTAAGGCAATTTGTTCAACTAAATTGTTTTTTACTTTTACCTTAGCATCTAATGGATAAGACTTTAAACTTTCAACGGGAAAACAGAATTCGGCTTCCAACGTATTGGCTTGAATATCGAGGTGTTTAATATTCATAAAAGGATTTCCTGTTTTATTAATGCCGTGTATTTCCATATATTGTGTGAGGTAAAAAATATTTTCAGCCATTTTGCCGGCTTTGCCCGCTAAATCAATGCTAAAATTAACATAAATAATCGATTGATAAGCAGGTCGTTTTGATTTTCCAAGCACTTCAATACGAAAAGTTTCGAGATGGCGCTCTAATGCCAACTTGAAATCGGCGATGCGCTTTATAGAATTTTTAGTAAAATTTGATTGGCCAATTAGGATAAGTAGCCGTTGTTTTAGGCTGTATTGTTTATCCAAAATATTGACTTTAACCCTTGTAATACTGTCATTTAGTGGTTTTAATTCCCAATGAAATTGATAGGTAGAATCCTTTAAGTTAATTGTTTGATCTAGGCTTTTGAAAGCCGTTTTACCGATAATTTTTATATTAATTTCAGATTTGGTAATATCCCAACGGTCAAAATCTATAATCCTACTGTATATAGTACCTGGCGCTGTTTTTGCAGAAAAACTTATCTGATAATCATAAGTCTTAATAAATAGAAACCAAAAGAGACCTAATATCAAGAGACTAATCATTGAAATCGCTATTTTTTTAATCATTTTAAGCTTTTTAATTTGTTAATTCATAAACTAAATTTGCGCTGTTATTTGCAAGGACAATCAAGTAGCTTTGATTGTTAATTTTTATCAATTTTAATGTTTTAACTTGCTTATTACCAATAGCTAAACCCAAAGCTGTGCCTGGTATAATTTTTCCTTTTTTTTGTAAGAAATAGCCAATAGCACCATCGAGTTTACCATTATAAGGCGGAACGCTAAATAGGTTTCCGGCAATTAAAACTTCTTCAATTGTATCATTATCAAAATCGGCTTTCAAAAAGCTGGTAATGGGCGCTAATTGCAAGGAATCTTGAAAAGGTTTAAAAATAAATCGTCCATTGATGTTTTCTAAATAGCCCGAACTCAGATTTTGAACAGTTTTTAAAACAGCTGAATTTTGGAGCTTTTCGTCGATAATTTCATCAAAATTTTTTCCTGCATAATCATTATAGCTCTTAAATTTATCAGTAATAATGGTTCCTAAAGCCAATTGCAGTTCGTCTTTGGTATTGATGCTGTAATAAGTGTCATTTTTTGCAAAGCTTACTAAAGTTAGCCAATGTCCATTTTTTAAAATATCACCAACATACATTTTTAGCGGCCGATTTACTGATGCTTTAAATTTGGTATTTAAGCCCCAGTTTCCCAACAAATAATCGGTATCTCCATCACCATCAATATCAAAGGGCTGTATGGCTTGCCAAAGGCCGTTGTTGTTTTTATCGCTAAAACTTGCGGTGAGGTTGACAAAATTTCCGTGTTTATTTTCAAAAAATTGCGGAGAGAGCCATTCGCCTACCACTATTAAATCTTCCCAACCATCAAGGTTAAAATCGGTAAAAACGGCATCGGTAAGCATGCCAATTGCTTTTGATAAAGCACTTTTGGTGCTGCTAAATTTGCCATGGCCGTTGTTTAAAAGCAACTGTGATTTTGGGTTAGCTCCAAATTTATTAGTGATGACCCTACTGCCAATAAACAAATCTAAATCGCCATCTTTATCAACATCACTTACCCTAACAAAAGCGCCGTTTTCGAAATATTCGGGTAGCGCATTAGCCGATTTTACAAAATTATTTTTGCCGTCGTTAAGATATAAACAGTCTCTTAAATTTTTGGAACTTCCGCTATACATGTCTCCTCCCGTAACCACCAACAAATCATCATCCCCATCATTATCGGCGTCAAAAAAAGTAGCGTCAACATCCTCTGAATCAATAGTATCATCAAATACCGAGGTGTTTTTTAAATGAATTCCTATGCTATCCATTTCAAACAATTGCGATTTTTGGTGCGCTGCGCCTCCTAAAAAAAATAATTTGTGTCCATTTTTAGGATTATCCGTCAAGGCAAAAGCGGGCCCTTGCGTTGAAACTTTATAAGGCAAAAGCGGATTGACCTTAAACTCTGAAAAATTGTCCTCAAGGTGTTTTAGGGTGGTAAAATTTGAATCAGTTACAGATTTAAACCAAGGGTTTAAAGGTTTAAAAAGGGTTTTATAACCGATGGTTTTTCTATATTTATCGGGATGGCTATTTAAAATTTGGTTGGTAGCCACTTGCGTTAATAGTTGTGTGGTATTATCTGGCCAAATAATGCGCAAGGAGTCAATTTTTTTAGCGGTGCCAAATCCAAAATAGACGATGGGTTCAACCGACGATTGAAATCCGCGGGTGGGGTGCAACTGTTTAAATTGTAGCTGTCCATTTTTATAAGCCAATACTTTAGCGCCCAGAGCAAATGAGTTTTTAGTGTTTGTAGTAAGTTTTATTTTAAGATAGGTGTTCGTTTTCGTGTTGTTTTTGAAGATGGATGGCTGGTTATTAAAGTTATTGATTATCAAATCTAAATCGCCATCATTATCTAAATCGGCATAAGCTGCACCACTAGAAACGGTGGGTGTTTTAGGAAACCAAACCCCTGATTTATCTTCAAATTTTAACGATTTTGTGCCCTTAAACAAGTAATTATGAACGGCGGCTTTGGGCATTAATTCTAGCATTTTTTCATCAAATAAACGCGAAGCATTTACCTTGTTTTTAATCGCATTATCGGTAAAAATTTGAAGGTAATCTAAATCATTTAATCGGCGGTAAATACCATTTGTAACCAGTAAATCTTGTTCTCCGTCAAGGTTAAAATCGGCAAATAAGGGAGCCCAACTCCAGTCGGTTGCAGCAATGCCACTAAAAAGAGCCTGCTCGGTAAAATAAATTCCTTGTTGATTTATTTGCAACATGTTGCGCGAAAATTGTGGAAAATACCCCAAATTTTCTCTTAGTTTATGGTAGTTAACTTCGCCATCACTTAAAGTGGATTTTAAAAGGCGTTCTTCTTCGGGCAACATGTCTAAAGTAATGATATCGGGATAGCCGTCATGGTTAATATCGGCAACATCATTACCCATTGAAAAGCGGCTTACCTTGCCAAAATGAGATTTTAATTCTTCGGTAAAAGTGCCATTTTTGTTGTTGATATAATAATAATCATCTTCGTGAAAGTCGTTGCTAACGTATAAATCATCCCAGCCGTCATTATTAAAATCGGCCACAGCCACGCCTAAACCATAGCTATTTGGGCCACTATAAATACCGGCTTGCTGACTAACATTCACAAATATTCCGTCGTCATTTCTGAGCAATCTACCCCCGTTGGTTTCGCTTATTTTTAACCGATTTGAAGCGGGTCCAAAAGATTCGGCACTGTGTTTTCCTTCATTGAGCAGAAACATGTCTAAATCGCCATCTTTATCGTAATCAAAAAAAGCGACGTTGTTGGCATGGGATTGAATGTTTAAATGGTATTTGGCTGATTGTTCAGAGAAGGTTCCATTTTTATTATTGATAAATAGTTCGTTATGACCTTTAAACCCGTAAATTCCAACTACTGCGCATACATAAATATCTAAAAAGCCATCGCCGTTAACATCGGCCATAACAGTACCGGTATTCCAATCGGAATGACCCGAAACACCTGCTTTAATGGTTATATCTTCGAATACAAAATTCCCTTTATTGAGGTATAATTTATTAGCACCTTGGTTTGCTGTAAAATAAATATCGGATAAACCATCATTATTAATATCGCCAACCGAAACACCACCGCCGTCATAAAAATACATATAATCGAGGGCGTTTAGTGTTTTGGTATCGGCAACCGCGTTTATAAAATCAATTTTTGAATGACTGCTTAACACTTGGGTAAACAAGTCCTTTTCGGGATCAGATTTACAAGCGGCGAATAGTAAAATTGATAAAATATAACCGTATTTATTCATTGATTTTAAATAATTGCGGAAAGTCATTATTAAGACCAACCAAAATATATTTTGCGTTTTTATTGGCATTTAGCAAGACCATGTCATTAGCTTGACCTCTTACAAAAAATCCGGTTGATTGGTTTGATTGCCAGGTAAAATTGCCTTTGCCATCGCCAAAAAACACATCGCCATAACTAGCGTCTTGGCGTGTATATTGCGGTTTGTAGTTGTAGTTATTGCCCGTGGTAATTAAATCTAGATTGCCATCTTTGTTAATATCTAGAATGGTGATATTGTTGATAGTTGACATTTGAGCACTTGCTGGCAGTGGCTTAGCAGAAAAATGACCTTTGTTATTTAAAACTATCAATGACTGAAAAGTATTGCAAATTTTTACCAACGATTGATCTAAAATTGCTTTTGGAAACAGCTCATCAATGGTTATTTTGGCGTAATCGGAATAAGTGATATTTTTAATTAATGGCGTATTTATTTGTGCTCTTAGCTCCCTTAGCAAGTGAACCGGCACATCTTTTCCATTGATGTTTCGAGTAAAAATTTGTTCAACAGTACCATTATTGTCAAAATCGTTGACAAACATTTTAGCGACATGATTAGTATCGGCTTTATAAAAAGAATTGTCCCCCCTATTTCCTAAAATTAAATCCATATCGCCATCATTATCAACATCAGCAGCTTTAACACAATTAAAATCACCAGAAATTTTATCTAAATCGCTTGCTAATTTGATCAGTTTTGAGCCGTTATTTTTAAAAATAGCAGGCGACAACCATTCACCAACAAGCACCAAGTCTTTAAGGCCGTCGCCATCCATATCCTGCCAAAGGACATCGGTAGTCATCCCTATATTTTTAGTTTCGGGGGCTTTAGAATTGGTTACATCGGTAAAATTACCTTTCCCGTCATTTTCTAGCAACAAATTTTCAGGATTCATACCATAAACGCCCAACAAGCTCACACTAGCCACAAATAAATCGGTATCACCATCATTATCAAAGTCGTAAGCTGCCAAAGTGGCTATGTTTTCGCTAACATGTGCAATAATTTTATAGTCGCCAAAATGCCCTTTGCCATTATTTAAATAGACTCTCACGCCCGTTCTAGCCTCTTTAAAATTGCCTCCCGAACCCACCACTAAATCTAAATCTTTGTCATTATCAATGTCAATAAAAGCCGCACAAGTATCTTCAAAAGTAGCTTCAGTAGTAAAGTTTGAAAGGGTAAATGCTCCCATTTTATTTTGAAGATATAACAGGCCACTTTGGTTAAAAGCACCACCCATAAAAACATCGTCAAGACCATCGTTATTCACATCGCCAATGGCAAATGCAGGACCTTGTTTTGAGAGCATTTTTGGCACCAAGGCTTCATAATCAAAATCGGAATAGTCATTTTCTTGATGGGCTTTAAAATTAGAAACTACATTGGTAAAATAGGTTTTAGACGATTGAATTTTAGGTTCTACAAGATTTATTTTAGCTTGAGCGATATCCATAATCACCGTTTGATTTGTTTTTACATTCGTGCGTTTTTCAAGCTTTTTATCAGGCCAAATTACTATCAAAGAATCGAGTGTTTTTAGGCTATCTAAACCAAAAACCAATTTATAATCTACCGACGATTGAAATCCACGAGCAGGCATTAGCTCTTGTGTAAAAATTTGTCCCTTATGGTATAATTTAACCTTTGCGCCAATGCCAAACGTGTTTTGTTTGTCTCCTTTTAACTGGACACTTAAATAGGTGTTTTTTAATTTTTGGGAAGTTAAATTTTGATAAACTAAGGCTTTTTGATTGACATTGTTGATGATTAAATCTAAGTCGCCATCATTATCTAAATCGGCATAAGCAGAACCATTTGAAAAGGTTTTTTGGTCGAAGCCCCAATTTAAAGCTTCATTGGTAAAACTCAAATTCTTGTTATTTTTAAAAGCATAATTTTCAATGGGCGTGCTAGGCATTTTGCTAACTATGGCCTCAATCTCTTCGCGTTTACCTGTAATGGCCATTTTTTGGATGACGCTATTGGCGAAATAATTTAAAAAATCTTGATTGGTGAGATCACGAAATAAGCCATTGGTAACGAAAAGGTCTTTATAACCATCATTGTCCATATCAAAAATTAGGGGTGACCAACTCCAATCGGTTTGGGCTATTCCGCTCATAAAGGCCATCTCAGAAAAAGTGTTATTGCCATTGTTAAGTTGTAGCGTATTTTGCATAAATTGATGATGAAAATCCCTGCTTAATTTAAGTTGATAAAGGTCATAACTTTCAAAATCGGCTAACTCTTTTAGGCGCTTATCATCTTCTTGAAGCATATCTACCACAAATAAATCTTGATAACCATCGTTATTAAAATCGGCCATATCAGAACCCATTGACGACATTGTTATATGAGCCATTTGGTTTTTTATATCTTCTTTAAAAGTGCCATCACCTCGATTGATGTATAAATAATCGTGCTCATAAAAGTCATTGCAAACATAAATATCGGGCAGACCATCATTGTTTATATCACCCACAATTACCCCTAAACCAAAGCCTATTAAACTGCCATAAATTCCGGCTTTTTCGCTCACATCAGTAAATTTGCCGTTGTCGTTTCTCAACAACTTATCTCCACCTCCTTTAAAAAGCTCGGGCAGTTCCCAATCTTTATCTCTAACCGTGCGTTTATTAATATTGTTTAAACTGTTAACAGGTATAAAACTATTGTTTAAAATATAAACATCTAAATCACCGTCGCCGTCGTAATCAAAAAAAGAGGCTTGCGTTGTAAACCCAGTATCGTCTAAACCAAATTCGGCTGCTTTTTCGGTAAAAGTCAAATTTTTATTATTGATAAATAATTCATTACGCCTATTATCGCCTTTTGCATTGCCCGCATTACAAACATAGATATCCAAAAAACCATCTTGATTGATATCTACCAAAACTACGCCTGTTGACCAAACATGCGTTCCTTTTGTGCCCGAAGTGCTTGAAATATCTTTAAATTTTAAATTGCCCTGATTTAAATATAGTTTGTTTTCTCCCAGGTTTGAAACCATGTAAACATCGGGCAGACCGTCGTTGTTGATGTCGCCTATTCCCACGCCCGCACCATTGTAAAAATTGCGGTAAGAAAAAATATTAAGTCCTTTAGAGTCAACAACTTCATTTGTAAAGTCAATACCAGTTTCGCTGCTATCCATACTTTTAAACAAGGTGTCTTTAAATTTATTTTTTTCTAAATTACAAGAAAACAATCCAAATACGCCCCAAATTATCATCAAATTTCTAGCGTTTATTCCTTTTAATATCATTTACTTTTTAATTATTTAGTTGTTTTAAAGCGTCTGTTTGGTTTGAGTAAAAATAATCTATTAATTAGTTTGTTTGGTTTTTATACAACCTCACAAGTGCAATTTACATGATTGGTTAACTGTTGCGTTAAGTTCATTTTGCTTAAGCGAATGGTTTTTTGTTCCATGCACTTTTGGCAGTTTGAAAACTTTTCTAAATCCCAAATATCGGCAAATACACGACCGTTGTTTAGGCTGATGCCATATTCTAATACCGTTTCTAAAGATTGGATATTTGGCAAACAAAAAGCGCCTTGTTGCAATAACAAATCCATCGCGCCATTACCGGCTCGCACCGGAATCACCGTACAGCATTCAACCCCAATGTTAAAGGCAAAATCAATGGACTTTTTTGCCCAGTAAATACCTTCGGTTTCCGACATAAAGGGTGTTCGGAGCAAAATAAATGCGCGTGACTTGATGCCATTTTGTGAAAGGTAATTTACCGAATGTTCAAAATCATCCAAAGTCATTTGTTTGTTGAGTTTTTTAAGCATCTCTGGATGCACGGTTTCCAATCCAATGGCAACTTGCAATTCGGGTTTTAGCAGTTTTTTAAAACCAAGCACCTTTTCATCGATAAATTTTGGATGGCTTTCAACAATGACCGTTTCAAAACCACTTAGCAAATCGGCAATCGCTTCATAATCGGCAATCGCAATGGCGTTTTTGTCAAAAAAACTGCCGCTGTTATACAGTTTTAGGTGTTTAACTTTTGGCATTTGCTTTAAAACACCTTTAATTTGGTTTGGAATCGCACCGATTGGAACGGATTTATCGGTGGTATTTTTCCATAAATCACACATCAAACAATGAAATGGGCATTCGCGGTTCGTCAAAAAAATAATTGCCGTATCTTCAATAGCCCCTTCAGCAGTTCGCTCTTTTTCTATAAGCCAGCCATAAGGTTTTTGAGAATCTACCGGATTTTTTGTTCCGCGGTTCGCAACAATCCATTGGTTCTTGATGGTTGCTTCAATGGGCTTACTCATATTTTGAAAGAAAGGCTTTTCGGTAATCAATTTCTTTTGCAGGAAAATGCTTGTTAAAATCGGCAGATGAAGCTGCGCCGTGTTGAAAACGTCTTTTTTCAAAAACCGGCATTTCCATCCCTGTTATTGCTTTAACGCCAGCTGCCACAATTTGTCCTTTTAGTTTATAAAGTTTTTGATGGTCCCAATCGGTCATTTCGATATAGGGAATTCCCTCAGAAATTTCGATGGCATTTGGCAGGGTATAAGGGCTAAATCCCTCAAAGTTTAGCAAATCGGCAGGCGAAAAGGTGCGCATATAACCACGGCTCAATCCGCCGGAATAAGTCAAGGAATGTTTAATGGACTCAACACCCCAGCCTTCATGGTATAACATCAGATTGTTGAGAACGCTGCGAATGGTTAATTCGGGATTTGCTTCAATGGGATAGTCTTTCAAATTTTCATCACCACCATCGCCATCAATAAGGTATTTCCATTCGGGATAACGCGACCTAATTCCGTGAAGGAGTGCTAAATTCATCGTAGCCGATTGAATATCTAGCGGTTTATAGTCTTCAACCACATCAATGGCTTCATGCCAATTTAAGGCAGCATAATCTAATTCTATGGGTTCTAAAAATAGTTCGAGGTTTAAGGCTTTTAAAAATTTTCGCGCTTGCATTAAATCGGCTCCATCGCCGTCAATAGAAAGGGTAAAGGCTTTTAATCGCGACGGACTTTCGCCCAATTCTTTCAATGCATGATAGGTGAGCAAAAAAATCGAGCCACTGTCAATTCCGGCAGAAAAGGTAATGCCAATAGGTCCTGTTTTAGCGCGAAATTGCAGCCATTTTTTTATTTCTTGATAAACCACGCCGATATAATCTTTTCCTATTTGCTCCGGGTGATTGGGTGAAAATTTATTGCGTTGGGGTGTAAAAAATCGCGTGTAAATTGGGTTTGGATCGGGGCAACCCAACAGCTCAATTTTAGTGATATAATGCGCCGGAACCATCCGCGTATAAGAGGGGTGAAATTGATCATCCATCCCTTCCTTTTTAAGGTAATTGTATATTACATCAATGCGCTCGGCAATGACCAGCTGTGGCCCGGCCGCTCTTTTGGCTATAAAATAACGCAATGGACGACCGATAGACCGCGCCATCCTGATGGTTTTTCCTTCAACAGAAACCAGCGCAAACTGTCCGTCGATTTTACGTACCGCTTCAACATCGCCCGACTTCACAATGTTAACAGCTTCTTCATGGGTTCTATTATAAATGGAATTTTTTTTGGGATTTGTAAGATCTATAACCTTGCTTACATACATACTGTTCATGGTCTTATATTTTTTTATTGATTGAATATTTATTTTTTTATAATGCCTGTGCCTTGCAAAATAGTCAAGTACCGATTAGATGCCAAATTCTTAAAAATTTCTTTTGTTCCGTCAGACCAATTGATTTCAAGTTGGTCAATTTGTTTTTGTTTTCCCAGCCCAATATGGAGCCGTTGGTCGTTATTAGAAAGATAACTTGTTGCCCATTGATTGATAAAAACCTGTTTTTTTACGCCAGTGCTTACTGTTACTTTAGCGCCTATGGCGGCAGACGAACCACTTTTCCCTTTCAAGGTTAAACCGAGCCAATGGTTGCCATTTCCACCCCCATTTTCGAGAAGCGCAGGACTTGCAATTTTGTCAACATGCGAAATAATTACATCTAAAAAACCATCATTATTAAAATCGCCAACTGCCAAACCGCGTCCAGAGCGTTTGGTTGAAAAATAGTTGCCACTGTTTTTTCCCACATTTTTAAAATGTCCATTCCCATCATTCTCCATCAATAAAGGATATTGCAAAATAAGTTCCTCTGCGGTACCATTTGCGGCCACCATATCAAGGTCACCGTCGTTGTCATAATCAAATAATGCCGTGCCCCAACCACCTTTGCCTGCCATAGCTGCCATCAAACCGCTTTCGGCCGTAATGTCCACAAAAAGTCCGTCGCCAATATTGTGATAAAGCGCCCCGTAATCAAGGTCAGAAACCAAGATGTCAATCAATCCGTCGCCGTCAATATCGCCAATGCTTGCGTGCATAGAGCCTGTACCTTTACCTTGGCTGTTTGCCGCAAGACCACTTGCCACAGCCACTTCTTTATAAATGCCTTTGTCATTTCTAAACAAAAAGTTTAATTGATGGTCATTTGCCTGAAAAATATCCAAATCGCCATCATCATCCGCATCGAATACCGTTATACCCATACCTCTAAAATCGGGAAAGTATAACTTGTTATTTTTGGTAACATCCATAAATTTCCCGTCCGATTTTTGCTCATAGAGCATTGAGGGCTGTCCGTTATATTCGGCCGGACTTGGCATTAAATTTGGCGTTGCCGGCGAAAAATAAGCGGGGTCAAACGCCATAAAATTGCCAACCATCACATCTAGTTTTCCATCGTTATTATAATCCCAAAAAGAAGCCCCGATGCTCCATTTGGTAAATCCATTTAATTTAACGGGACCGCTTAAACCCAGCGCTGCTGTTCGGTCGCTAAACGTGCCATTGCCATTGTTGTGATAAAAAACATTGGGACCGTAATTTAAAACGTACAAATCCTGATAGCCGTCATTGTCTAAATCAATAGCGCTGGCAGCCATAGCCCAATGTGTTCCGGCGATTCCCACTTTTTTAGTGGTCTTAGTAAAAGTGCCATTTCCGTTATTTTCATAAAGTTCATTATGGGCATTTTTAAACACAATTCCTTCGGAATCGGAAATGCCTTCTAGGTATTTTCCATTCATCAGATAAATATCCATAAAGCCGTCGTTGTTGTAATCGAATACCGTAACGCCAGAACCACTGCTCTCGAGTATATTTTTATACGAAAAATCACCTATGGTGTACTTGAAATCAATGCCGGCTTTAGCGGTGATATCGGTAAATACGATGCTTTTATTTTGAGCAGGCATCAAAATCGGCATACCCGTTAAAAACAGAAAGCTCAAAACACTTATAAAATTTATCTGCTTCATTAATTTTTACTTTTAATTGCATGGCGGTAATCATCTGGGCTTACCGTTCTGGTATTGTATTGTTGATTGTATTTTTGAAGCGACGCTTTGGGATAAAAATCTTTTTTAGAGGGTGGATAGCTCATCATACCGTGAAAAGGAAGTGGCGATACTGTGCTGCCAAGTGCGGTGTTGATGTCGCCGTCTTTAACCCAGCCCACACTGTGAATCAAAAAGTCGCGCTTCCAACCCTTCTTTAATTTTGGCAGCGTTTTAGCCTCAAATTTAATGGAGGTTTCGTCGCCGGCATTTGAAATGATGTATTGGTTATCTGATGCCATAAGCAACGGCAATACTTCGCCATAACGGGTATAATTGCCCGTTAAATCGCGCCATTTTTTGTTTTTGTCAACCGCGTAATAGTCAAACCAATGTGGGCCGTAACGTCCACCTTTTTTATAAGTGTTTGAAAAACCTCGGTAGTGAATTTCGGCAGCAGATGGATTTAAAACCGTTGAAATTATTGGTGCTATTGAATTATCCACTGAAAAAAAGATGTAATCCCAATAAATCTCCATATTGGTTTGAATCCTGATTCGGTGGTCGCTTGAAAGGAATTTCCCTGAAAGGTCGGCAATCACCGTTTTGTCTTTTCCCATAGGAAAGCCCAGGTTTTCAATAACGGTTTTCCAATTGCCTTTTTTATCAATCACTTGAACAGAAGGTCGTATCATTTTAAAGCTTTCCGATTGTGAAAGGGCTACATTGATGCTAGCATCGGTTGGAAATATCCATCCGTTAAGAAAAATGAGTAGCTTTTTGGCATTGCCCGCATTGCCTACATCTAAAATTAAATCGTGTGTTTCGGTGATTCCTTGATATTTTCCGGGTTTAAAATCAGATAAATACTTGTCGTCTTTTTTGGCGATAAAAGGAAGCACATCTGTTCCGTTAGCATCTGTTGCCGAAATTGGTGTGATTTTATTGGTAACCTGATAAATTTCTAGTCCGGGAAAAGGCGGTGGTGAAAACTGTTCGGGCACAAAAACAGCCACCGAATCGGGATGGTCAATAGCCACCAATTGCAATTTATCGATGTAAATGGTTTCCCAAAGTTCGGAAGTTACCTGAATGTTATAAGTGCCGTTTTTAGGCTTTAACTGTTCGCCTGATATTTTGATGTAATCGTCTGACGCATCTGGAAAGGCGTGCATGGCTTTGCCACCCATAATGCCCAGGGGCATTCCTAGGGCGCTGCGCCAAATAATGTCTTTTGCAAACACATATTTTTCGCCATTCCAAGTATATAAAAACGGACAAGAACCTTTTAGGGTTTGTGCTTCAATAAGTGCCTGGTCGGCTTCTGGGAGAAAAATATTTTGAGGAACGCCATTGGTC
This sequence comes from Flavobacteriales bacterium CG_4_10_14_0_2_um_filter_35_18, assembly GCA_002793215.1. Lineage (GTDB taxonomy): Bacteria > Bacteroidota > Bacteroidia > Flavobacteriales > Flavobacteriaceae > CG1-02-35-72. The sequence continues at coordinate 16,336 of PFPU01000109.1, forward strand.
CAAGTAATTCTAATAACATCTGCTTTTGCACGGTTGCCCAGGCCAAAATGCACATTTGGATTGGTTACCACCATCGATTGGTAAAGGTCGCCCGCCCGCATTTCAACTTTTGCCCCAATTCCAAAATAATTATTCTTGGCGCTTCCGGCTCTTAAACCCACCAATTTCATATTTACATAATGATTCAAGCTACCGCCGTCATTACGCAATAAACTAACGCCCCCATTTAAGCCGGCAATAATCAAGTCGAGATCGCCATCATCATTATAATCAAATAAGGCAATTTGCCTGCCCGATTTAGGTGCATTGGGCAACAATTTAGAAACATCAACAAAAGTACCTTTCTGGTTGTTATGGTAAAGAAAAAGTCCGCGACCTCCTTTATTAACAGGTTCTCCGGCGATAAGGATGTCGAGAAATCCATCATTGTCAAAGTCGAAAAATTGGGTGTCATAAATTTTAATCTGTTGAAGCCCCTCAAACATTTTTTTGGCGTTTTTTACCCATTCAAAACTGCCATTTCCCGTGTTGCGGTATAATTCGGTTTTAGCTCCGTCAAGGGAAGTCAAAAATAAGTCTGAAAATCCGTCGTTGTTAAAATCGCCAACGCTTACGGTACTTGAACCGGTTTTACTTGTAAGTCCGCTCGCTTGGGAACGGTCTTTAAATATTCCTTGGCGTTGATTGGAATATAAATGGTTGCCCGCATTTTCATTTGCCACAAAAAGGTCAATGTCGCCATCATCATCAAAATCGCCAAAAGCGGCATTGTGCGCATTTGCACTGGTTCCCGAGAGACCCATTTTGGCTGCCTGTTCTTGAAAAGAACCGTCTCCATTATTGCGAAACACCAAATTTGAAGCAGCGGTTGTTTCGAATAAGTCAAGGTCGCCATCGTGGTCTAAATCTACAAACAAAGCCTTGTTTACGTTATTGTTAGCCGTAATTTTAGCGGAAGTTGTTACCGCTTCAAAGCGCCCTTTTCCGGAATTTCTGTATAAAATAGCGCCCGTTTCTTTTACAACATACAAATCTAAAAATCCGTCATTGTCATAATCGGCAAAAGTGGCGGAGGTTTCAGCTCCGGCATGCTCAATGCCCGCTTCATTTGAAACCTCCTTAAATTTAACCATATCATTGTTAAAAAGGTAGTGCTTATAAGCATTCGATTTTGGGTCAAAATTGCCTACATAAAGGTCGGTTGTTCCGTTACCATCATAATCGGCGACAGCTAGATGCGTGAAATTTTTAGGCCCAGGATTTTTATCCGCTGCGAAGTTTGGAACAAGATCTAAACCTGCTGAAGCGGTGATATCAGTGAATTTAATGACTTCTAAAAGTGACTTATTATCGCTGATTCGCGAAGAGGTTTGCGTGTTATAAGTGATAATGGGAAAGCCAATTAGCGAGCCTCCAGGACCTTTTAAATCCATCATGCCCTCCTGATAAGGTGCGGTAACTTTAAGGTAATTGTTAAAAATGGTAAAGGGGATTAGCGCTTTTTCAGATTCCGTTTTTTTTAATAAAACCGTTGTGTTATCAAAGTGTTCGATGGCTTCATTTGGAAACTCCGGAAATTGTTTATGAATGCGTTCTAATTGTTCTAAGGCATTATCGGTGGCTCCTTTGCGGATGTATATTTCGGTTAAATTAAGACGGGGAACTAAATTTCCGGGTGCTTTTTCAACCAATTGAAGGAGGTATTTTTCACGTTTATTTTGGGAGGCTTCCTCTAATTGGGTTGTATAAAATTCAGAAAGCGCATAAAGTATTTTAATGTGGTTGGGCGCAAAGGCGAGCGCCGTTGTCAATTCGGTTAGTGCCTTTTCACGTTCATCGTCCATAAGATAAACGGTTGCCAATAACAATTTGATATCGGCATCTTTAGAATCAATTTTTAGGGCTTTAAAAAGTTGGGTTTCGGCATCGACATATTTGCCCATCCTCAAATAAGTCAGTCCCAAATTGGCGTAGCCCATCTTTTCATTAGGCGCTAAGTCAATCAGTTTTAAAAATTCCTTTTCGGCTTCGGGTAACTTAAATTCTTCCAAATAAGCTAAACCCAGTGTTTGCGTGGTTACTAAGTCAATCGCTTTTTGGGAGCGCTCTTTTTCAGACTCCTTACAGCTAAAAAAACTGAACGCGATAAGTACCGTTAAAAATAGGATATGCTTGTTTTTCATCTGTTTAAATTTTATTTTTCAGCGGCAACAGCTGCTGTTCGCTAATAATCATTCTATTGCGTATCAAAATTTGTTATGCTCTTTTCATCTTTCCAAAATTAGCAATATTAAATTTAAGATTTAAGATTTCTTATTGATCAATGGCAACCGGAATTCCCTTTTTAATTTGCATTAAACCCACTTTACCCATACGGTTACCGTTGGCATCAAATTGAACTAATCCCGTAACGCCTTCATAATGAATTAAAGCTAAGGCATTTTGAAGCTTTTCGCGATGGCGTTCCGATTTTTTAATCGCTTCAATTAGCATTGACATGCCATCAAAAGCATAAGTGGCCATTGCGCTAGGTAATTTTTTATATTTTTTTTGAAATTCATTTTTAAAATTGGCTGCTTTTAGACTTAGCCAATTACCTGAATTTACAAGAATCAAACTTTCATAATTGGCAAAATCAACTGTTGATGATACCGTTTCTCCCAAAAGGGCTATGGTGCCAAAAACAGGAATAGTCTTGTCTATTTGACGGATTTGTTGAATTATTTTTGTAGCATTTTTTGTTTGAACAAACAGCACGATTCCTTCAATTTTAGAATTAGCCAGCTGACTTAATTTTTTGCTAAAATCCTTGTCGGAAGTTTTATAAACCAGCTGCAAGGGCGTGGCTTTACCAGTAATTTTTAAAGTTTCTACAAAACTTTTAAGCGCCTTATCAGCATCGTAATTATCCTCTAAAATGACCGCTAATTTATCTATTTTACGTTTTTTGTATATTTCGTCAACCAAGGCCGATGCTTGCTGGTTGTCGTTTGGCACAAGGTTAAAAAACCAAGGCACAAAAGCCTGTGACAGTGTTGGGTCACTTGCCCAAGCCGACAAAAAAACGACACGTGTTTTAGTGGTGGCTTGTTCAACCAAATGCGCATTTCGCCCATCGTGAGAACCCAAAATAGCCCAAACATTGTCGTTAAATATCAACTCGACGGCTTGGTTAGAGCCTGTGCCCCAAACGCCCGCCATAGAGCGTGTTACTAGTTGTATTTTTTGACCATTGACGCCTCCTTTTTCGTTTGCTTTGGCAATCGCCATTTCGGCTCCAAATTTAGCATCAACGGCTTTATCATCGGCAACTAAAAGTCCGATTTTAATCAACTTATCGGAGGGTTTTTGGTTTTGAAATGCACGTGCTTGCTGTCCGATTATCGCCATCAGCGCAAGCGTTATGATTATTTTATATTTAAAGTTAAACGGTTTCAATTTTATTTTTTAATTAGTGTTTTTTTAATACAATAGGCGGACTCACAGAAAATTTAAATTGGCCATTTTGCACTGCTGCCATATAAATATCGCCAATGTCATTCCAGCTCTCATCCAAAATAATTTTGCCAGTAACCCCTTGATATCCCTGAAAAGTTTTTAAATCGGTAAGCACATCGCGAATTAGTGCGCGGTTAAGTCCCACTTTTTGAATGGCTTTAATAATAAGATTCATGCCATCATAAGCATGCGCCGCGAACACATCGGGCTCCGACCCAAATCGCTTAGCATAATTGCTTTGAAAAGCTGCTAAAGGCAAGCTGTTGGCATCGGGGTTATAGGGACTAGTGGTAATAATTCCCTCAGCATCTTTGCCTGCGATTTTCAAAAATTCGGTTGAAACCATTCGGTCAGAACCATAAATAGCTTGTTTCATCCCCATTGTTTTAATTTGACGCAAAATAAATGCCGATTCTTTGGCATTTCCCCAGATAAGAATGGCGTCAACATTTAATTTTTTTACCCGTTCTAATTGTTGTTTAAAATCGGTATCTCCATCATCAAATCGCTCTTCAATCACAATTGGATGTCCAATGCGAACGGCAGCATCCGTAAAGTTGGCAATGCCCACCCTGCCGTAGCGGTTGCTAGTTCTCAATACCGCAACCCGGGAATGTTTATCTTTATTATAAATTTGATTGATTAAGGCATAGTTACTTTGTCGGTCATCACTGATGACGCGTATTAACCACGGAATGCCACATTCGGTATAAGTTGGATCTGAATCACCGGTATTTACAATTGGAATCTCCAATTTTAAATCCATCCGTAAAGATACGTGCGAAACATTACCATCAATGGAACCAATCCAAGCCCAAACGCCTTCTTCATCCATTTTCACCACTTCATTGGCGGCAGCACCCCAAAGTCCGACATCGTTGTGTATCATCAATTTAAAAGGCAAGCCTCGGTAACCGCCTTTGGCATTGGCTTCTTCCATTGCCAATTTTGCCCCTTGCAGCATTTGTTTGCCGAGCGGCATCAGGTTAGACCCCTCTAAAGGGCCCAACAAGCCAATGCGCACTTCTTTAAGATCTTTTGGCGCAAGCTTTTCGCGACCCGGTCCATAAAATTGTTTTGGCTCAACGAAAAAGTATTTATACGCTTTTTGATAATTGTTATAGGGAAAAATTTCAATGGGTGTATTGCCATACATCCGCTTTTTTTCTTGGCCTTTTATTTGAGAAGGGACACATGAAATAATAAGGACAAGCGCTGTTAATAACCAATTAATTTTTTTCATCTTCTATCTATTTAGCTTGATTTGCATATTGCATAAACTTCAATTTCAACTAAAAGTGTTTCCCAACAAAGTCTCACCTGAATTCCGGTGGCGGCAGGCAAAGGGTCTAGGTTTAGCCATTGGAAAAACGTTGTGCGAATTTTGTTAAATTCGGCATAATCACGCTCAATATCTCTGAGGTAATTTGTGGTTCTTACCACATCATGCCAGGTCATTCCTTCGGCGGCTAAAAGGTTGGTAATGTTGCGGTAGGTTCGCCAAAGTTGGGCTTTAAAATCGCCGATATGTTCGGCTTTACCTTCTTCGTTTACACTGGCAGTACCTGAAATTAATAAGATTTTATAGCCACCAAGGTCGAGGCGCAAGGCTCTAGAAAAGGAAGATGGCTTTTGATAGTTAAAAGCTTCATTTATAATGTGTGGTGCTGAAACCGCATGTTTTTCTATGGGAGGGCGTTGGGTGTGCAAGGCGGGATAAACGGACTCTATAATTTTATTGTTATCGGATAAAATTCCCAATTTTTTCATTTCAATTTGTTCGCCCTCAGTCAGTTTTGACAGGTCTATCAACAATTTTTTGCTATCTAATTTGTCAGCTATACAACTCATAATTCTTTATATTTTTTATTATTATTTTTATCTTATTATTTAAGTAATTCACCTCGGCTAATCCCTTTGGAAGTGGCAATCCAAATAATGCCATCTTTTACGTCAACACTTAAAACAAAATTATTTGAAATTGAAGGCGTTGATGCTGTGCTTGTTTTTTTATTTCCTTTGGTGATGGTAACTTTGCCATTATAATCGTTTTCGTTTTTGGCGTAGGTAACCCAGTTTTGTCCGTCGGTAGTGCTTAATCCCTTATCGGTGCAAACATAAGCAATGGGACCCACCGCTCTAATAAAGTTGATAAAATTACTGGTTAGCCCGCTGTCGTGGTCAAAATAGCCTTTCCAATGCACGCCGTCATAACGGCTTAAACCGAAGTAGGTAGAAACCCATAAATAGCCATTAGCCCACGACGTTCCTGTGGTTACATTATGAACCACCCCATCATCGGGAAGCAGGTCAATTTCCATTTTGCCATCGGGGTCGGTATAATCTCTAAATTTTTTCGTTTTTTTTGTGTATTCAATCACGCCACCGCCCCAAGCCGCAATAAAAATCTTTCCCTCACCCGTAGAAACGCCATAGGTCCAGGGTTCGTGCATGGGTGCATTTTTTTCGGTAAAAATCTCCCAAGATTTCGTAAAGGTGTCAAAATGGCCTGCACCACCTGCGGTGGCTACCCACACATCTTTGCCATCGCACAAAACGCCGTAAACAATGTCATTTGGTAAACCGCTGTTAAATTGGGTAAATTTTTCAAACTTGCCGGCAGACCAGCGTGTTAAGCCTCCCATAGTGCCGAGCCAAACATCACCCGTTAGCTGACTTACATCAATAGATAAAATGCCATTGTGTGCCAATCCGTCTTTTGTGGTGTAGGTGCGCCATTTACCTTGCTCATAAACGGCAAGACCCTCGTGCGTACCAACCAAAACGCGGTTGCCGTCAATGCGTATACTGTATGCTTTGTTGGCCGGCAATCCGTCTTTTTCAGTAAAGGTGCGCCAATGGCCGTATATAGGCATCGCTTTTGTTTCTGTTTTTGAGCTGGCATTATCAAAGTCATTTTTTGAAACTAAAACTGACTTATCCATTGCTGAACCATTAGCCGTTAATTGAGCGTTGGGATGGGCTGGGTTTTTATCTGTTAAAATGAATCCCATAGAGCCAAGTCCCAAAACGGCAATTATTAAAAGGGTGCTTTTAATAGGTTTTCTTAATGCTGTTTTCATAATCTTTTTCATTTTTAGATTTAAAAAATAAACTGTTTGAATCCGCTTTATTGTATCTCGGACCTCTAAGCGACTTTAAATAGTCTATTAATTCATTTAGCTGAATTTTAGACAAATCATTTACGCGCCCATGCTCGTCTTTTGTGCTGTAAACGGTCCATATTTCTTCCAATGTTTTGGCACGTCCATCGTGCAAATAGGGAGCGGCCGAATAAATATCATTAAGGTGTGGCGTGTCAAATAAAGTAGGGTCATCCGTTGAGGCTAAAGTGCCGACATCAGCCATTTTTAGATTGGTATAACGAGGTCCTGAGTGGCAGGTGATGCAGCGATTATTTTTAGGAATTAGTTTACCTTCATTATCAACGCTGCGTTCAAAAAATTCTTTGCCTCGCAATTGAGAGGCTGTCAATTCTGCATTGGGATGGTACATCAAATTTGGCGGATATTTTATGCCTGTTTTTACATAGGCAACTAGTGCATCTAAATCGTCATAATTAAATGTTTCGGTTCGGGTGAGAAATCTAGAAAAGCGCATCCCGTCTTGTTTGTAAATAGATTGGTTTGTTCCGTTCCATTTAAAGGGTGCGGTTCCGGCAATTTCACGCAATGAAATAACGTTTGCCAAATTCCGTCCAACGGCAGCAAAATTATAGGTAAGTCCGTCTTCGTGGGTATCGGGATGACAGGTATAACAAGCATATTGATTTTGAAAAGTGTGTGAGGCATTGTTAAATAAGCGGCGACCTTGACGGGCAACGGTGATGCGTTTGGGGCCGCCGAGGTCTATGGAATTTACCGTTTCAAGTGTTTCGGTATTGATAACGGCAATTTTGTCTTCAAGTTGTTCGGCAACATATAGCCGTTTGCCGTCGGGCGACAGGGCAAGTCCCTTTGGATTTGCGCCTGTTGTTAAGCGCTTTATTACAAATCGGCTGCTCATACCCAAGTTATTTGAATACATTTTGAGCATTTTTGGGCTTGCATTTGCGAGCAAATTCCTAATGGAATCAATGGCAATAACCGATATGACATTAACCCCCGAACTCGACACAAAAGCTTTTTTTCCGTCGGGTGTGATTACAATATCAAATGGGTCGGGGTAAAAGGTATTTGGTTCATCGAGTAAAAGCTGTATGACTCTGCCATTTTCCTTTTGCTCCACTAGGCCGATGCCGTGGTTCATCATCCAACCATGCTCAACTTGAACCGAAGGAATATTGTTTTTAGGGCGTATTAAAGTGGTTATTGCCAAATCGCCCGAAGGGGTAAACGCCACATTTTCCATGATGTAAGCCGACTCCATGCCAATTCTTTTTTGAACCGACTGACTTTTGGTGTCAATTACGGTTAAATCGCTAATCAAAGTTTCGCCATAAGGCGCTGCATTGGCGCGCCGACTGGTAACATAAAGAGACTTTCCATTTGGAGACAAAACCGTTCCGGTGGGATTGTTTCCGGTATTTAATCTTTTTAATTCTTCTTTACTATTGAGATTTATAATAGATAAATTTGAGCTAAAGGCATTGACAACAAAGAGAAATTGCCCATCCGCGCTCAGCGAAAGTCCGGCCGGTCCGTTGCCGGTGTTTAAACTGTCAATAACTTTTGATGCCTGCAAATCGATAACCGATACCTTATCAGACCATTCGTTACTGACATAAGCTAAAGTTCCCTTTGCATTGAGAATTACGCTATGCGGATGCATGCCAACACTGATTTTGTTCAATACTTTGTTGCTTTTGGTATCAACTACCAATAGCGCATTGGCATCTTGGGCAATGACATACAGCCGATTGCCATCGTTAGAAAGCGCTAAATTAAAAGGCGACAAATAATCGACATTGATGAGTTTAGAAATGACACCACTGGTTTGGGAATAATAATGGCAAGAAATACAAGAAAGCGGATGGTCTTCGACAGCCGTTTTATCATTAACATGGATTCTCGCCATTTTTTTTCCGGGAAAATAAGCAATCAATCCCAAGACAAGGCTTAGGGCAAGAAGCATTAATAAATTTTGAAATGTTTTCATATTATTTTAATGAAACCTTATTATTTAATACTTCTGCAAGTACCGGTATTAAAACGGGGTTATTATTGGCAGAAAGCGGTTGCCTGTTTTCAGGAACCTGTTCGGGATCTTCATGACAGCCCACACAGCCGCGACGCTCGCTTGGTCGCAAATAAAGCCAGCTGCCCGGACCTTTTACAACACGGTTGTTTTGATCTAAAGTCTGGATTCTAAAGGGCGTATCGGCAATAATTTTTAAATAAAAAGAGCCGTCTTTTTCAACAGAAACAATTCCCAGAGACTTGTCAATTCCCAACACCTCTATTTTGGTTGCATTTAATGTTGAAGTGCTATCTGTGGTAGTTTGAGCTGCGGTAAAATTGATGTCCTGGCAAAGCAAGAGTCCAGTTTTTGAATCTAAATTAACTTCACTCGGCAATTTTCTAGGTCTTTCGTGTTTTTGGATGTAAACAACTTCTAATACATCAAAATCGTTATCCTTATAAATGACTTGTTCTAAGGTTTTATCTTCAATATTAAATTCGAACAAGGCAAAGCGTTCAGATTTTGAAGCGCGATAAGAAACTAATAACTTGTTGGCGTTTAGTGCGCTAACGGCGTAAAAATCGCCATTAATATTTGAAGTGAGATTCAGTCTGCTGTGCAAAGGGCGGTTATAATTTATAGAAATGACGTTGCCGCCCACTTGGTTGCGATTGTCGGATTCAATAAATACAAGCTTGCCATCGCTTGTTTCGCAAGCACGGGTTTGTAAATTACCTCCCTTTAAGCCCTGATAAAACAATTCCTCTTTAGTGCCGTCTGGACGTAAAATCATAAAATTTTTATCACTTTGGTAAGGAAACATTTGCTGGCTGATGGCGACTATTCGTCCATCCATTAAAACGCTTGAAGCCACGTGGGCATTCGGATTAAAGCCAATTTGTTTTAGATTTGTGCCATCGAGGTTGCAGGTAAAAAGTGCAAGGCTCGTATTAAGTTTATTAAATGAGACGGTTTTGCTAAAAGCGATGGTTCCGTCGGGCAAATAAGTTGGGTCAATAGCGTTTTGTGGTGAGTCAGTTACCTGTTTATATTTTAAATTATCAAAGTTTAGCTCCCATATCTGCCAAGGATCGTTCTGGTTTTTTTGAGCTGCAAAGAGCATCTGTTTGCCATCGTAAGAAATGTTTGGAGCGCAAGCCGAAAAGAAATCTTTAGAAAGCACCATTAATGATTCCCCCGATTTATTTGGGTTTAATGCCACAATACGCGATTTGGAATGATAAAGAATGTCTTTTACAGAAGAGTCATTGCTATTAACGAGGTTTGTGGCGACCTGCGTCATCACAATCATGCCATCCGTTGCTTGCTCTTTGCAAGCGTTGAAAAGCATTGCAAAACAGGCAGCGATTAGGAAGTTTTTTATAATGGTATTTGATTTTGTTAAAAGCATCAACTTTTTATTGGGGTTCTTTAGCGGTTATGATTTGATTGGCTTTGAGGTGTTCTAAAACCTGAAATTTACCCGACGGCCATTTGATTTCTATTTTTTCAATATCCGTATTTTTATCGAGTCCAAAATGTATTCGTGAATCGTTTTGCGACAAGTAACCAGAGGCGCTTTTTTTCTGGGCCGATTGTGTTTTGCCTCCGGCGATGAGTTTAATTCTAGCGCCTATGCCATCTCTATTGCTCGATTGACCTATTAAATTTAGGATGAGCCAATTATTTTGGTTTCCCTTATTGTTTCTTAAAAACCTGCTTTGGCTATCTAAATTCACAATATAGATATCTAAGTCGCCGTCATTATCGAAATCACCAGTGCACGCACCGCGACCAATAGATTCTTTTTTAAAATAGTCACCGCGTTCAACGGAAACATCTTTAAAGGTTCCGTTTTCAACATTTTCAAACAATTGATCTTCTTGGCCGTATAAATGTTTTAATTCGCCATTGGTTTTAAAAATATCGGCATCGCCATCGTTGTCATAATCTAAAAAAGAAGACGACCACCCCACAAATTGTCCGGATGCTGTTGCAATTCCAGAAGCATACGAATTATCGTTAAAAAGTCCGTTTCCCAAATTTTGATAAAGGGAGCAATAATTGTCATCCGAAACAAACATATCGAGCAGTTCATCACCATTAAAATCGGCAAAATCTACCGACATACTAACAGTAGCTTCACCTGCTTGGCTAAATCCGGTACCCGACATTGTGCCATTATCGGTAAAACTTTTGCCCGCATTGTTATGCCAAAGGTAATTTGCCGTATGGTCATTGGCGACATAAATATCTACGAATCCATCATCATCTATATCGGCTGCCGCAACGCCCATGGCTCTTCCGTCAAGGTCAGCGATTCCCATTTTTGCGGTAACATCTTCAAAGGTGTCATGGCCTAAGTTGTGGTATAAAACATCCGGCTGGCTGTCGTAGGCCAAAGGTCCGGGAAAGCCGTCGGGGGCATAAAAATATTTATAATCAGGGTCAAAATTGAGGTAATTGCCCACATATAAATCGAGTAAACCGTCGTTGTCAAAATCGAGCCAAACCACGCCTACGCTGCATTCTTTTCCGCCACCGACTTTGGCGCTTTTGGTAATATCGGCAAAAGTGCCGTCGCCATTATTTTTATAGAGGGTGTTTGGTCCGTAATTGCTCACATAGATATCGGGAAAGCCGTCATTGTTAAAATCGCCCACGGTAACGCCCATACTATACCAAGGGCCACCCACACCGGCTTTTTCGGTAACCTCTTCAAAAGTGCCATCTTTTAGGTTGTGGTAAAGGTGGTTTGTTGATGCGTTTGATGGTTTTTCGCTTTTGCTAAAACCCTTGAGCCAAGTGCCACTGCAGGTGTAAATATCTATAAAACCATCTTGGTCGTAATCTAGAAAGGCAGCGCCACCACCAACCGATTCTACAATGTTTGTCATCTCTTTAGCGCCGATGGAATGGACAAAATCCAATCCAATTTCTTGTCCAATTTCCTGAAAAAAATCATTGTTGGCAAGGGGTGATTTATAGACCGTTTTTGAAGGGGACTTGCTGTTTGATTGGCATCCGATAAGAAATAGCGAAAAGCCAAAAAGAAAAAAAACGTGTTTATATTTGCTTGGGTTGAAGCGGTATTTCTTTTGTTTAATCATTGTTTGAAATGTGCTTTTAGAATGACAATTTAAAATTGGTTTTGCCTTTAAAAATTGGTGTCATTTGATAACTGCTGTTTAAAAATCTTTTCAAATATATCAAATGAAATGAGCCTTGTTCCATTTTTTAGCAACATTGACTTTTTATTAACCTCTCATTAATTTTTTATTAATTTTTGATGATTGAGTAATTAATCACGTGTCTATATGCAAAATGCTCTAAAAGTAATTAGAAGTAAGCTTCTTTTTAAAAAGGGAATTTTAATACATTTGTCAATAAAGATGAAACTACCAATCAATTTTATAAACCTTTAATTTACTGACGATGAAATTGTCTCAAATTTTTTTAATTTTTATAGTAAGCCTAGTTATTGGTTGCAAAACTGAT
>PFPU01000179.1 GCA_002793215.1 Flavobacteriales bacterium CG_4_10_14_0_2_um_filter_35_18
GAAAAATTTCATAATGTGACCGTCCTGTCAATACTTTTTCTCCCAACCTGTAATCCAATTTAAATCGGTCGCTTGCAACAATATAGTTCATTTCTTTGTCAAACATAGCAATGGCTGCAGGACTATGTTTTACAAAAAGTTGAAGTACTCTTTCATTGCGTTTAATGGCTTCCGTCAGATTTTTTCGTTCGGTAATATCCATCAAAGTTCCCCTTACAATAACACCTTCACCTTTGGAATTTCGGACCATAACTTGACCAATCACGTTAAGCCAATGGATTGTTTTATTTGGATAAACTACCCTAAAATCGAAAGAATAGTTGTCTGGTCCGCCAGAAGCTACGGATTTTTGTATAAAACCCGATGATATTTCACGATCTAAAGGATGTGTTGCGTCTAAAAAAGTGTCCATTTTCCATCTTTCCTGTGGTGGCAGTCCATACAATTGGTCGTGATTATTAGAACGGGACATAGAATCGGTATTAAAATTATATTCCCAAACGGCAACATTTGCCAATTCAGTTGACAAACGTAAATTTTCTTCACTTTTTTTAAGCGCTTCTTCGGCAAAATATTGTTTGGTAATATTTCTGGCATTTACCGAAAAACCTATAATTTCATTGGCTTCATTGTAATAGGGGTGGTAAAAAACATCCATATAAACGCTTTCTTTATTCGGAAAATCAAACCAATTTTGATAATTGGTAATTTCGCCTTTTAAACAACGGTCGCCATTCGGTTTTATAACTTTTTCAAAAAAACTTTTTCCAAAAATAGCTTCAACAGAAGCTCCAATAAACGCTTCTTCGGTTTTATTAAAATTTATTGTATATTCCTTATTTACGGCAAGATAAATGTAATTTTTATCAATCAAAGCCATTATATCCGTAGTGTTGGAAACAATGTGTTTAAAATGTTGTAAGGCGATTTCGGCTTGTTTTCGTTCGGTGATATCTATCAAGGTTAAAAAACAATATTTATCATTCTGGCTTATAACACCTTCAATAGTTACACAAATCGGTAAATTGTCTTCATTGGCGATGCTTACTTCGCAGCTTTGTTTTATTTTGCTTGTAAAAATCGCATCGAAAAAACGGTTAAAAACAGAACGTGTATCTTCTGTAATAAAAAATGCAAACCGACTTTTTATTAAGTGCGAACGCGCTTTGCTCAGCATTTTAGCCGCAGCAAAATTAAGTTCTATAATGTCACCATCTTTTGTTAGCGACAGATAACCCGAAGGGGCAAAATCATACAGTTCCTTATACTTTTCTTTTGCAAGTTGTTCTATCTTTTCCTTTGCTATTATAAGCTCTTCGTTTTGCATTTCGAGTTCTATCTGGTGCACTTGCAATTCGTGAAGTAGCTTCCGCACATCGTTTTCATTGGTTGAGACGCACGGCTGTGCGTCTGTACGCAATTTCAATAATTCTTCTGCCTTTTGGCGAAGGATTGCAGCTGTGGTTGAATTTACGTTTTGCTTTTTCATGATATGTTATTTTTATAAAACCCTTCAAGCGGTCGCAGACCCTTGAAGCGGTTGCCCTTATCCCTTCTTAACCCTTAAAGCGGTTAATTTTATTTAATTTTTACCACTCGAAGGGTCTGCGACCGCTTCGAGGGTTTTTCGTTAACCCTTAAAGCGGTCGACAGACCCTTGAAGCGGTTGTCCTTATCCCTTCAAGCGGTCGCTAGACCCTTGAAGCGGTTGCCATTATCCCTTCTTAACCCTTAAAGCTGTAAATAATGGACCCAAGCCAAAAATTGTTCTGATCCTAAAAAGTGTTAAGATTAAACCGGCAACTATCACGGTTTGCAAAAGGAGCATAAATATTTGATGGTAGGCGATACTATTCATTCTTTAATTTTTTTGGTTTCCTTTTGTTTTATAAAGAAATAAAACTTTTTAATAAATTTTCAAACCCAATTATTTTTTAAAATGCACATCCATTTGCGGAAACGGGATGCTGATGTTGTTTTCAGTAAATTTTCTGTTAATTATTTTTCTGATGTCGCTTTTTTCCTTTTCAATCCTGAAAATATTTTCACTGTAAAACAAAATCTGAAAGTCCAAAGACGAGTTTCCAAAATCTAAAAACCGAATATCCACCAAATTTTCATCCGATATATCGGGATGCTCTAAAGTACTTTCTTTAAGTATTTTACTCACCAAATCAACATCGCTGCCATAAGCTACGCCTACATTAATTTTGAAACGCGTTTTTTTGGATTGATGGCTCCAGTTGATCACTTTATTGGTGGTAATTAAGGAATTTGGAATGATAATGGTAATTTCATCACGGTTTGACCCGGTGGAAGTTCGCAAACCAATTTCCTGGATCCGCACAATATCATCATCTATTTCCAATACATCTCCCACTTTTATGGATCTTTCTGAAAGTAAGATAATACCCGAAACAATATCATTGAATGTTTGCTGCAATCCCAAGCCAATTCCCACCAACAAAGCAGCAGAGCCTGCAACCAATACCGTGATTTTTACCCCGATAGTTTCCAGCAGAAACGCAAAAGCTATCACCCAAATTACATATTTAATAATTTGAAAAAGCGCGTAAGTATTTCCCAGATCCAGACTTTTTTGCTTTTGTTTGCGAAACATCGTTGTTTTAATGAGCCATAAGATCACTTTGGTAATCAGAAAAACAATGAAGATGGCCACAATCGTATAAGCCCTCAACGTATATTCGCCCAAGCTGAACAACTCAAATTCTAAAAAATCACGGATAATTTGAAAAGTGTCTTTTATCATTTATAGGAAGAATTAAATCTGTCTAAATTTATAACATATATTTTGTTTTTAGCCATTTATGAAGTTGAAATATTTTATACGTCACAAAGGAATCTTTCGGGTAAAATAATTCTTCTGCCTTTTGGCGAAGGATTGCAGCTGTGGTTGAATTTACGTTTTGCTTTTTCATGATATGTTATTTTTATAAAACCCTTCAAGC
>PFPU01000195.1 GCA_002793215.1 Flavobacteriales bacterium CG_4_10_14_0_2_um_filter_35_18
TAATTAACCGCGTCGTTTAGGTTTGTTGATAAAAAATAACAAACCTTTATAAAGTCCTTTAAAATTTAGCCTTACTTTTGAAAGTAATAATAAAAAGGCAAGATGAGAATAGAATCTGATATTAAGTTAGGGTTTCAAGATGTGATGATTAGGCCAAAGCGGTCAACCTTAAAAAGTCGTGCGCAGGTAAATTTGGTGCGCGACTTCACCTTTTTAAACAGCAGGCTCGAGTGGTCAGGCATACCAATTATCGCAGCAAATATGGATACAGTTGGCACTTTTGAAATGGCGCGTGTTTTATCGCAAAAGCAATTATTTACGGCCATTCACAAACACTACAAAGCTACAGATTGGAATCTTTTTTTGGCTTCAGCTCCAAAAGGAATCGAAAATTATTGCGCTATTAGCACCGGTACCAGCGCCGATGATTCAAAAAAACTGGCTGCTATTTTTGAGCAACATGCCTATTTAAAATTTATTTGCATCGATGTGGCCAACGGATACTCTGAGCATTTTGTAAATTTTGTAAAACGAACGCGCCAACGCTATCCCGATAAGGTGATTATAGCGGGCAATGTGGTTACCGGAGAAATGGTTGAAGAGCTTTTATTGGCTGGAGCCGATATTATTAAAGTCGGCATTGGACCCGGTTCTGTTTGCACCACGCGCGTAAAAACGGGTGTGGGTTACCCACAATTATCGGCAATTATAGAATGTGCCGATGCCGCTCACGGATTGGGCGGTCAAATCATTAGCGATGGCGGATGCGCTGTGCCGGGTGATGTTGCCAAGGCTTTTGGAGCCGGCGCTGATTTTGTGATGCTCGGCGGCATGCTTGCAGGTCATGACGAAAGTGGCGGTGAATCTATTGAGCACAACGGAGTGCCCTATCGAAAATTTTACGGAATGAGTTCCGTTACCGCTATGGATAAATATGCTGGTGGTGTAGCCGAATATAGAGCCAGCGAAGGCAAAACCGTTGAAGTGCCTTATCGCGGCGCGGTTAACAACACCCTTCAAGATATTTTAGGCGGTTTGCGAAGTGCTTGCACTTATGTAGGTGCCTCAAGATTAAAAGAACTTACCAAACGCACTACTTTTATTAGAGTTGCCGAGCAAGAAAATAGGGTTTATACTAAGTGATTTAAAGTTTAAAAGTTACCACGGGCAGTATGGCATGATTGGCAATTTCGGCTGCTATACTGCCATTAAACAATTTTGATAAACCACCTCGACCACTGGTGTTCAAAGCAATGGCATCAGCTTTTATAGATTTAGAAAAATCTAAAATACCTTTCTCAACCGAATTGGCATTGTAAATGGTGATGAGGTAATTATAAAAGATAAATCCCTTGATAAAATCATGAATATGTTGACTGCTTTCTTCGGTAGTTTCAAAATTATGAATGGTATTTACATAAAGCAGATGAATTCTCGCTTCAAAAAAGTTGGCAAAGTCTATCACTTTTTGAAAAGATTTTCTGCCCGTTAGCGAAAAATCTGAAGCAAAAACTAAGTGTTTTATTTCAAAGTTTTTAGGGGTTTCTTTTATAACAAGCACCGGCACATCAGCGTTTCTAACCACTTTTTCGGTGTTAGAACCTATAATTACTTCGGCCAAACCGGATGCGCCTTTAGAACCCATGACTATTAAATCGATGTTTAATGCTTTAGCCTCATCTTGAATGCCGTTAAAAGCCTTATAAAATAAGATGTTTGTTTGAACCTTAACCGATTTCAAAAAGGGAAGTTTTAAAAAGGTCTCAAATCTTCTTTTAGCCATATCCATAAAAAAAGTAGGCTCAATTTGATTTGAAATCATAAACTCGGTGGTTTCAGGCAATTCTAACATGTGTAAAAAGTACACTGTTCCATTACATTTTTTTGCAATGCTTACCGCAACTTGAGCAGCATTTTCGGCCTCTTTAGAAAAGTCAACTGGTACTAAGATACGTTTCATGATAAAATATTTTAGGTTTAACACCTTAAAGATAGTGAAAACTGGTCTTTAAATTACTGATTTTTGTATATAAATTTAATATGTACTATATTTGCACCGAATTTTACGAAGAAGACAATTGAAAGGGCGTTTAAATGCCCTTTTTTTACATGACAAAATGGAGCATACTAAAGTAATAGAACTGGTTAACGAAGCCTTACAAACTAACGATTCATTGTTTTTAATTGAAGTTAAAGTAACGGCAGATGCTAAAATTTTTGTTGTTGTTGATGGCGATCAAGGCGTTACTTTAAAAGAATGTATTAGAATAAGTAGGTATATAGAAAACAACCTTGATAGAGAAGTTGAAGATTATGCGCTTGAGGTGATGTCTGCGGGTTTATCAGAGCCTTTAAAAGTTAGACGTCAGTATCAAAAAAATATAGGAAAAACCTTGACTTTAAAGTTAAAAGAGGGCACCTTAGTTGAAGGTATTTTAGATTCAATTGATGAAGATGGTTTAAATTTGAGTTGGGAAGCACGAGAAACCAAGCCTCTAGGAAAAGGCAAAATTACCGTAACTAAAAATGCTAAATTTGCATTTGAAGAACTAAAAGAAGCAAAAGTTAAAATAATATTTAATTAAAATAAATCATGGAAAATATCGCATTAATTGAATCTTTTTCAGAATTCAAAGACGATAAGAGTATTGATAGGGTAACCTTAATGTCAATTTTAGAAGAGGTGTTTAGAGCGACTCTAAAACGCAAGTTTGGATCGGATGATAATTTTGACATCATCATAAATCCTGATAAAGGCGATTTAGAAATTTGGAGAAATAGGGTTGTTGTGGCCAACGGTGAAGTGGTTGACCCAAATTCGGAAATAGAATTAAAGGCTGCGCGCAAAATTGAACCCGATTTTGAAGTTGGCGAAGACGTATCAGAAGAAGTGAAAATTATCGACTTAGGCCGAAGGGCCATTTTAGCTTTGCGCCAAAACTTAATTGCTAAAATTCAAGAACACGATAATACCAATATTTTTAAACAATTTAAAGATCTTGAAGGCGAAATTTATACTGCCGAAGTGCATCATATTAAACACAATGCCGTAATTTTATTAGATGATGATGGCAATGAAATTGTGCTCCCAAAAAGTGAACAAATCAAATCAGATTACTTTAGAAAAGGCGAATCGGTTAAAGGCATCATTAAAAGTGTTGAATTACGCGGTAACAAACCCGTAATTATTATGTCGAGAACCGCTCCAGAATTTTTAGAAAAACTGTTTGAACAAGAAATTCCCGAAGTCTTTGATGGCTTAATTACCATAAAACGCGTTGCCAGAATTCCAGGCGAAAAAGCCAAAGTAGCCGTAGATTCTTATGATGATAGAATTGATCCCGTTGGCGCTTGTGTTGGGATGAAAGGCTCAAGAATTCACGGTATTGTTAGAGAATTAGGCAACGAAAATATTGATGTAATCAACTTTACAAATAACACACAACTATTTATCACCCGAGCATTAAGCCCAGCTAAAGTGGTTTCAATGGTTATTCACGAAGCCGAAGCGGGTTCAGGAAAAAAACCGAGAGTGGATGTTTTTCTTAAACCAGAGGAAGTTTCAAAAGCCATTGGCAAAAACGGTGTTAATATTCGATTGGCAAGTCAGTTAACTGGTTATGAATTAGATGTTCAACGAGAAGGTTACGGCGATGAAGACGTTGAATTGACCGAGTTTTCTGATGAAATTGACGCTTGGATTCTTCAAGAATTTAAAAACGTTGGTTTAGATACCGCTAAAAGCGTTTTAGATCTTGATGTAGCCGATTTGGTTAAAAGAACAGACCTTGAAGAAGAAACAATTATAGAGGTTCAAAGAATTTTGAGAGAAGAATTTGATAGCTAAAATAAATTCTAACATTTTAAAAGCTTAATAACTATTTTATGGCTGAAAATAATACCCTTAGGTTAAACAAAGTATTAATTGAATTAAACATTTCTTTAGAGCGTGCCGTTGAGCACCTTTCAAAGAATGGCATTAATATTGAGGCAAGACCTACTTCAAAAATTTCAAATGAAGTTTATGAAATTCTTTTAGACGGTTTTCAAACCGATAGAAGTAAAAAAGCAGCCTCACATGAAGTTAGTGAAGAAAAGCGCAAAGAAAAAGAAGCCATCCGACTTGTTTTAGAAAAAGAACAAGAAAAGAAACATTTAGCCGAAGAAAAAGCCAGAACGACAATCTTTAAAACCGAATCAGAAAAAAGCCACGGCATTAAAACCGTTGGCAAAATTGATTTAGACCCAAAACCAGAACCTGTTGCTAAACCCGAATCGCCCAAAGTTGACAAAACTGCTCATAATAAAAGTTCTAAAGCTGAAATTGAAAAACCGCTAGAAATTCCTGTCAAAGAAAAAGTGGCGGAAATTATAGAAAAAATGCCCGAAGTGGTCATCGAAAAATCACTTGAAACTAAAAAAGATACTGAAATTCTTGAAGCTCATGTAACCAAACCGCTTATTAGTGAAGTAAAAAGCGACACAGAAACTGACGCAGAACATAAAAAAACCATAGACAAACATTCTACAACAACACATCCTCCTAAAAAAATTAAAATTATCGAAGCCATTCCAGAACCTGAATTGCCAAGCGATGTTATCATTACAAAATATAAAAAATTAGGTGGCCCACGACTTACAGGTCAAACCATTGACTTAAAACAATTTGAAAAACCTAAGAAAAAAGTAGAGCCAATAGAAAAAGCGAGCGAAAGTAAAGCAAGCATCGAAAGTAAACGCAAAAAGCGAAAAAGAATTCACAAACCGCTTGCCGATGAAGCAAAAAAACCAACTGATACTAAACGCGTTGTAACCCAACGCGCAAAAACAGCTCCGGGAAGAACCGGAAGCGGTGCAACCCACTCACCATTTATAAAAGAAGAGCCTACCGAAGCTGAAGTTTCAAAACAAATACGCGAAACTTTAGAAAAACTGCAAGGCAAATCTAAATCAAGAGGCTCAAAACACCGTCGCGATAAACGCGATTTACATCGCCACCAATCGGAACAAGATACTGAACAACAAGAAGCCGAAAGCAAAATCTTAAAATTAACTGAATTTATTACCGCCAGTGAGGTTGCTACCTTAATGGATGTGCCTGTTACAAAAGTTATCGCTGCCTGTATGTCGTTGGGATTAATGGTAACCATGAATCAAAGACTCGATGCCGAAACCATTAGCATTGTTGCTGATGAATTTGGATTTGAGGTTAATTTTGTTACTGCCGAAGTTGATGAAACCATTCAAGCTGAAGCTGATAAACCAGAAGATTTATTGCCAAGAGCCCCTATTGTTACCGTTATGGGACACGTAGATCACGGTAAAACATTATTGCTCGATTATATTAGACAAACCAATGTAATTGCTGGTGAATCCGGTGGAATTACGCAACATATCGGCGCTTATTCAGTGGCGCTAAATGATGGACAAAAAATTACCTTTTTAGATACACCAGGCCACGAAGCCTTTACCGCCATGCGCGCCAGAGGTGCGCAAGTAACTGATATCGCCGTAATTGTTATCGCTGCCGATGATTCAATAATGCCTCAAACCAAAGAAGCCATTAGCCATGCTCAAGCTGCCGGCGTTCCCATTGTATTTGCTATTAATAAAATTGATAAGCCAAGCGCAAATCCTGAAAAAGTAAAAGAAGGTTTGGCACAAATGAACTTACTTGTTGAAGACTGGGGTGGCAAAATCCAATCCCAAGATTTATCGGCTAAAACTGGTATTGGCGTTCCTGAATTACTTGAAAAAGTTTTGCTCGAAGCCGAATTACTTGAACTAAAAGCCAATCCAAATAAAAATGCCATAGGTACCGTTGTTGAAGCCTTGCTCGATAAAGGAAAAGGTTATGTTTCTACCGTTTTAGTAGAATCGGGAACCCTAAAAATTGGCGATTATATGCTTGCCGGAACACATAGTGGTAAAATAAAAGCTATGTTTGACGAACGTGGAAACCGTATGACTGAAGCCGGTCCATCCATGCCCGTTTCTGTTTTAGGATTAGATGGTGCGCCCCAAGCAGGAGACCGCTTTAATGTTTTAAACGACGAACGTGAAGCTAAAAATATGGCCGCAAAACGGGGTCAACTTCTAAGAGAACAATCTATTAGAACCCAACGCCACATTACTCTCGATGAAATTGGAAGACGTATTGCCCTAGGTGGATTTAAGGAATTAAACATCATCTTAAAAGGCGACGTAGATGGCTCTGTTGAAGCCCTAACCGACTCGTTACAAAAATTAACAACACCCGAAATTCAAATTAACATCATCCATAAAGGGGTTGGCGCTATTACGGAATCAGATGTGTTATTAGCATCAGCTTCCGATGCCATAATTATCGGATTTAATGTAAGACCATCGGTTGTAGCACGTCAGTTAGCCGATAAAGAAGAAATTGATATTCGAAATTATTCAATTATCTATGATGTTATTAACGATATTAAAGATGCTATGGAAGGCATGTTATCGCCAGTAATGAAAGAAGAAATCACTGGAAATGTTGAAATTAGAGAACTCTTTAAAGTCTCTAAAGTGGGCACAATTGCCGGATGTATGGTTACCAGCGGCAAAATTTTAAGAACTTCGAATATTCGCTTAATTAGAGATGGTGTAGTTGTTTTTACAGGTGAATTGGCTTCATTAAAACGCTTTAAAGATGATGCTAAAGAGGTTACAAAAGGATATGACTGTGGTTTGAATATTAAAAACTTTAACGATATTGAGATTAATGATATCATAGAAGCTTATCAAGAAGTCGCCATTAAGAAAAAATTAAAATAACCATTTTTTAAAACTAAAAAACAGCTTAAAAGCTGTTTTTTTTTGATTTTGAATTTACTAAATGGTCAATTAGAATCAATTTGGTTTTAGAAGACACGAGCCCAAATGGGGTCGGGATAATCAAGCAACATTTATCTGTAATTATTTGACCTATTAAAGGTTAGATTTAAACCAATAATATTAATTCTTTTAACATTAGCCTTGTTAGATTCTTCAGTTGCTAGACCTGCAAGGCAAAAAATACCTTGCGGGTCATTGATTCTACCTTAGGCGGCTTGGCTTCTGCTTTAATTTGTGGCATCTGCAGCTAAATTTAATCGGTAAATAGTTCCTTTCTTTAGGTCCTACCTCCTTAAAATCCATTTTTTAAATCTTTGTTTGCCTCAATTTTTGTTTGAATGGCATAAGGCAAATTACGGTAAAAGTCAATGCCGGTAAGCATTTCAATACTGTCAATGCGCGCAACAAAAAAATCAATGGTCTCAACAGATTTTGCATTAGGCATTAAAAAGGCAATACCTGTTATTGTGCCCTTATTAAACCTAAGAATCGTTTTATAATAAGCCCGAGGCACTGTAACTTTGTTAATCCCAATGGTGTCGATTGGATGGTTTAAAATAGGTCCTGAAACCACAAATAAAGAGTCACTCGTTTTTACCCAATCGCGAACTTTTGTTTCTAAAATTTTCCAAATACCCCTATTAAAACTGGGCTTTTGCGGACTCATATTGCTCATAAAAAAACTCTCACTCATCGAAATATTGTTGACAGACATACTCGCAGCAGGCGCTAAATGACCTCTATCATAACCCGACTTTAGATAATCGGCTAAAGTTGCCGAACCTGTTGATACGGAACTATCTGCTCTAAAATTATTAGTGCGTTTGATATTTTTTAAAAATTCAGGTGTCAATTTGTAGGCTACCCATTCGGCTTGCTCATCTTTTTCGCTGTAAGAAAGTGTATAATATTGGTGCTTTATAATTTCGTTATAGGTTGAAGTTGGCAAATAATCGCTAAAAAATAGATTGGGCGAAAGAGTTTTAGCCGTGTCTTGCGTGCTGATAATTGTGTCTTTAACAACTTCTTTAGGTAATTTTGTTTGTTTATAATAACACGCGTTATAAAAAAACGTCACAACAATAACCAGGCAAAATAACACAATCGCTTTTTTCATAATTATCAAAGATAAAACATAATTTAATCAGGGCACAAGTTTGGCTTTGAATTTAGAAGCCATTAATTGCGCTTAAAGCAGAATTGTTTTAAAAAATTAATTTGCAAATTCATAAATAATTCTACATTTATAGCCAAATTGATTTGGGCAACATGAACCAAAATTTGTTATTAAACCTCTTGATATCAGGAATTAATCTTTTTATATTAATTCGTTATACTCACTTGCTTTATCATAAAAAAATTAGTCCGTCTTTGGCAATGTGGACTTTTTTTTCGATGGCAATAGCCATTAGCCTCCTGACTTATTTTTCGTATGGTACGCATCGTTTAAGCGATAACCTATTAAATGTTACCGATTTAATTTTGGTTGTTGGCGTATCAATTGCCATTGTAATTTGGGGTGATCACACGAGCCGATTTAATAAATTTGATTTGGGATGCTTAACGGCCGTATTTATAATTGTCCTTTTTTGGTTAGTTTCTAATAACCATCTCGTTACAAACTTGGCCGTTCAAGGAATCATGGTAATTTCCTATTTTCCTGTAGTAAAACGCATGATTACGCACCAAAAAAATACTGAAGATTTTACCGTTTGGATGGTTTCGTTGTTAGCGCCTATTTTTTCATTATTTGCTAGCAGCGGAATTTTAGCCTCCATTTATGCCATTCGAGGTATTACTTGCGCTGGGACTTTATTATTATTGATGCTGTTTTTTCATCTTAAAAACAAAGAAAAAAAGATTGGTGATAACGCTTCGCACAAAAAAAGCGTTACAAATTTGTAACGCTTTGTGTTTTTTTTGTCGGTCCCGTGGGTTTCGAACCCACGACCCTCTGATTAAGAGTCAGATGCTCTACCAACTGAGCTAGGAACCGATTAAGAGCGGCAAAATTAAGGATAATTTGTAAACTATTTTAGTTTAAAGGTCTTAAATATGGCTTCTAATTCAAAAATGTAGTCGCGTTTATCTTGATTGGGTGCATAAACAAATCCGTCAAGGCAAATCAATTGATTATGAGCTGTATCAACAAAAGTATAATTAATAAAAGGCCCTCCCATGAAATCGTTTTGAACTTCCCAAAGCCCTCTCAATTCAAATGCATTTAAGCCATTAACATTTAAAGCTTTAAAGCTAGGTTGCATCTCGGCAGCGGTTTGCATATAGGTATTTATAAACTGCCCAGGAATGTGTTTTATTCCAATCTTATTTCGTTCATTAATTAAATAGGATAAGCTGACCGAATCTTTTGAAACGATCGGTATTTTATAGGCTAAAATGTTAAGCGTACCATCTTGTTTAAGGTATTTTCTTAGCCATAAAAAATTGGTGGTATCTTTTACTTTTAAATACTCTTTTGGAAGAACCATTTCGGTATTTTTTAAAACTGCAAATCGGTTTGATTCCCAAGTTTTAGTGGCTAATTTTTTTTGATATAAAGCCAAATCGCCTTTTTTAAAAGCCTCAATAATAGCTTGCTGATGGGTTTTTATTTGATTGATTAAATCGGCTTGATTTGTACCTATAACGCTAATAATAATTTGAGGGGAGGCGTATTGATCTCTCACCATTTTAAATTGCGATTGCGATTGAATGCCCACTACTAATATATTTCGGTTATTTTCGAAAAGGCTGTTAAATTTACTCGGGCTAATTTGGGTGATTGACAACTGCGACTCGGGTTGAGGCAATCCTTCAATTGGATTGGTGAAAATGGTTTTTAAGGTTTCACCGACAACATTGTGCCATTCCTTATTGTCAATAACCACCAAAGCCGCATTAATTCGGCCGGTAGATGATTTTAATATGAGTTTATTTTTATTAGAATTGCATGAAATTAATAGAAGTAGCAAACATAAAACAGGGAGTACTTTTTTCATAAAAACTTAACTTTTATAGAGTTTTAATTTAGTTCCTGGTTTTAGTTGTTTACCGTCTGTAATATGATTCCATTCTTTTAATTGTTTCAAACTAATATTAGGATACTTTTTTGCGATACCCCAAAGTGTATCACCATTTTTGACTTTATAAATGTTGTTTTCACCCTTTGTGGCGAATTCTGTTTTTGAAGTGGTTTCGAAGTTTTTTGGTGCAATATTTAAATGTTGCCCAATACTCAATTTTGAATCTTTTAAATGATTAAAATGTTTGATGTTTGTAATATTCACACCAAACTTTTTGGCGATACTGCCTAGATTATCACCTTTTTTAACGGTATATTTAATAAGATTCTCGCTTTCAAAATATTTAGGCAATAACGTCTTTCTCGAATCATTATCGCGTTTAGCAAAACTATAAATGGAATCGGCATTTGCAATAAAATCGCTTTTTAAATTGCTTGGCAATCGCAAGGTATAATTAGCGCCCTCAACAAAAGGGATAATTCCCAATCGGTATTGTGGATTAAGTTGTTTTAACGTGGTGATATCGGTATTTAAAACTGCGCTGATTTGTTTTAAATTTAGTTCATTTTTAACGTTTATCGTGTCTGATCCATAAAAGTTAGAAGTCGTAACATTTGGGTAAATTTCATGCTCTTTTGAATATTCAAATAAATACATCATCGCATAAAAAGTCGTAATCGTACTTCGGGTTTCAAGAGGCAAATAAGGTTTTACTTTTTTATAACTATTAACCCCCCCTGAACGTTTAATAGCTTTAGTTAAATTGCCCGGACCAAAATTATAGGCGGCTAAAACCAAATCCCAGTCATTAAAAATATTGTAGAGTTTTAATAAATATAAACAAGCCGCTTCAGTTGATTTTAACGGGTCAGAGCGTTCATCAATATAAGAATTCATCTTTAAATCAAAAATTTTACCCGTGCTACTGGTAAATTGCCAAAGTCCGGTTGCGCCCACTTTCGATTTAGCCAATGGTTGCAATGCCGATTCAATAACGGCCAAATATTTCATCTGTGGCGGAATATTGTATTTAAGTAATTGATTTTCAATTAATGGAAAATAATAATCTGCTTTGGTCATCAATTCTGTAATTGTTTTTTGCCTACCTCCTAAATAGGTTTTAATAAGCTGTTCCAAAACTGGATTATAGGTTATATAAAAAGGTGTATTTTGATTTAAAATTTCAAGTCTCGATTTTAACTGTGTTGTAAATGAAGCCTCTTTTATGGCAATTTTTTGGTTCTTAACTTGACTAAAAGTCAAGGTATGTATTGCTATTAAGATGAAAAAAAGTTTCCTTTTCATACGCTGATTAGCGAAAGTTTTAGTCGGCAAAGATACAAATAACTAATTAAACGCTACGCTTTCTTGGTTTTTAATTGGTTATTTAACCAACGTTTAACGTTTAATTAGATTTTTTTGCTAGCCTTTTTCATTGTTAAACACCCTTAAAATTATCTCAAAAAGTTACAAAATTAATTTTGGCTTATTGCTCTTAACAAGCTATTTAGCCTATTTATTTTTTAAACCTTTTCTCAAAGCCAATAAAAAACGTTACATCTTTTAAATATGTAGGGCTCTATTTTCGGTTGCTGCCAAAGCGGCTTCTTTTATAGCTTCGGTATAAGTTGGATGTGCGTGACTCATTCGTGCCACATCTTCGGCGCTAGCTCTAAATTCCATAGCGGTTACAGCTTCGGCAATCATATCGGCAGCACGTGCACCTATCATGTGAACACCTAAAATTTCGTCGGTTTTCGCATCGGCAAGAATTTTTACTTGTCCGTCAATATCCATACTGGCGCGTGCACGTCCTAGGGCACGCATCGGAAAACTTCCCGATTTATAAGCAATACCCGAAGCTATTAATTGTTCTTCAGTTTGCCCCACCGACGCTACTTCGGGCCAGGTGTAAACCACACCAGGAATTAAATTGTAATTGATATGGGGTTTTTGTCCTGCAATAATTTCGGCTACTAAAACACCCTCTTCTTCGGCTTTATGAGCAAGCATAGCGCCTTTAACCACATCGCCAATGGCATAAATATTTGGAATGTTGGTTTGTAAATGGTCATTGGTTTCAATTTGCCCGCGTTCGGTGCGTTTTACGCCCGCGTTTTCTAGTGCTAAGTTATCGGTAAAAGGGCGTCGTCCAACGGCCACCAAAACATAATCTCCTTTAAATTCAATGGGCACACCTTTTTTATCATCGGCAATAACAATGGTTTCTTTTGCAGTAGCCTTGACGGAAGTTACCTTGTGTCCCGTAAAAAAATTCATTCCCTGCTTTTTAAGCGACCTTTGCAATTCCTTTGCCAGCATACCATCCATATTAGGGATGATGCTCGGCATAAATTCTATAACCGACACTTGTGCGCCTAAACGCAAATAAACTTGTCCGAGTTCTAAGCCAATAACGCCCCCA
>PFPU01000176.1 GCA_002793215.1 Flavobacteriales bacterium CG_4_10_14_0_2_um_filter_35_18
ATAAATGGTTTTTGCCGCTTTATCAGGGTGGTAAGAATTGGGTTGTAAAAAATATAAATGTGTTTTTATGGTTGCATAAGGTGAGCTTAAATCGACAACAACTTCGGTAGTTTGGGCAAACCCGGACGAAAAAACCAACAGTAAAATAATGAAAATCTTTTTCATAAAATGCTAAAATGTTAATCGGGTGTTAAATTATGCTTCAAAAATAAACCTTTTATAAATAGCTAGGTCAAAGTAGTGTAATTTAATTAAAAATCATTTAATAATAAACAAGATGAAAAAATTAGCAATCGTATTAGTTGTATTGTTAGGATTTGGCGCTTATTCGCAAAACCAATCCCTATGCAATGACAGAGGAATCAAAAACCAGTTTACCGTAGAACAGAATGCAGATTTAAGATCTAAAAGAATGGCCCTGCATTTAGATTTGAACTCAGACCAACAAAAAAAGGTCTATAAGCTTGTTTTAAAACAAGCGCAAGATTTGGCACCACTAAAAACCCAAATGCTTAAAGACCGTTTAGCTGGCAAACAACCCACCTCCGACGAACATTTTAGTTTAATGACTAAAGGTTTAGATGCAAAACTTGTTTTTCAAAACGAATTAAAAAGCATTTTAACCCCTACTCAATTTGAAAACTGGAAAAAAAATAATGAAACCACGGTAAAATCCCATTTTAATAAATCAAAAAAGAACCATCAAAGAGGAACATTTAAATAGTTGATTTAGTTTGAATATTTTGTTAGACAATGCTCAGTTTTACTGGGCATTGTCTTTTTTAACAATTAAAATTTGACCAACTGAAATAGCGTTAGAACCAAGCTTATTCCACCGTTTTAAATCGTCAATATTAACTTGATATTTTTTTGAAAGCGCATATAAAGTTTCCCCTTTTAAAACCGTGTGCATTTGGTTATTTAATGATTTGTCATTATTAAAAGCCACCGTTGTTTTTATAATGCTATCACTTACATTCTTGTCTATATTGTCAAGCTCGTCTAAGTTATTTTTATGCTTTTTATTTAAACCCAAAACCTCTTCATCATAAAGAAACAGTTGATAATCTTCAATAATTTTAATCAATTTGCTTGGATAACTAGTATCGGTCGCATAACCGGCTTTTTTGAGTCCATTTGCCCAAGCCTTATAGTCATCTTGTTTAAGTTTGAATAAAAAAGAATAGCGCGGTCTTGAGGTTAAAAATAGGGAATGATCTTGATAAGAGCCCAATGGATGCTCGTATTTTCTAAAACATTCCCCTTTTTCTTCATCGTCGTGAATAACATAATCACCTTTCCAATTTTCGTGACATTTAACACCAAAATGATTGTTAGATTCTAAAGACAATTCACTTCGCCCACTGCGCGATTCTAAAACGCCTTGTGCTAAAGTTATACTTGCCGGAATGTTGTATTTTTTCATTTCAATAATTGCCAATGGTGCGAAGGCATTGATATAATCTAGGGTTGCCTGTTTTGGATTTACTACTTCAATTTTTACTTTTTCAAAAACCTGATCAGCTTCTTCAATATCCTTTTTCGGAATGACAACTACCAATTTTGGACGCTTTTTAGGAACGTATTTTTTGTAAACGGTTGTGTTTTTATGCGAACCACAGCTAGCCAAAAAAAGGCTGATGAGTATTCCAATAAGGGCATTTTTAAAATTCATTTTTTACCTAATTTCTATATTATACTTTTTTTTCAAAAAAACATTCATCCCGTTATTTCCTTGTAACCCACCTGTGTGAATTACCAGAATTTTGCTCCCTTTTTTAAAAGACCCTTTTCGGATTAAATCTGCCAAGCCAAACATCATTTTACCGGTATAAACCGCATCGAGTGGAATGTTTGTTTCTGTTTTAAATTCGTTGATAAAAGTAATTAATTCTTTTGAAACTTTAGCATAGCCACCAAAATTGTAATCGTTTATGAGTTGCCAATTTACTTTTGGCTTTATCATATTTTTGATTTCACTTGTCAAAAAATTACCTTTTAAAGCTGGAAATCCTAATACTTTTTGATGTTTTTGTGAGGCATTTATAATTCCCGAAATAGTGCCACCTGTTCCCACAGCCAAACAAATATAATCAAACGCATCATCTTGCGGTTTTAGTATCTCTTCGCATCCTTTTATGGCTAAATCATTGGTTCCGCCTTCGGGAAGTTCATAAAAAGTACCAAATTCAGTATGTAAATTTGCGCTAAAATTTGCACTATTTTTAAGCCTATAAAGTGTTCTACTCACAAATTTGAACTGCATGCCATAATGATGTGCCAATCTTAAAGTCGGATTTTGCCCCAAAGTTTGGGCAAAATCAAAGGCCAATTCATCACCCCGAATCACACCAATGGTTTTAAATCCAAATAAAAAACCAGCGGCTGCCGTTGCCGCTAGGTGATTTGAAAAAGCGCCACCAAAAGTGAGTAACGTGTTATAACCATCGGCTTTAGCCTTTAGCAAATTGTATTTTAATTTTCTGAATTTGTTGCCCGAAACTTCGTGATGCAACAAATCTTCACGTTTTATAACTACTTCAACCGAATTTTCTTCGGCAACAGCCCATTTTAAGGCTTCGTTAAAGATAGATTTGTTGTTAAAAAAGTCTTGCAAATTGATGCATTTAAGTAATTTTGGTAAAAATAATTTTATTTTCTTGTACTATGAAAGTCTTTCGTTTTTTTCTTTTCTTATCTTTAATCAGCTTTTCATCACAATCACAGCAATTAACAACTTATATTTTACAACCCGATTACGTTTTTGACGGTCATCAAATAAATTCAAATTGGGTGGTTCAGGTAAGCCAAGACACAATTTCTTTTGTCGGTCCTTTGCAACAACTCAAAAATTTCGACAAAAAAACGTTGGTCAATCTAAAAGGAACGACACTTTTACCCGGCTTAATTGAAGGACATACCCACATGTTTTTATATCCTTACAATCAAAAATCGTGGAATGATCAGGTTTTAACCGAATCGCAATCCTATCGTGTTGCAAAAGCCACCATCAATGCAAAAAAAACCTTGGAGGCGGGTTTTACTTCTGCACGCGATTTAGGAACTGAAGGGGCAGGTTACGCCGATTTTGGTTTAAAAAAAGCAATTGACGATGGTGTTATTGAAGGCCCTCGTTTACAAATTTGTAGCAAAGCCCTCGTAGCCACTGGAAGTTATGGCCCAAAAGGATTTGCCCCCGAAATTATTATTCCGCTTGGCGCGCAGGAAGCTGATGGCGAAAATCTAATCAAAGCCGTGCGTTCACAAATAAGTGCCGGAGCCGATTTTATCAAGGTTTATGCCGATTATCGCTGGGGAAAAAATAAGACCTCTATGCCTACATTTAGCCTTTCAGAACTCAAATTAATTGTTGAAACCGCCGCTAGTAGTGGCCGCTATGTTGCTGCACACGCCAGTACAGAAGAGGGAATGCGTCGCGCTATTTTAGCAGGTGTTAAAATTATAGAGCATGGCGATGATGGAACTCCCGAAATTTTTGAATTGATGAAAGAACATCATGTAGCCCTTTGCCCAACACTTTTTGCTGGTTATGCTATCTCGCAATACAATGGTTGGATTCCTAATAAAACAAAAACTCCGGCGCGAATCACACAAAAAGTTATCAGTTTTAAACAGGCTTTACAGGCTGGTGTTACCATAGTTGCCGGTGGTGATGTTGGGGTTTTTGAACACGGTAATAATGTCAAAGAATTTGAACTGATGGTTGAATATGGCATGAGTACAATGGCCGTTTTAGAATCGGCAACCTCAATAAGCGCAACCGTTTTAGAGCTACCAAAAGTGGGCGAACTCAAGGTTGGCAACTATGCCGATTTACTAATTGTAAAAGGCAATCCTACAAAAAATATAAGCGACCTACGCCAAATAGAACGCGTTATTAAAAATGGAAAAATAGTCGTAAAAAAGTAAACCAAAACGTATTTTTGCCAGATGAAAGATTCAAATGAAACCACTTCTGACCTTTATTATGTTACAAAAGAAGGCTATCGGGTTTTTACCGAAAAATACCATTTGCAAAGAGGCTATTGTTGCAAAAGTGCTTGCAGACATTGTCCTTATGGTTATGAGGTTAAAACAAATTCCCTAACTTCAAAAAAGAACAAATTATGAATTCATTTCAACGCGCTATAAAACAAGGGATTCAGGATGAGTTGCCAAAACCAAAGGCTTATGATATTAAAATAAATCACGCCCCAAAACGAAAAGACTGCCTATCAGATGCTGAAAAAAAATTAGCCTTGCAAAATGCTTTGCGTTATTTTGATACAAAATATCACGAAATTTTAGGTAGCGAATTTTTAGAAGAACTCAATGATTACGGCCGAATTTATATGTATCGGTTTAGACCCGATTACGCTATTTATGCGCGACCAATTTCCGATTATCCTGGAAATTGCACCGCAGCAAAAGCCTTGATGTTGATGATTCAAAACAATTTGAATCCTTTAGTTGCACAGCATCCCCATGAGTTGATTACTTATGGAGGCAATGGTGCAGTTTTTCAAAATTGGGCGCAATATTTATTGACGATGAAATATTTGTCCCAAATGACTGATGAACAAACTTTAGTGATGTATTCCGGTCATCCGATGGGATTATTTCCTTCCTCTAAAAATGCACCAAGAGTGGTGGTAACTAACGGAATGATGATTCCAAATTATTCAAAACAAGATGATTGGGAAAAATTCAACGCTATGGGTGTTACTCAATACGGACAAATGACGGCGGGAAGTTATATGTATATCGGACCACAAGGCATTGTTCACGGCACTACCATTACGGTGCTAAACGCCGGTAGAAAAATAGCAAAACACGGCGAAGATTTATCGGGCAAGTTATTTGTAACTTCGGGTTTAGGTGGTATGAGTGGCGCACAACCAAAAGCAGGAACTATTGCCGGATGTGTAACGGTTGTTGCCGAAATTAACCCAAAAGCCGTAAATACACGCCTTTCACAGGCTTGGGTTGACGAAGTATTTGATGATTTAGATGTATTGGTTAATCGTGTTAAAACTGCTAAAAAAAATAAAGAAATTGTTTCGCTCGCTTATTTGGGAAATATTGTAGAAGTTTGGGAAAAATTTGATGCCGAAGCTGTTTATGTCGATTTAGGAAGTGACCAAACCTCCTTACACAATCCTTTTGCAGGTGGCTATTATCCTTGTGATTTGAGTTTTGAAGACGCCAATAAGCTCATGTCTAGCAATCCTAAGGAATTTAAAGAACACGTTCAGGCAACTTTAAGACGACACGTGGCTGCCATCAATAAACACACTGCAAAAGGCACCTATTTTTTTGATTATGGCAATGCCTTTTTATTAGAAGCGTCGCGGGCTGGCGCGGCCGTTATGGATAATTCTGGCAAACATTTTAGATACCATTCGTATGTTGAAGACATAATGGGACCCATGTGTTTTGATTACGGATTTGGACCTTTTAGATGGGTGTGCACCAGTGGAACTGCCGAAGATTTAGCAAAGACTGATGCCATAGCAATAAAGGTATTGGAGGTATTAAAATTAGAATCGCCTGCCGAAATACAGCAACAAATGCAAGACAATATACATTGGATAAAAGGTGCTCACAAAAACAATTTGGTGGTGGGTTCACAAGCGCGGATTTTATATGCCGATGCCATTGGACGTATTAAAATTGCTGAAGCTTTTAATGAAGCTATTTTAAATGGTGAAATTTCAGCCCCTATCGTTTTAGGCAGAGATCATCACGATGTGTCGGGAACAGATTCCCCGTTTAGGGAAACTTCAAATATTTATGACGGCTCTAGTTTTACGGCTGATATGGCTATTCAAAATGTTATTGGCGATAGTTTTAGAGGTGCTACTTGGGTGTCTATTCACAATGGTGGCGGCGTTGGATGGGGAGAGGTTATTAATGGCGGATTCGGTATGGTTCTTGATGGTTCATTAACAATGACAAACAATCTAAAATCAATGTTATTTTGGGATGTAACTAATGGAATTTCAAGACGCAGTTGGGCTAGAAATGAAGGGGCTATTTTTAGTGCCAAACGTGCGATGGAATCTAATAAAAACTTAAAAATAACGCTACCAAATTTAGTGGCCGACGTGGTTTTAAATAAACTATTTAAAACTGGATTGTAAAAAATTAATAATTTTTCAGACTAAGAAACTTTAAAATCCTATTATATGAAACTATTAAAATCCTTCTTGATTCTGTTACTTTTTGGTGCCGTTTCATGTGTATCTGTAAAGGTAACCTCCGATTACGACAACAAAACTGATTTTTCTAAATTTAAATCTTTTGCCTTTTATAAAAAGGGAATTGACAATGTAGAATTATCCGATCTAGACAAGCGACGCATTTTACATGCCATTGAAGATCAATTGCTCGCAAAGGGGATGACCAAATCAGAAAATCCCGATGTTTTGGTGAGCATTTTTACAAAATCAAAGGAAAATATTGACGTTTACGACAATAATTATTACGGCTGGTATCCTTGGTATTACGGTTCTGGTTTTTACGGCCGTGGCATGTATGACCAAGTTATAAAATCGACCGAAGGAACTCTTTTTATTGATATTATAGACACAACTACAAAGGAATTGGCTTGGCAAGGCGTGGGTGTTGGATTGCTTAATTTTTCAGATGATAAAGTTAAAAAAGAAGAACGCATTAAAGAATTTGTAACCGAAATCATGAAAAAATACCCACCTGTGAACTAAATCACGGTGGGTATTGCTGAGTTGAGTTAGTTAAGTTTAATCTATTAATTCTACTGTTACGGCATCGGGCACTTTTAATCTAAAACTTGGGTTTGATTTCAAACTAATTTTTAAATTAAAAATTTTAAATTGCCTTCCGCGTTTTGATTTATTTATGATAGATATAGAATTGCTGTTCAATAGGTTTCCATATATTTTTTGTGTTGGCTGGTCTTGAGGTTTAAAACTAAATTCTGAAACCACAACTACTAAATCAGAATTTGGAATCAACACATCAATTGAACTTGTAATAAAATTGCTTCTTGTTAACTTAATGATGCCATTATTATCGGCAACATTACCCCTTATTTCGATAACTGGTTTTTCTAAATTAGTAAGGCTGTTGTTTTTTGGTTGTGTAACAATTTTTGCGTTGCCAAC
Organism: Flavobacteriales bacterium CG_4_10_14_0_2_um_filter_35_18; assembly: GCA_002793215.1. Classification (GTDB taxonomy): domain Bacteria; phylum Bacteroidota; class Bacteroidia; order Flavobacteriales; family Flavobacteriaceae; genus CG1-02-35-72. The sequence goes on from PFPU01000176.1 coordinate 7,146, forward strand.
TCCCTTTTTAGTTTTAATAGCCGTATTGGCATTTATTTCATCCGAAGTTCCTTTAGACTTAGCAATCACTGAATATGATTTATTATAATATAGGGTCATCTCTAAGTTGCCTTGTGAAATTGTCAATTGACCTTCAATAGGATAGTCTCCGGCAGCTGCTGGTGCATCAATGGCAATTTCAACTTCCCCATTTTTAAAATACTTTTGATCAAGTTTTACGCCATTTAAAACGACTTCCTTAGGTTTTAAATTCTCTACCGATTTGTTGATAAAGAGTTTGCCTCTTATTTTATCGCCAGCATAATAATTCGTTTTTTCTAAAACTACATCTACTTTATAAGCGCTAGCGCTAAATTGCTCATCACCCATAATGTTTTTCATGAGCTGTGATTTAACACTTTCAATAGCCGATTGCATCAAAGTGATATTTGAAATAGCAGCTTGATTGTCAACACCTTTAAATTGATAAGATAACCAATCTTCCTCTTGAGTTGCCGAAATTTTAATAGATTTTGTACTTAATAAAGAATCTATTAGTTTTTTAGTATCTGGGAAATCGGTCTCTAATAAAAGCCCTAAATTTTTATTGAACAAGTTAATGGTATCTATAAATTGTTGACCTTTAACTGTAACAAGCTTTTCTTTAAAAAATTTATTTTGAATATAATAAGGGTGTTTTTCTTTTTCATCAAGAAAAGCAGCATTAATAGTTTGGTTTTTCAAAGAATCTAAATAGTTTAAGTATTCCGCAGTTAAACTGTCAAATTTTACAACAATTTCATATTTCCCTTTAAAAGTATCATCGAGCTTAGCTGTATTAGCTAGCGTCAATAATTCATTTTTAAAAATGGTGTGTTTAAATGAATTGTAGGCTTCGGTTTTTGCAGTTAATTCATTGAGTGTTTTATTGGTTTTAATGTCGCTACATGACACCAAAACCAATACAACTATCAATAGAAAGTAGTTTTGTTTCATTTTTACAGAATTTATTTACTGCAGATAATCCCCCCTTTGGCATTAAGATACAACGATGTAAATATAAACAATTAGTTAATAAATATGAAAATGAAAAAAATTATTTAATAACAAAAGTAATTCGGGTGTTAATATCGCAGTTCTAATAAACCATTTGTTCTAAAAACGCTCTTAAAAAGTGTCAATTTGTTCCTGTATAGATTCCCATTTTGCCATCAATTGTTCAAGTTGGTCTTTGCTTTTTTGATATTTTTTAAAAAAATCGGGATTTGAATTCAAATTTTTAGCTTTGTTAAAATCAGCTAATTGCAAATCTAAATTAGCGATTTCCTTTTCTAATTTTGCAATGTCATTTTCTGAGTTTTTTAATTTATTTTGAAGCTGTTTTAATTCGGGATTAAAAATATTTTGGCTGTTATTGTTTTTTTCTTTTTTATTAAAACTTGTTAATTTAGTTCGTTTTTCTACCTCTCGAAGGTTTTCAACATTTCGAGATTCTAAAAAATAATCAATATCGCCGAGGTATTCTTTAATTTTTTCATCCTTAAATTCATAGACTTTATCGGTAAGACCCTGTAAAAAGTCTCTATCGTGTGAAACGATTATTAAGGTGCCTTCAAAATTCTTTAACGCTTGTTTTAACACGCTTTTAGAAGCCATATCAAGATGATTTGTAGGTTCATCCATTACCAAAACATTAAAAGGAGTTAACATTAACTTACATAATGCCAAACGGTTACGTTCACCACCCGATAAAACTTTCGCTTTTTTATCAATGGCTTCTTGTCCAAACAAAAAAGCACCTAGTAAATCTCTAACATTAGCACGGTTTGTATCATTCGCGGCATCTTCAGCAATTTGCAGCACTGTTCTTTCTGGGTCTAAATACTCCGATTGGTTTTGAGCAAAATAGCCAATTTCAACATTGTGACCTAATTTTAAATGACCTTTAAAATCAATTTCTTCAACTAAAATTTTTGCTAAGGTTGATTTTCCTTGTCCGTTTTGACCAACAAATGCTATTTTACTACTGCGTTCTATTAATAAATCTATGCCCGAAAGCACTTTTTTATCATCATAATTTTTTGATAGGTTTTCGGCTTCAAATATTATTTTGCCGGGTTGTTTAGAAATTTGAAATTTAACTTTCATCACCGATTTATCAACAACATCAACTTCAATACGCTCAATTTTGTCTAACTTTTTGATTAAAGATTGCGCCATTGAAGCTTTACTAGCCTTAGCTCTAAATTTATTGATAAGTTTTTCGGTTTGCTCAATTGATTTTGCCTGATTTTTTTGAGCTAATAATTGGTGGTTTATTAAATCGGCACGAAGAATTAAAAACTCGGAATAGTTTTTTTTGTAATCGTAGATTTTTCCTAATGAAATTTCAATGGTTCTATTGGTAACATTATCTAAAAACATTCTATCGTGCGAAACAATCATGATAGCACCTGCAAAATTCTTTAAAAATTGTTCCAGCCAAATAATTGATTCGATATCTAAATGGTTTGTAGGCTCATCTAATAAAAGGACGTCATGTTTTTGCATCAAAAGTTTAGCCAATTCAATACGCATGCGCCATCCTCCTGAAAGGGTATCGGTAGTTTTATTAAAATCAACCGGTTTAAAACCTAAACCAATCAATATTTTTTCGGCTTCACCTTGATAATTATAACCGCCAACCATTTCATATTGGTGTTGATTTTCGGTTAAATCGTGAATCAATTGGTGGTAATAGTCACTTTCATAATCGGTTCGTGCTAATAATTCAGCATTAATTTCATCTAATTTTTTTTCTAATTTTTTTATTTCGGTAAAAGCGGTATAAGCTTCTTCAATAACCGTTTTGCCAAGTTCAAAATCTAAATCTTGTTTAAGATAGCCTATAGAAATGGTTTTATCAAAAGCCATTGAACCACTTTCAAAGGGTATTTGTTTTGAAATTATTTTAAGAAGTGTTGATTTTCCAGCGCCATTTTTTCCGATAAGCCCTACGCGGTCTCCCGAGTTTAATCTAAAAGAGATGTTAGAAAAGAGTTCTTCTCCCGAAAATGAAACGCATAAATTATAAACATTTAGCATGTTATCTTAATGATTAATTTTTATTAAAATTATATTTGCAAAGTTAATTATAAAGGATGATTTATAAAATGTTACAAAAGGGGACAAAAGTATATAGTATTTTCCACAATAAGTGTCCAAAATGTCAAAATGGTGATTTTTTTATCAACCACAGTGCCTTTAATTTTAAAAATGTTTTGAAAATTCACGATCACTGCCCGAGTTGTCATTTTAAATTTATGATTGAGCCTTCTTTTTTTTATGGAGCAATGTATGTAACCTATGGATTAACAGTTATTGCAGCGGTTATTTTATTTTTAATTGGCTACTTAATTGGTTTAACTTTTGTTGAAAATTTGATTTTTATGTCGATAGCCTTAGCGGTATTAAGTCCGTTAAGTTTGCGTTTATCACGATTGATATACATCAATATGTTTGTAGATTTTGAAAAATCAAAACCGACTAATCGCTAATTCTTTTGGCAAATCATCTTGAAATTCTAGATGTTTGAAAAGAAAGGACGCGGCATAAGGTGCAATCATTACGCCTCTAGTGCCGAGTCCATTAAAAATGGCTATATTTTTATATTGATGATGGGTTCCTAATAAAGGTTTTCGGTCTTTTACGGTAGGTCTAATACCCGCCAATTGTCTTTCAATTTCGAAATCGGTATTTATAAAAGATTTTAATTTTACAAGTAATTCATTTTTGCCCGCTTCTGTGGTAAGATTGGTTTTATCATTCCAATTAAAGGTTGCCCCAACTTTATATAAATCGGCTCCTAAAGGCATAACAAAAACGGGGCCTTTTGCCAAAAAATCAATTTTTAATTTTGGAGCCTTAATAATGAGTAATTCCCCTTTTGATTCCTGCATAGGTAAATCCTTAAAAAACGGATTTTTTTTCATCCCAAAGCCTTCGCAAAAAACAATTTTGCGAGCTGATATTGTTTTGTATTCTACCGAATCTTCCTTTATAACTAACTCGGCATATTTAAAGGATTGTTCATACAATAGACCGCTATCTAATAAGTGTTTTTTGTAAGTTTTTGAAAGCAATGCTGTGTCAATTCGCCCTGTATTTTTAAGCATTCCCAACTTAAAAGGCGCTTTTAAAGCATTATTGTTATTTGTCACCAATTCGGTAGATAATTCGTTAGACAACGCTGGTTTATCACTTGCTGTGAACCAATTATTTTGTTCTTCAACCGAGCTTAAAACACGCGCATCCTGAACTTTATAATCGAGTTTAATATTAAACTTTTCTTCTAGTGATTTGTAAAATGGCAGGGCAACCGCTAATTGTTCTTTTGCCAACCAAACGGGAGTATAGCGTTTTAAGGTAACTGAATTATACATGCCGCCGGCTACAATTGATGCTTGTTGAGAGCAATTGTCAAAAACGACAAAAGTTTTGTGGTTTTTGAATAATGTTTCGGCAAAGGCAATGCCAGCAAGCCCAAGCCCAACAATTATATAATCAACTTTCATCTTAGCGCAAGGTATAATGCTTTAAATAAAAAACTCCTACAAAAGCAGGAGTTTAAAAATGGTAAATATTAGTTTTAGTACTGCCACATATCTATTTCGCGATTGCGTACATCTTCTTTGATGCGTCTTGATTCAAGAACCTGATAAAGGGCATTTCCCTTAATAAATTCAGCAATTTCGCGATTGTCATAAATATTTTCCTCTTTATAAATGCTAGAACTAAAACGTCGGGCATTAATAATTAAATCGTATGAAAGTGATTGTGCTGCATTTTTGGGGTTAAATACTTTCATTTGATAAAGGGTTTCGCGCGCATCGGGAAACCAAACCCAAAACAATTCCACTAAATTATCTTGTGCATCATCACTATCAATAAAGTTAACATCGGGAGCTACGGGTGCCATACCTAATAAGCGGTATTTCAATTCCGCTTGACGTTTATCAAAATACCAAACACCTTTTATTTTAAAGCCTTCAATATCAGCCGAAGTTATGTTTCGGATATCAATATCTTCTTTTGTTAATTTTTCTCCAGCATTAAGTTTATCAAAACCCGTATTGGTGGTGTCGCGTCTGCTTAATCGTTGAGTAATATCCTTTAATGTTAATCGATCTTGAAAATAGGAATCATCATAAACATCAACAATATCGCCTTTTTTTATACCTTTCATAAGGGTATCGTATAAAGAACGGCGTTTGTTGCTAATATTTACCGTATCAATAGGATAATAATAAGGCAAATTCATTTTTTCATTTAAATCAACATATTCCCAAACTACTTTAGACCATAAAATATCTCTATCGTCAATGTATTCATAGGGCAATGGGCGGTCATTATCAGCTGCTATTTGGGCTGCTGTTTTTACGCCTACCTCCTCTGGAAATAAAGCATTTAACAAATTTGCTTGTGCTCTTATATGGTTAGAAAAACCTAAAATTAAACACAATAAAATTAATCTCTTCATCTTCAATTATTTTAATTAGTGATTTCAATAATAACAGGTGATATTTTTTTAAGATAATAATTATCGTTTCCTACTAATTTTGCTTTAATATTTAAAATCATCACATTATCACCTTGTCTTGTATGACTTAGGGCATTTTTCCCCGCTTCATTAAGGCGCGTTCCTTCAATATTTATGGTCGGTTTACCCGGTACTTTAATACTAAAACTAATAACGGTAAGGTTTAAATCAAAATCAAAATCAGGCAAGGTTGCACCTATGGTTGCAACGCCCAAACTTGTTCTAGGCATTTTTAAAACATCATTACCTAGTTCGCCTCTAATGGTTCCAACGGGTGCTGGAATATCTTTGATTCTAAATTCTTTTGCACTACTAACTTTTACACCATCAGAACGCACGCCTGTAACCGAAATTTTTGTGGTGCGTCCAGCTCCCGGATTCATCATATAGCTACCTGAATTTTTAACACGTGTTAATCCTTGCGCTGAAGCAGATATTTTATCATTAGAGATTCCGGGCATTGAAATGGTAATTGGATTAGGAATTCCCCTATAAACCACATTCATTTTATCGGCCGAAATCACCGCACTATTTGGTTTAGGAACAACGGCATAAGTGCTTGCAACAGGTATTTTCACTATTGAATCGCCTTCTTTAAAGAAAAACTCACCTTTAATGTCTCGTGAACCTATGGCACCTGCGGGAAAGTTTAAAACGACCTGACCTTTTTGGATATCAGCCTCTTTAATTTCACTGCCATTAATCACTACTTTTTGAGCTTTAAGGGTTGGGTCTTTTCGGCCTAAATAAATTTTACCGGTAAACTTTTCGCCCTCAAAAAAGGCAGTTTTATCAGCAACCACAATGGCTTCATAATTAGTTAATGACACATCACTCTCTAACTGACCTTGCAGCATTGCCGATAAAATATCGGATTCTGTTTCTTTTATATCGGCTTGAATTTGAGTGAATCGCGTTAAAGAGGCAATAAGTGGATAGCCTTCAAAATAATATTTTAGCCAGCTTTGTTTGCTACCTTCTCTATCGGTTACGTCATCTGTTTGAAAACGTTGGTTAACCGTGGGGCTTATAGCAGCATAATCTTTTCCTAAAATACCATTAACTTCATCGCGATAGTTTTTCATATTCGTTAAAAAGGCCTGTCCATTTTTGTTTATATCGCCTCCATTAAAAAAATATTGATCAACAATATCGGTTCCGTCCATCTTTTCAAAGTCGTTTGGATTGATAATGGTTTTTGATAATTCGGCTTTTAATTTATCTAGATATTCAAAAAAATTGTCAGATAGGTCTTTAATTTTATCTGCCTTAATTTTTAAAGATTCGTATTTTGCTTTTTGGTCGATTGCTTTAGAGGCGAGACTTTCAAAGGCTGCTTGATTTTTAGTGGCCAATGTTGTATTGCCATCTTCTAGCTTTAATTTCATATAGCCAAATGCAGAGAGCACTTCTTTTGACATATTCATAGCCAACATGGCTATAAAAATTAAATACATCAAATTGATCATTTTCTGTCTTGGCGATAGCTTTGATGATGCCATAATTCTTTTGTTTAATTTAGTTTAATAATACTATTTTCTAGAATTTGACATGGCAGATAACATACCTCCGTAAATACCATTTAGTGAAGATAGATTCGTTGCTAATGATTCCATTTGTTCCTTCATTTTTGAAGCATTTTCAACAATCGCTTCATTGATTTCGGCTTGCTTAGCAGAGGTCTCCAATTGTGATTTGTATAAATTATTTAATGATTCCATTTGGGTTGATGCAATGTTTAACTGCACACTATAGCTATTTGTAGCTGCAATAGATTCTATTACCGGTGCTACACTTAAGCTGGCCGATTGAAAATTTTTGATGCTGGCTGTTAATTTACCTACCAATTCTGCATCTAATTTGGCATCAACTAAGATTTTGTCCAATTTTTGAGCTAACAAGCCTTCAACATCTTTAGGTTGGTCTTTTGCTCTAGCGATACCTTGACTAAGTTCAGGATAAACCAAATCCCATTCATATTCTTTATCGGCAGGTTCAAAGGCCGATAATGCAAATATTAAAGCTTCTACTCCCATACCAATAGACAACATAAAGCCTCCTGTTAAAAACCCTATTTGAAAGTGTAATATTTTAAACAATGCTCCTAGTATTACTACTGATGCTCCTAGACCATAGGCCATTACATAAAATTGTCTTTTTGCTTGTGATTGTGCCATGATATTTATTTTTTAAGTTTGGGGGGGTTATTTATTTATTGATTGTTAATTTTGTTCCTGTATAATCTTGTACGGTTCTAAAACCGATATAACTTCTAGCAGTGTCGGCATATTCATAATCTCTACTGCTCACTTCTAAAAAGTAGGCCACATCTTTCCAAGAGCCTCCGCGAATAACTTTTCGTTTGTTTTCATCATCTTTAACATCGGGGTTTAGGGTTGAGCTAAAATAATAAGAGGTTGGATTATAAGATGTTTCTGTCCATTCTGATACGTTTCCAGCCATATTATATAAGCCATAATTATTGGCATTATAGCTATAAACTTCAACGGTGTAAAGTGCACCATCAGCCGTATAATCGCCACGTTCTGGTTTAAAATTTGCTAAAAAACAGCCTTTATCGCTAATAATATATGGACCACCCCAAGGATATTTAGAATGTTGTAAACCACCTCTAGCAGCGTATTCCCATTCGGTTTCACTTGGAAGCCTAAAAAACGGAACAACATCGCCAACTGCACCTTTGTTTCTACCTAAAAGAAATTTGTTTTTCTTTACTGTTCGCCAATTGCAAAAAGCGCGTGCTTGATGCCAGTTAACGCCCACAACAGGATATTCATTATAAGCTTTGTGCCAAAAATAATCTTGGTGCACAGGGTCATTGTATGAATAATTGAAATCTTTAACCCAAACCGTAGTGTCGGGATAAACTCTCGTAACTTCTTCTTTAAAAAAATCTTTACGTTGTGCTTTATTATCTTTTGCGGCTGCGTTTTTATCAAACCAATAATAGCGGTATTGTATTTTTTTGGTGTTTAATAAGCGATGTGCGTCGAAAGAATCTTCTACCGGTAAGTATAAGGAATCCATAACTTCTGAATAATATTGGTCGGGGAATTTATTGACTTCCCATTCTAGGCTAATATTCCAATTCAGGAATTTACCTTCGCTAGGTGAATTTAAATCCCCTAAACCGCCATAATTATTCATCATATATTTATAGTAAGGATACGCTTTACTTGTATCGACAACCCTAAATGCATAACGTTGAATACCAATAGATTTATTGCCTTTTTGAACCTGCTCACCAAAAGATAATTCTTCGGCATAAAGCGCTAAACTTGTTCGCGCTATTGAGTCTCTTGTCCAAAATACAAACTTTTTATATTCACTATTAGTAATTTCAGTATCATCGATATAGAACGGTCTTACGGTAGCGGTTTTTGTGGGTGCATCATAAGCGCCATTGGTATCTTCTTCTTCTTTACCCATGGTAAAACTACCACCGGGAATAAACACCATGCCAAACGGCTTTTCGGGTTGCCATTTTTCTCCAAATTTAACACCTACCAACTCCCCTCTATCATTCGATCCGCAACTAAACATTATAAAAGCTAGTAGCAGATATCCAAACAATCTTTTCATATTTTAAAATCTTTCTTAAATAATTATTAAAAAATGTAAACGTATTAAATAAAATTAACTTAAACAAGTCGTAAATTTAGTGTATCTAATCAAAAAAACAATTTTTTTTATTGTTAAATAAGCTTACCAGTTATTTAATTTTGGCTTGATTAATTCAATTTTTTAAGTGCTTTAAACCACCGCTCAGGAATATTTTGATTGCAAGCATCTAAATAATCTTGATAAGTACACGGAATTAACGTTGTTTTACGCTTATTATTGCTTGTTGTTACTTCCATCCACCAGCGGTCGCTCTTATGACTTTTATAAAAATTTATGGTTTGTTCGTCAAGTGGAACGATGTATTTTTTGTAATTTTCTTTTTTCTCAAACGGATAATCTTTTGTTCTAAAATTCACACCTTCAATAAAATACCAAATCATTTGTGCAATCAATTTAGCCGATTGCGAATCGGTGTCTAGTTTTGGATTGTATTCATAAACGCCAAACGAAGAAACCTTGTCGCTTAATCCAGCATATCTTGCTATGGCACAAATTTCTACACCCGTTAAACCATTGGGAGAGGCGTTTTTATTTGCTTTAGCTTCGGTATATTTTATGGCACTTATATCAATGCTAACAATATCAGCATCTCTTAAAACTGGTTCGGCAATGGCAATATTTTGTGAAACTTCACCAAGTCTATAAGCATCAAAAAATAAACTGTTTACCAAATCTAATTCTTGTTTTGAATTAAAATAAGTTTGGTAGGCTATATTGCTAAAATTGAATAAAATATTCGGCTTTTCCATAATT
>PFPU01000136.1 GCA_002793215.1 Flavobacteriales bacterium CG_4_10_14_0_2_um_filter_35_18
AAAACATATTTTTGTTTTGTTCCCCAAAAAATTTCCCGAAATTTATCTCGAAAAGATTGGTAATAATTGGTATTATTCGGCCGAAACCATTGATCAAATTAACCAAATTTATGAGAGTGTTTATCCTTGGGGGACTTCATTTATAAATGATTATATCCCAGAACCACTCCACAAATCTTTTCTAAATTTTGAAATTTGGCAATATCTAGGTTTTCTCATTTTAATTTTAATTGGTGTTTTAATTTACCATCTTTTTAAACGCCTGGTCTATTTTATTTTGACAAAAGTAGAAAGGGTTTTAGTAAAAAATACAAGTGAAGCTGTAAATCAAGCCATCAATAGGCTGTCAAGACCTCTAACACTCATTTTCGCTTTTTGGATTGTAGAAAAATTGCTGCCAATTCTTCAAATGCCTTTAAATATCAATAGATTTCTACTTTTAGGTATAGAAATCGCTAAAATAGTATTTTGGATTTATGTATTCTTAAAATTGGTTGCCGTTGTTATGCAAGTTTACGCTGATATCGCTTCAAAAACCGAGAGCAAATTAGACGACCAAATCATACCTATTTTAAAGAATTTACTCCGCGGTTTAGTAATGATGGTTGGTGTTTATAACCTCTTGAAAATACTTGGTGTCGATACAACCACACTTATTGCGGGAATTTCAATAGGTGGTTTGGCCTTGGCCTTAGCATCGCAAGATACCGTAAAAAATCTCATCGGTACGTTTATGATTTTTTTAGACCATCCTTTTCAGATAGGCGATTGGATTGAAGCGGGCGTTGTTGCTGGAACTGTAGAAGAAGTTGGATTTAGATCAACGCGAGTGCGCGCCGCCGACACCTCTTTATTTCAAATTCCTAACAGTGCTTTGGCCGAGATGATTGTAAATAATAAAGGTTTGCTTTTGTTTAGACGCTATAATACGCAACTGGGTTTGCGATACGATACACCTCCCGAGCTTATCGAAGCCTTTGTAGATGGCGTTAGAGAAATTATCAAAGTGCATCCCGATACGAGAAGCGATGCTTATAATGTTGAATTTGTAGGATTTGGCGACTCTGCGCTTCTTATTTTATTAAACACTTATTTTACTGATTTAGGTTGGAATGAAGAACAATCTTCGAGACATCGTTTGCATATTGCCATTTTAAAATTTGCCAAAGAAATTGGCGTTGAATTCGCATTCCCTTCTACTTCCGTAATTATTGAACAATTTCCCGAAAAAAAAGGACTTGATTTGAACTATAAAATTGATTCTAATAAAATTGAACACGCCATTAAAAACGCTGTAAATAAATTCAAAATACCTCAAAAATAAGCTATTATGAAAATTAAATTAATTTTTTTGCTCACGCTAATAATGGTTTATTCGTGCAAAACCGATAGAGCCAGAGCACCAAAAAACCAAGTTACTGAAACCAACATCAAAACCGAAATGAAAAAAAAATTAAATGCTTATGCTACCGTAAAATTAACAGCCGATTTAAGTGTCTTATCTGAAAATCAAAAAAAGATGATTCCCCTTTTGATTCAAGCTGCCGATAGGATGAATGAACTGTATTGGATTGAAACTTATGGTGATAAGCGGGCACTTTTAGACAAAATTTATGAAAAAGAAACTAAAGATTTTATCGAAATTAATTACGGCCCTTGGGATCGCTTAAACGATAATAAACCCTTTATTTCGGGTGTTGGTGAGAAATCATTAGGGGCTAATTTTTACCCTCAAGATATGCAAAAAAAGGAATTTGAAGCCTTTAAATCTAAAGACAAAGCAAGCCTTTACACCTTTGTAAGGCGCAATGAAGATACCGGCACTTTGTTTACCGTTCCTTATTATCAAATGTTTGATGTTCAGCTAAAACAAGTTGCTGGTTTGCTAAGCCAAGCGGCTGTTTTAGCCGAGGATGCAGGCTTAAAAAAATATTTGTATTTGCGTGCTAAAGCCTTGTTAAACGATCGCTATTATGAGAGTGATATGGCGTGGATGGATATGAAAACCAATCAATTGGATATTGTGATTGGCCCAATAGAAACTTACGAAGACCAATTATTTGGCTATAAAGCCGGCCACGAAGCCTATGTGTTGATTAAAGATATGGAATGGAGTAAAAAGCTTTCTCATTTTATAAGTTTTTTGCCAGAGTTGCAAACCAATTTACCTGTTGACTCCATCTATAAAAAAGAAACAGCCGGCACTAACTCCGATTTAAATGCCTATGATGTGGTTTATTATGCCGGTCAAGCAAACTCTGGAGGTAAAACCATTGCCATTAATTTGCCAAATGATGAAAATGTTCAACTTAAAAAAGGCTCTCGCCGTTTGCAATTAAAAAATGCTATGCAAGCTAAATTTGATAAAATAATGGTTCCCATAGCAAATTTGCTTATCGCTAATGACCAACAACAATACATAAAATTTGATGCCTTTTTTGCAAATACTATGTTTCACGAAGTGGCCCACGGATTGGGTATTAAAAACACCATTAACGGTAAAGGCACTGTTCGCGAGGCTTTAAAACAATATTATTCTGCTTTAGAAGAAGGTAAAGCAGATATTTTAGGACTTTATATGGTTCAGCAACTACACGATAAAGGTGAATTAAGTGGCGATATGAAAGATTATATGACTACCTTTTTAGCCAGTATTTTTAGGTCTGTCCGTTTTGGAGCGGCCGATGCTCATGGAATTGCCAATATGGTGCGCTTTAATTTTTTTAAACAAGCGAATGCTTTTACCAGAAACCTAGATGGCACATATAGTGTAAACTATGAAAATATGGGTTTGGCTATGAAAGATTTATCACAATTAATCCTTTCCCTTCAAGGCAATGGCGATTTTGAAGGGGTGGCGCAATTGGTAAAAACCAAGGGTATTATTGATACACAATTACAAAAAGATTTAGACCGCTTAAGCGATGCCAACATTCCTGTTGATGTTATTTTTGAACAGGGAATAGAGCAGCTAGGATTAAAAAAATAAAATAGGGCATTTATTATAAAATTGCAACTTCTTTACTTAAAAAAAGCTAAAGGCAAATGTTAATGGAGGCTAATCCCCCTCTTGAAATCGAAGATTCAACCACTTCATAAAAAATATAAACTTTAGTTATAGGGCTTAGGGGTATGTTTTAGTTTAAAATGCAAATATTTCATTTTGTTAAGACAACTTTAAAGTATTCACAGTGATTAAAAACTAACATAAACTTTTAATTTATTAGATCTAATATTAATATTTAGATAAAAAATAAAAGCCTCCGTTTTAACGGAGGCTTTTTATTAACTTCAAATTATCTGGATTGTCTTAGTATTTATTTGGCAATTCATTATAACCCATATTGTAAAGGGTGAATCCAAAAATATCGGCATATTGTTCAATTGTTTTAGAAACTGGTGTTCCTGCACCGTGCCCGGCATTTGTTTCTATGCGAATTAAAACAGGATTGTTTCCTTTTTGTTTGGCTTGTAATTGGGCAGCAAATTTAAACGAGTGTGCAGGCACAACGCGGTCGTCGTGATCGCCTGTAGTTACAAGGGTTGCAGGATATTTAATACCTTCCTTTACATTTTGAACGGGCGAATAAGCAAGAATATAATTGAACATTTCTTTAGAATCGTCGGCAGTGCCATAATCATAAGCCCATCCCGCACCAGCGGTAAAGGTGTGATAGCGCAACATATCCATTACGCCAACTGCCGGCAAAGCCACTTGCATTAAATCAGGGCGTTGGGTCATGGTTGCGCCAACCAATAAACCGCCATTAGAGCCTCCACGAATAGCCAAAAATTTTGAAGAAGTGTATTTGTTTGTAATAAGATATTCCGCTGCAGCGATAAAATCATCAAACACATTTTGCTTGTTCATTTTAGTGCCGGCAAGATGCCAAGCCTCACCATATTCACCACCTCCGCGAAGATTTGGAACGGCATAAACGCCACCTTGTTCAAACCAAACCGCATTGGCAATGCTAAAAGACGGAGTCAAACTGATGTTAAAGCCACCATAACCATATAATATGGTTGGATTATTGCCATTTAATACCGTACCTTTTTTATAAGTAATGATCATCGGGATTTTGGTGCTGTCTTTTGAGGTATAAAATACTTGTTTAGATTCATAAGCATCTGAATTAAAATCAATAGCTGGTTTTTTATACAAAGTCGATTCGCCTTTTTCAGGATTTAATGCGTAAATTGAAGGGGGAGTAGTGTAGTTTGAAAAGGTGTAATAAACCGTTTTATCTTCAATTTTTCCACCAAATCCACTAGCAGTGCCAAGTCCTGGCAATTTGATTTCACGGATTAATCTACCGGTAAAATCATATTGTTTGACTTGCGAAACGGCATCAACCATATAATGCGCAAAAATATAACCACTTGCGGTTGATGGCGCTAAAACATATTTGGTTTCTGGAATTAAATCTACCCAATTTTTTGGTTCGGGATGTTGCGCAGCGACCGATACAATGCGTTTATTTGGTGCCTTTAGATTGGTCTCAATAAAAAGGGTTTCACCAACATTGTCAATTACGTATGAATCGGAATCAAAATTATCAATAACGGTTACAATTTTGCTATTGGGTTTTGATAAATCTTTTATATATAACTCATTTCCTGTTGTAGAAATTGAAGCGGTGATAACTAGAAATTTGCCATTCTCGGTAACGCTTCCGCCCACATAACGCCTTTTTTGTTTATCGCCAAAAATTAGGATGTCCTGACTTTGTTTGGTTCCAAGCTTATGGTAAAACAAATGGTGTTGATCGGTTTTTGCTGAGAGCTGGCTGCCTTTCGGTTTTTCGTAACTTGAGTAATAAAAACCCTCGTTACCTTGCCATGAAAGACCGCTAAACTTCACGTCTATAATGGTATCTTCTTTAATTTCTTTGGTAAGCGCATCCATTATTATCACTTTGCGCCAATCGGAACCGCCTTCTGAAACGGCATAGGCTAATAACTTGCCATTTTTAGAAAAAGACAAGCCACCAAGCGAAGTAGTGCCATCGGCAGAAAAGGTGTTAGGGTCAAGAAAAACCTCGGGTGTTTCATCATTTTTAAAGCGGTATAACACATATTGATTTTGCAAACCGTCATTTTTATAAAAATAGGTGTAGTCGCCTTCTTTAAAGGGGGCTCCTATTTTTTCATAATTCCACAGTTTTTCGAGTCGTTGTTTTAGGGCTTCACGAAAAGGAATTTTTGACAAATATCCAAAAGTTACTTCATTTTCGGCTTTTACCCAAGCACCTGTTTCATCCGAACGGTCATCTTCTAACCAACGGTAAGGGTCTTTAATAGGGGTTCCGAAATAATTGGTAATGGTGTCAACTTGTTTGGTTACAGGATAGGTCAATTTTACTTGATTTTTGTTTCCACAGGATGCTAAAATAGCACTAAGAAAAACGATGGTTATTAATTTTTTCATTTGAATTTGGGTTTAGTTCTTACAAAACTAAAATAAAAAAGGCATATTCAATGGAATATGCCTTTAAAATAAATTTTAAATGGAATTTAAAATAGCGATTTGTAGCTATTCCAATTGTCATAAATTAACACAATAGTCAATAAAGTTACCACTGCAGCAGGAACAATGCCGGCAGGTGCTAAA
This sequence comes from Flavobacteriales bacterium CG_4_10_14_0_2_um_filter_35_18, assembly GCA_002793215.1. Lineage (GTDB taxonomy): Bacteria > Bacteroidota > Bacteroidia > Flavobacteriales > Flavobacteriaceae > CG1-02-35-72. Next base: position 5,615 of record PFPU01000136.1, read on the forward strand.
AATAAATGGAAAAGCACCATGTTTAAAGCAACAGGAGCTAAAACCATTAGAGCAAATGGCACAGCCTTTTTGGCTATTAATAACAAGCCAATAACAACTTCGGTTGCACCCACTAATTTAAGCATGTAACCAGTTGCCATCATAGCTCCCATAAAATTGCCGGCTGCTTCGGGCATTTCCATGTGAGGCATAAAATCTAGAAATTTGTTTGCACCAAAAACAACTAAAATTAGTCCTAATAAGATGCGTAAAATCATTGATAGTTTTGCATTCATAATAATAATTTGATTAAGTTAATAAATAGTTAGTCGGTATTATTGATGTTATTCTACACAATAGTAGATAAAAAATAGGGTTTTAATTGACAAATATTTTAAGCTTGCAAAAGTTAAAGGTATTGAAAAATTTAGATAAATGGAATTATAATTAAAAAATTTTTAGAAATCAGGTTATTGCACCTTATTTTAAAATAAAAAAGGCTGCCACAGGGCAGCCTTATGATAATTAATAATTATTATACTAAATGCTTGTCTATTAAATATTCAGCTATCTGAATGGCATTGGTAGCGGCACCTTTTCTAAGATTATCTGCCACAATCCACATATTTAAGGCATTTGGAATGGAAAAATCTCGGCGTATACGTCCCACAAAAACCGCATCTTTACCTTTGGCATAAATGGGCATTGGGTAAGTATTGGTATCGGGATTATCTTGAACAATAACCCCAGGGGTGTTGTGTAATAAGGTTCTGATGGCGTTTAAATCAAAATCATTTTCAAATTCCACGTTTACACATTCGCTATGTCCGCCCACAACCGGAATTCTAACTGCCGTTGAGGTAATGGCAATGGAATAATCGTCTAAAATTTTATGAGGTTCATTTATCAACTTCATCTCTTCTTTGGTATAACCATTGGGTTCAAAAACATCGCATTGTGGAATGGCATTTTTGTGAATGGGATAATGGTAAGCCATATCGCCTTTAACGCCATTATATTCGTTTTCAAGTTGTTTCACTGCTTTAACACCCGTTCCTGTAACCGATTGATAGGTAGAAACCACGAAACGTTTAATTTTATATTCTTTGTGAAGAGGCGCTAAAGCCAAAACTAATTGAATAGTTGAACAGTTAGGATTGGCAATAATCTTATCGGAAGCTGTTAAAATTGCCGCATTTATTTCGGGTACAATCAATTTTTTATCAGGATTCATACGCCAAGCCGAAGAATTATCAATAACGGTTGTGCCAACGGCCGCAAATTTTGGAGCCCATTCTAACGAGGTTCCACCACCAGCCGAAAAAATGGCTATATTGGGTTTTGCCAAAATAGCAGCTTCCATGCTAATAACAGTATAAGTCTTATTCTTAAATTCAATGTGTTTTCCAACCGACTTGCTCGAAGCGACTAAAAGTAATTCATCAATTTTAAAATGGCGTTCTGCTAAAACTTCTAACATCACGTTGCCTACCAGTCCGGTAGCGCCTACTACTGCTAATTTCATAATATAAAGTTTAAAAAATTTAAGCCACAAAGATGCTAAAAAGCAAGCTATTAAAATCAAAAAAAAGTCAAAAAATATTACATTAAAAAAAGTGTAAATTTGCGCCTATTTTAATCCGAAATTACTAATTTATAGATGGCATTTAATCAAAAAATAGAATTAATGGCTCCTGCCGGAAACTTTGAATCGCTTCAAGCGGCACTTGATAATGGGGCGGATTCAATATATTTTGGCGTTGAGCAACTCAATATGCGCGCACGCGCTTCCATAAATTTTACTTTAAACGATTTATCCGAAATAGCCAAACGCTGTTCAAAAAAAAAGGTAAGAACTTATCTCACTCTAAATACCATCATTTATGATCACGATTTGAGTATTGTAAGAACTTTGCTTAAACGCGCTAAAGAAGTTGGCTTAACCGCTGTTATTGCTATGGATCAAGCGGTTATTTCAGTAGCCCGCGAAATAGGAATTGAAGTGCACATCTCTACACAAATTAACATCACCAATATTGAAACCTTAAAATTTTACGCCTTGTTTGCCGATACCGTTGTGTTGAGCAGAGAGTTGAGTTTAAGACAGGTAAAAAGCATTGCCGAACAAATTGAAAAGCAACAAATTAAAGGTCCGAGTGGGCGTTTGGTTGAAGTTGAAATATTTGGCCATGGCGCGCTATGTATGGCGGTTTCGGGCAAATGCTACATGAGTTTGCATTCTTATAATTCATCGGCAAATCGTGGCGCTTGCAAACAAAATTGCCGTAAAAAATATACGGTTATTGATCAAGAAACCGGCATTGAAATGGAGTTGGATAATGAATACATTATGTCTCCAAAAGATTTGTGTACCATCGATTTTTTAGATAAAGTTTACGATGCCGGTATCAAAGTTCTAAAAATAGAAGGACGTGGCCGCGCGCCTGAATACGTAGCTAAAGTAATCAAAACTTACCGTGAAGCCATTGATAGCCTTGTTGAAGGGACTTATAATCAAGAAAAAGTGAATCATTGGATGAGTGAATTAGACAAGGTTTACAACCGTGGTTTTTGGAGCGGTTATTA
>PFPU01000138.1 GCA_002793215.1 Flavobacteriales bacterium CG_4_10_14_0_2_um_filter_35_18
CACCTTTCATCATTTGCATCATATTTTTTGCGCCACCGCCTTGCATCATTTTCATCATTTTGCTCATTTGGTCGAATTGTTTCATCAACTGATTTACTGCTTGAACACTTGTTCCCGAGCCTTTTGCAATGCGTTTTTTGCGATTGGCATCAATGCTTGTGGGTTCGCGCCGTTCGGATGGCGTCATCGATTGGATAATGGCTTCAATCCCTTTAAAGGCGTCTTCTTTAATATCGACATCCTTAAGGGCTTTTCCCGCGCCGGGAATCATTCCTACCAAATCCTTCATATTCCCCATTTTTTTAATCTGATTGATTTGTACTAAAAAATCATCGAAACCAAACTGATTTTTGGCGATTTTTTTTTGAAGTTTTCGTGCTTCAACTTCATCATATTGTTCTTGAGCGCGCTCTACTAAAGAAACCACATCGCCCATGCCTAAAATTCGATCGGCCATACGGTCGGGATAAAACACATCTAAGGCTTCCATTTTTTCGCCAGTGCCGATAAATTTTATGGGTTTATTTACAACCGATTTTATAGATAAAGCAGCGCCACCACGGGTGTCACCATCTAATTTGGTTAAAATAACACCATCAAAATTTAGTTTATCGTTAAAGGCTTTTGCCGTATTTACCGCATCTTGACCGGTCATCGCATCTACAACAAAAAGGGTTTCTTGGGGTTTAATGGCTTTATGGATGTTGGCAATTTCGGTCATCATCAGTTCATCAACAGCCAAACGTCCTGCTGTGTCAATAATCACCACATTTTTACCCGTTGCTTTGGCGTGTTTTAGCGCGTTTTGAGCAATTTCTACAGGGTTTTTATTGTCGATTTCGGCATAAACTTCAACGCCAATCTGTTCGCCTACAATTTGTAACTGATTGATAGCAGCAGGTCTGTAAACATCACAGCCCACTAACAAAACTTGTTTTGATTTTTTTGTTTTTAAATAATGGGCAAGCTTTCCTGAGAAAGTTGTTTTTCCCGAACCTTGCAAACCCGACATTAAAATAACGCTCGGTGTTCCTGATAGGTTAATGCCAACACTTTCGCCTCCCATTAAAGAAGTCAATTCGTCTTTAACCAATTTCACCATCAACTGCCCCGGATTTAAAGAGGTCAACACGTGCTGTCCAATGGCTTTATCCTTGACGGATGTGGTAAATTGTTTGGCAATTTTAAAGTTTACGTCGGCATCAAGAAGCGCGCGACGGACTTCCTTTAAGGTTTCGGCAACATTAATTTCGGTAATTTGTCCGTGACCTTTAAGTATGTGAAAGGCTTTATCTAGTTTTTCGCTTAAATTATTAAACATAAATAGGTGTGCTTTTTAAAAAGGCAAAGATAACAAAATAGCTTGTTTTATGAATTGCAATTTGTGAGTAGTTTAGACTTAAATGACAACTAAAATATAATGTTATGACAAATAATCAACCAAATCGGCAATCATTTTTTCTCCTTTTTTAAGTTCCTCTTTTGAGATAAATTCATTTGCGCGATGGGCTTGTTCAATACTTCCCGGTCCACAAATCACCGCTTCAAGACCAGCATTAGAAAACTGCCCTGCTTCAGCGGCATAAGCAACGGTACCAAGGTCTGATCGGCAGCTTAGCTGTTTAATGATACTAACAATAGAACGGTTTTCGGGCGTGTCTAATGCGGGCACTGCGGGATGGTCTGCGGTGAGGGTGATGTTGAATTTAGGATTTATTTTTCGCATGATTTTAATGCGGCTTTGACAATAATCTAAAAAGTCATTTTTAATGGTTTCAATATGGTCTTGTGGAATAATTCGCACATCCCAATAAAAAGTACATTCGTTTGCAATAACATTTGGAGCGACACCACCATTAATTTTGCCAATATGAATAGAGCTATGTGGTGGGTTAAAACGTTTATCTATATGTTTTTCGGCGATTAAAGTGTCCATTTTTTGCTCCAACCAAACCACTAATTTGGCGGCTTCGTGAATGGCGCTTACTTCTTGTTTAATGCGGCTGCTATGACCTTCGGAACCATAAACCGTTGTTTTAAAAACGCAAATACCTTTTTGTCCCACAATGGGTTGCATTAAAGTTGGTTCGCCAATAAGGGCATACTTTGGCTTTTCGGCATAAGTTTTTAATAGACTTTTAATTAAATCGGGCGCACCCACACAGCCTATTTCTTCATCATACGAAAAGGCAAAATAAATGGGTTTTTTAAGCTGAACAGAAGTCATTTTAGTTAGATTTACTAAGCAACAAGCAATAAATCCTTTCATATCGCAAGAACCGCGTCCGTAAAGTTTGCCATCGGGTTTTTCGGTTAAAATAAAAGGGTCGGTAAGCCAAGCCTGTCCTGCCACGGGAACCACATCGGTGTGTCCGGATAAAATAAAACCGCCATCAACCGCAGGTCCTATCCTGCAAAAGATTGAAGCCTTAGTGCCTTCAGTATTTGGCACTAAATGATAAGTTATTTGATGTTTGGTAAGTTCATCTTTAATATAATTGATAAGGTCGAGATTACTTTGACCTCCTAAAACAGGAAAGCCAACTAAATCTTTTAGGATATTTTGTGCAGTCTTCATAATAAATAAGATTTAAGCAGGTCCCCAATGAATGAAAACACTGAAAATTAGAAAAAGCCAAGCAGTTAATAAAATAATTCCTGTTAAAGGGAAAATAAATCGCAACCATTTATCTAAGCTTACGCGACACATGCTGAGCATGGCAATAAGGCCACCAAGTGTAGGATTGATAAGGTTTGTAACGCCATCGCCAATTTGAAAAGCTAAAATTGTGGTTTGTCTGGTCAATCCTAAAACGTCACCTAAAGGAATCATAATAGGCAAAGTTGCCAAGGCTTGACCGCTTCCTGAAGGGATTAAAAAATTAATCAATGATTGTGAAATTGTCATAAATATTGCAGCACCATAAACAGGCAACCCAGAAAGCATTTCAACCAAACTATGCGACAAGGTATCGCTAATATGGCCTTGTTCCATCAGTATTTTAATGGCGGCGGCAAGCCCTACCATAAAAGCACCTGGCGCACTAATGCCGACATATTTTAAAATGGTTTCGCTGAGTTGGTAAGTTGATAATCGGGCAGCGAGACCAGTAAAAATGGCAATTAAGATAAAAATTGCCGAAATGTCATTAATGTACCAATGCAAACCAAAAATGCCGTAAAGCATAAAAGACATTCCTAACAAAAAGAGGGATAATACGATTTTATCTTGTTTAGAAATATAATAGTCGGTTATGGGTTTTGACAGTTTTAAATCGGAAACATCAACTTCTTTGGTTAAGGAATAGTCCTTATTTTTTTCTATTTTTTTAAAGTAACGTAAATTAAAATAAGCCATGATGCTTAAGCCTGAAAAACAAAGAGCGCTGCGCAATAATACACCAGAAAACATGGGTAAACCTGCAATTTGATCACCAATGCCAACGGTATAAGGATTGATGGGAGATAAACCAAAACCAACGGTAATGGCACCAACGCTTATCCCCGCCGCAAGCATTAAATCCCCGCCAATAGCCAAACTTAAAACGGCCGCAATGGGCACTAAAGCGATGTTATTTTCGTAACCAACAGCAACGCCAGCCAAGCCAAAAACGTAAGTCATCAGCACAATGATAAAATATTTTTTAGTGTGCCCCATATTTTTCACCAAACTTCCGATGACGTTTTCAATCATCTTTGTCCGTTGCAAAACGCCAAACATAATACCACCCGATAGAACTACAAAAATAATTTCGGAGGCTGCCTTAAACCCTACCGGTAAAGCACGAAACAAATCCATAAAGCCAATGGGAGTTGAGGTAATAATGTGATAAGAACCCGGAATAACGCTCAGTCTTCCATCAATAAGCTGGCGTTGGTATTCGCCAGCGGGCAACAAATAGCTTAAACCTGCAATGCTTATCATGATTAAGAATAACATCACCACGGGATGGGGGATTTTTGATAGCCATGATTTTTGCATTCGGTTTTAAGTTTTGGTGTCCAAATATATCAAAATAAATTTGGTGCTAAATTTTTAAAATAAAAATTAGTGCTTTTTCTGTTCTGGAGTGAAACTGAGTGATGCCGAATTAACACAAAAACGCTGCCCCGTTTTAGTGGGACCGTCATCAAAAACATGACCCAAATGGCCGCCACATTGAGCGCATAAAATCTCAGTTCGCACCATTCCAAAAGAGGCGTCTTTTTTGTAAAGAACGGTGCCTTTAATGGCCTGGTCAAAACTAGGCCAACCGCAATGGGCATCGAATTTGGTATCCGATTCAAACAATTTTGCATTGCAAGCGGCACAAAAATAAGCGCCCTTTTTAAAGTTTAAGTCGAATTCACCTGTAAAAGCTTGTTCGGTAGCTTTTTCTCTTAAAACACTGTATTGCATGGGCGATAAGAGCGCTTTCCATTCTTGTTCGGTTTTGGTAACGGGATATTTTGGGCTATCTTTTTTCATGGTTTTTTGTGCAGAAAGGTTTAAGGTATGGAAGATAATTGCTAATAAGATGAGTGGTTTTATCATAACAAAATTTTTAATCAGTTAAAAATTCAATAATTTGATTTTGAACATTAAGGTCTTTTAAAATTCGTTGATGACCTAAGCCATGGGTTATTAAAAGCGAACCTTGACTTAAATTTTGTCTAATTTTATAAGCACAACTTACGGGCACTACCAAATCGTCGGTATCGTGAATGACTAAAGTGGGAATATGGATAAATTTTGCACTTGCTTCGCTAGACAAGGTTTCTAAAGGGTTGTTAAATTGCTTTTGTAATTTGTTTAAAACATAGTTGGCAGTGCGCGATTTTAGCTGTAATTTAATTGCTAAATCACCGATGATTTCTTTAATATCATTGTCTGTTCCCATCACCACCAATTTGTTAATTTTTAAGAATTCTTGTGAGCATTTTAGCAAAGTCATGCCGCCAAAGGAGTGCCCAATGGCAGCCTCAAAAGGTCCATATTTTTCTTGAAGCACTTTTATAGACTCAATAAAATCGGTCATATTGGTGCGTTTTCCTTCCGAAAAACCATGAGCCGGTCCGTCAAGGCTAATTACCATAAAACGGTTTTCTAATAACTTATCGGCAATGGTAAAAAGCTGTGTGCCTCTGCCTGACCAACCGTGTAGCAACAAGACTTTTTTCTTTGAATAGCCGTATTTGTAAACCTGAATTTCTTTGTTGATGGCGGCAATTTTAAGCCGTTCTTTTATGGCGCTTTTATACATCATCTGCTCGCGTTCAGGCATTTGGTGTTTTATGGGTGTTTGAAAAAGCTTGAACATATATTCCGCCGCCAAGGGTGTGGCGATGAATTGTAAAAATTTTCCAAAACTTACGACAGACTTTGTAATTCTGGTATTTTTATTTTTCTGATTATTAGGAGTCATAAACTAAAAATATATGCGAGCTAAATTAGTTAATTTTGCTAGCTTTACAGATTACTTTTTGTTAAATTATAACCAATATGAAACGATTTAAAATCATTTTTTTGCTTACTTTTTTTATGGTGGGATGTAGCACGGTTCCGATAACTGGTCGAAAACAACTCAACTTGGTTAGTGATGCCCAAATGCTTCCTTTGGCATTTAGTGAATATAAAACATTTTTAAAAGAACATAAATTATCGGATAACAAAGAAGAAACACAAAAACTCAGAGCCGTAGGTTCACGAATTTCTAAGGCGATAGACGCCTATATGCGCGCCAATAACATGGCTAATCGCGCTGATACTTATGAATGGGAATTTAATTTGGTTGAAGATAAAGAAGTCAATGCTTGGGCTATGCCGGGCGGTAAAGTGGTTTTTTATACGGGTATTATGCCCATTGCGCGCGATGATGATGGCATTGCCACCGTTATGGGACATGAAATAGCCCATGCTTTTGCACGTCACGGAGCGGAACGTATGAGCACAGGCATTTTGCAACAAGCAGGAGGTATTGCAGTAGCACTCGGAACAGAAGGAAGTAATCGGTCTAATATTTGGAATGCCGCTTATGGAGTTGGTTCTCAATTAGGAATGTTAAAATTTAGCAGAAATCAAGAAAGTGAAGCCGACAAATTAGGATTGGTTTTTATGATTATTGCCGGCTATAATCCCGATAAGGCAGTCGAATTTTGGCAACGCATGTCCGAAAGTTCGAAGGGAAATAAACCCCCCGAATTTATGAGCACACATCCCGCTGATGCTACAAGAATAGCCGATTTAAAGGCGTGGTTGCCTCAAGCCAAACTCTTAGCCGCTAAATATACAGGCTCAAATTAAAATCAGGTGGTTTAAATCTTGCTTAATTGTTAAAAAAGTGTACTTTTAAAATCTGTAAAACGATTTAAAATTACTTGTATGTTACAAAGAGGCGATAAAAAACTCTACCGTTCGTGGGCTTTTTACGATTGGGCAAATTCCGTTTATTCCTTAGTGATTAGTTCAGCGATTTTTCCCATTTATTATGAGAGTATTACAACTAGCGAAACTACTGACCAAATTTATTTTTTAGGGACTAGTTTTAACAATACCACCCTTTATACTTATGCCTTATCAGTCTCGTTTTTAGTTGTAGCGTTTTTGTCGCCTGTACTTTCAGGCATTGCCGATTATACCGGACGTAAAAAGACTTTTATGCAGTTTTTTTGTTATTTAGGATCCTTGTCTTCAATTGGTTTATTTTTTTTTACAGGAATAGAAAATCTTGGGCTAGGTATTTTATTTAGCATTTTAGCAAGTATCGGATTTTGGGGAAGTTTGGTTTTTTATAATGCCTATTTGCCCGAAGTTGCCTTTCCCGAACAACAAGATAAAGTCAGTGCATTGGGCTTTACTTATGGTTATATTGGGTCTGTTATCTTATTAGTTTTCAATTTGATGATGCTTAATAATCCCGAATGGTTTGGTATTACCGACCCAACTATGCCCGCTCGTATATCGTTTGCCAGCGTCGGCCTTTGGTGGATGGGCTTTGCGCAAGTTACGTTTGCCCGATTGCCTAGTAATGTATTTCATCGAAAACCCGAAAAGGACTTTATAACCAAAGGTTACAAAGAACTGCGAAAGGTGATGTTTCAACTTAAAACGCTGCCAACGCTTAAAACCTATTTAATTTCCTTTTTTTTGTATAGCGTAGGGGTGCAAACCATAGTTTTATTGGCAGGAATTTTTGGAAGTAAAGAACTCGGCTTGGCAACGCCAAAATTAATTATGACCATTTTATTAGTCCAATTGGTGGGGATTGCCGGTGCCATGTTATTCTCGGGAATTTCTAAAAAATACGGAAACTTGCGCGCTTTAAAAATCACCATTTTTATTTGGATTTTGGTTACTTTCGCCGCCTTTTTATTGCAAAAAAATGATCCCAATATCGACTTAAAATTTTATGCCTTGGGCGGATTAATTGGAATGGTAATGGGTGCTATTCAGTCGCTTTCGCGTTCAACTTATTCTAAGTTATTACCCGAAGACACACAAGATCACGCCACTTTTTTTAGTTTTTATGATGTTACCGAAAAATTTGCAATTGTTTTTGGTACTTGGATATATGGCGCTATTTTGGCAGTAACAGGCTCTATGCGAAACTCTGTTTTAGCCCTAGGGGTGTTTTTCATTTTAGGTTTATTTGTCTTAAGTTTAGTTAAAAAATCAAAATATGTGAGATAAATAAGCCATTTTATTAGCAGAACTTTTTAATTTTCACTAATTTTATAGCACTTTATTTCACCGAAAATGAACCAGCTCAATACCTTTGATTTTGCCATTGTAGGGGGTGGCATTGTAGGACTCGCAACCGCTTATAAACTTCAATTAAAATATCCTGAAAAATCGGTCGTAATCTTTGAAAAAGAATCGGCTATTGGCAAACACCAAACCGGACGCAATTCAGGCGTAATACATTCAGGAATCTATTATAAACCTCGCTCTTATAAAGCTTTAAATTGTAAGAATGGAAGAGAACAACTTGTAAAGTTTGCTAAAAAATATAAAATTTCCTATGAGGCTTGTGGTAAAATTATTGTGGCAACTTCACAAGAAGAGCTTCCAGTTTTAGAAAGTATTTATCAAAAAGGTTTAGAAAATAAAACACCGGGAATTTGCTATTTATCCGCTAAGGAACTCAGCGAAAAAGAGCCATTTATAGTAGGTTTAAAAGCAATTTTTGTTCCAAGCGCGGGCATTATTGATTATGTGGCAGTAGGACAAAAATTTTTAGATTTAATAGCCCAAACCAATATTAATAGCCAACTCATAACCAATTGTTTGGTGCGAAAAGTTACGCCATTTAACGGATTTAAATCACTGGCAACATCGCAAGGTGAATTTAAAGCTAAGCAAATAATTTTCTGTACTGGATTGCAATCCGACCGTATGGCAAAATCCGATAAGGTAAAATTAGATATGCAAATTGTGGGATTTCGAGGCGATTATTACGAACTAACCCCACAAGCACAACACAAAATAAACAACCTCGTTTATCCCGTTCCCGATATTAATTTTCCATTTTTGGGTGTTCATTTTACGCGCATGATTAAAGGCGGTATTGAATGCGGACCAAATGCGGTGTTTACCTTTAAGCGCGAGGGCTACACGCGCACCAGTTTTAACTTTTACGATTCTTGGCAAGCCCTAACTTATAAAGGCACTTGGAAATTGTTTGCCAAACATTGGCGTAAAGGAATGGATGAATACAAGCGCGCTTTTTCTAAACGATTGTTTGTAAAAGCACTTCAAAAAATGATGCCTCAGCTCAAAATGGAAGAGGTTGTTGCTTGTCGTGCTGGCGTTCGCGCTCAAGCACTTGCTTCTGATGGCAGTTTAATTGATGACTTTAAAATTGAAAAACACGAGGGTAATATTCACGTTTTAAATGCACCATCTCCAGCAGCCACTTCTTGTTTAGCAATTGCAGATGAGATTATTCAGCATATTGATACCTTATTTTAAATAATCAAGCCTGAGATTATTCAAAATTTATAGTTTTTTTAGTTTGACCAAGAAGTTTTTTTCAATCATACCTACAAGTTTCTTAAAAACCTTGCAGGTCTAAATTCAAACCTCAGACCTATAAGGTTTTGTTGCTTATTTTTAAAGCTCTGCAGATTTTGAATCAAACCTTATAGGTCTTATGAGAAAAACACTAAGCAAGTATTAAATGCCAAAATTTACAGAGAGCACCATATTGCGACCCATTTCGGGGATTGCTAAAGTTTTTAAGAAAGAAGTATGCGGAATATATGTAGTGTTAAACAGATTCGTAGCTGCTAGTGACACATTTAACTTACTTTTAAACAATAAAATATCGCCTCCTAAACTTAAATTTACCAATGTATAAGCATCACTTTTTGTTTCAAAAATATTCGGTTTATTTTGTTTAAGTGTATGATTTATATTTAAAGAAACATAGCCATTTTTTAACCAAGATGATTTATTAAATTCTATGCGGACATTATTTTTGAAGCTATTTGCAGGAATTAAAGGAATATAATCACCATTTTTTTCTTTTCCGGTAACGCTTTCAAAAGAACTTTCTAAATGAAACCAATCTAAGGGATGTGGATGTAAATGAAAGCCAATTTCACCACCGTATAAATAGGCATCTTTTTGACGGTAATTATAAACATCAGTTGATTCTAGCTGTGTTCCAGTGGGTGCAATAAAAATATATTGGTTAATGCGGTTATAAAAACTATTGATATAGAACTCAAAATGCGCATTTTGGTATGTTAAATCTATATCGGTTTGAAGATTTTGTTCATTTTTTAAATTTGCATTACCAACTTCAAATCGATTTGTGCCTTCGTGAATGCCATTTGAGGTTAGTTCGGCTAAGTTGGGTGATCTAAAACCCGATGCAATATTAAATCGAACCATTGTATGATTAGATAAATTAGTTTTATAACCAAGAGAAGCATTAAAACTTGTAAATTTTTTATCCAATGCACCAATGTGATGTAAATCACTTTCTGCCAAATGGGCAAGTGTATTTATTTTTCGGTTATCTAAGCGAATGCCACCCTGTAAGGCCTCTTTTTTCCAAGCAAAATTTGAGGTTGCAAAAATTCCGATATCATTAATGGTGGCATCTGGAATTAAAAATTCTTCGGCTTTATTGGTGTTGGTTTGGTGCATTCCCTGAACACCAATGATAGATTCGAGCTTTGTGGTTTTTGGCAGATAGTATTTTATATCAAAATCTAAAGTTTTTAATAACATCCGCAAATCTGGGATGGCATTATCAGCAAATTCATTTCGATCATTAAAAATGTAGCCAAAGTTAGCATCTAATTTTGAATCTTTAAAAAAGAAGTTATTGTGTAAACTCAACAAGTGATTTTCAACTTTTTGTTTGGGAAAATCTGGTTTTCTTTGGGTTGATTGGGCGGCAATTTCTTCGGGAATACCTGTTAAAAAATGGTTGTAATTATATCGTAATGTACTGTTTAATTTATCGGTATGAAAAGAAAGCCCCATTTTAAGGTCATATTCATTGAAGCGCGAATTGGTAACGCGGGTTCCATTTGGAATTTTGTAATCTATATGCGAATTGAAAGTGTTGCGCAGCAAGAAGTTAACCTTGTTGGATGAGGTTTTAAAAACACCTGATACATTTGCGCCACGTGAATTGCTAAATTGCTTTTCTTCGATAATAAATTCGGTGCTATTAGCATCGCTAAAGCGTTCGGGATTAAGATAAATAACGCCACCAAGCGCATCAGAGCCATAAAGTAAGGAAGCTGGTCCCTTAATAATTTCAACGCTACCAACTCCGGCTTCGTTAACACCTAAACCATGGTCATTGCCAAATTGCTGATTTTCAAGGCGCACACCTTGTGCATAAACTAAAACCCGATTCCCACTAAGGCCTCTAATTACGGGCTTTCCAATGCTATTTCCCGACGACAATTGCGAAACACCCGGAATACTTGCCAAGCCATCTATGAGTGTGAGGCCTCCTTTTTCAAGCAATTGTTTGATGTTTTTATGTTCAACTTTTACAACATTTTCCGATTGAATTTTGTTGAATGGTGTTGAAACAATGACTTCATCCATCTCTAAAATAGAGGGATTTAGGGTGACATCTTGATTTATTTGTGCGTTTTTAAAAGCAATTGTCATTGTCATCTTTTTAAAACCAATATATTCAAAATTAATTTTATGAATTCCGGCTGGTATGTTATTGATGACATATTTACCATCAATATCCGAAGAAGTCCCAATTGGTAGGGTTTGAAAATAAATACTAACGCCAATAAGCGGTTCGTGAGTTGAAGCGTCAGTTATGATGCCCGAGAGTTTGTTTTGTGAAAATAAAATGCAGGAAGTGAATCCAAATATTAGTAAGAAAAAAGTATTTTTCATAAAAGATGATTTAAGATTAAAATTTGATGTGCTTTAAATTCAAATTTTAAAAAACAGGAGGGGCTCTTAAAGCATTTTCGTGAAAATCAATCTTATAAAGACTTACAGTGTTAAATATAAAAGGATTATGATATAAACTAAAAGTCTTAAAAGTAAACGTATTTGAAACTAAAGGCGCATTATAATTGACAATATAATGAAAAACTGCGCAACTTATTCTTTGCTGATGAAGGTGCTTAACACTTTTGGCGTGACATTTAAAATTATCGTGTTTTTCGAAACTATGTCCAAAATTTACCCCGATTGGAAATAGCAAAACACCAAACAAAAACCAGGCAAATAGGCGATATTGAATTAGTTTCTTCATAAAAGCGATTGCAAATATAGAACAATCACTTTTTAGCAAAAGAAAAAAAGGATTAAAAAATTCTTAAAAGATGGACTTTTAATTTTTTGACCAACATTTTTTTTAATCATACCTGCAAG
>PFPU01000150.1 GCA_002793215.1 Flavobacteriales bacterium CG_4_10_14_0_2_um_filter_35_18
TGGGCAATAAAAAATTGATGGAAAAAATTAAGGCATCGGTTCCAAAAGAACTAGAAACCCAAATTTTAGCAGAACAAAAGTTGGGAAAAACAGTTTCGTATATTTCAGTAGATCAAAAAGCCTTGGGTTATGTGAGTATCACCGATGCCATTAAATTAAGCAGTGCAGTGGCCATTAAATTGTTGATGGATCAAGGCGTTGAAGTGATTATGTTAACCGGCGACAATGAAAACACCGCTAAAGCGGTTGCCGACGAATTGCATTTATCCAGCTTTAAAGCAGGTTTTTTGCCGGAAGATAAATTGAAATTTATTAAAAAGCTGCAATCCGAAGGAAAAATAGTGGCGATGGCCGGCGACGGCATCAATGACGCGCCCGCGCTTGCTCAATCAAATGTGGGTATTGCCATGGGAACAGGAACCGATGTGGCCATTGAAAGTGCGGCAATGACCTTGGTTAAAGGCGATTTGCAAGGCATTGTAAAAGCAAAAAATTTAAGTCACGCCGTGATGAAAAACATCAAACAAAACCTGTTTTTCTCGTTTGCGTACAATGTATTGGGCGTTCCTATTGCGGCAGGGGTTTTATTCCCGGTATTTGGGTTGTTATTGTCGCCCATCATTGCCGCGTTGGCGATGAGTTTTAGCTCTGTTTCGGTGATTACAAATTCACTTCGGTTAAGAAGTGTAAACATTTAATAAAAATTTTGAATACTTTTGACCGAAATAATTTTTAAATGAAAAGCCCTCAATATTATATCCGAAAAACACACCGCTATTTGGGTTTATTTATAGGTATTCAATTTATGCTGTGGGTTTTAGGTGGACTCTATTTTAGTTGGACGAATATTGATAAAATTCACGGCGACCATTTGGTAAATTTTCCAAACCCAAATATCAGCTTGACGGATAGCTTACTTTCGCCAAATGTGGCGATTTTAAAAGCGCGATTGCATCCCGAAAAGGTAAAAAGCTTAAATCTGACTCGTGTTTTAGATCAGATGGTTTATCAAGTTGAAACCGAATCTTCAATAATTTTAATAAATGCCCAAACGGGAAGCATTCGTCCGCCTTTAAGTCAAAGTGAAGCCGCCGATTTTGCCAAAAAAATCTTTAAACCTAAAAGTGAAATATCATCTATTGAATACATCACAAAAGACAACCTACAAGACCATTATCAATACCGTGGAGGCACTTTGCCAGCTTGGGCGATAAGTTTTAAACATCCTTCCAATAGCGTGGTTTATATCAGCTCTGAAAAGGGAAGTTTTGAAAAAATTAGAAATAAACAATGGCGTTTGTACGATTTTTTATGGATGGTTCATATTATGGATTATCAAACGCGAGACAACCTTAATAATTGGCTTTTAAGAGGTTTTTCAATCTTAGGATTAACAACCGTTTTAAGCGGATTTACACTATTTTATCAATCATCAAGAACTATTAGAAACATTAAAAACAAAGATTTATGAAAACCATTAAAATTTACGTGCCCTTAAGCTTCATTTTAGGGCTTATTTTTACAAGTTGTCAAACCAAAACACAAGCGCCAAAGGTTAAAGAAGCCGAACCAGAAGTGGCAATTATTGAAGAAATTTCACCTAAATTAACCGATGTTAATGCGGTTTTTAAAAGCCAAATTACGGAAGTTTACCAAGCTTATAATCAACTAAAAGATGCTTTAGTAGCCTCTGATTCTGCTTTAGCGGTAATAGGAGCAAATGCCGTTTTAACTAACTTAAATAAAGTAGATATGGGTTTGTTAACACAACCCGAAGCACATCAAGTTTGGATGACCGAAAAGCCTTTATTGGCAAAAACCTTAAATGAGTTGATAAAAAGCACTACTTTAGAATCGCAACGCGCTCTATTTTTACAGATTTCAAACAATATGATTAATTTGATTGAAAATTTTGGCACATCCGAAAAGGTGATGGTGCAATTTTGTCCAATGGCCGACGATTTTAAAGGTGGTTTTTGGTTAAGTAAAGATTCGGCAATTAAGAACCCCTATTTTGGCAGTAAGATGATGACCTGCGGAAGCACCAAAAAGATAGTGAATCCATAATCTAAAAATGAGGGCTAGGTAACAACATTACAAAATAGAAAGTAAGCGCTTAAGAAGGTTAAATCATTATATAGTAATGTTTTGCAGAATTTATATGACCCAATTCTGCGTTGCATTATTGCTGCTTTTAAAGTTTTTGAACCCATTCGGCTAAAGCCTCACCAATGCCTGTTGGATTGTCTTCTTGAATAAAATGAAGGCCTTTGCCCACCGATTTTGTGGTAGTATTGTTAAATTTTTCGGCAATCCAAGCCACATCATTTTTTCGGATTAAAAGTCCGGGTGTGGCATATAAACACAGTTTAGGAATGCTTGTTATTTTTAGCCAATGGTGGTAGTCGCTAACCGCTTGGTGAACACTTTTGGGTTTGCCATCAAAGGGAATTTGGGTTGGCCAAATGCGCAAGGGTTTTCGGCTTTTTACGGTTTGATAGGGAGCGGCATAATTTTGTAATTCAGTTTTCGATAATTTTCTTATAATGGTATTGGGTAATAATTTATTGATAAAAACATTCCGCACACAAATTAAATACCAGCCAATTATAGGCATCCTTAATAGTTTAAAAGTCCGCTTCATCGGTTTTGGAATGGCATTCCATTTAGTAGTTTTAAAAATAGCTTCCATAAAAGCGATGCCTTTAATATGATCTTGATGCAAAAAGGCATAATAAAAACCTAAAGCAGATCCCCAATCGTGAATGATGAGGGTAATATTTTTTAAGTTTAGTTTTTCTATAAAGCATTCTAAATAAAGATAATGATCAAAAAAAGTATAAGCGCTATTCGGCTTATCCGATTTGCCCATGCCCATTAAATCGGGGGCAATACACCGACCTTTATCAGATAAATACGGAATGACATTACGCCATAAATAGGACGAAGTTGGATTGCCGTGTAAAAACAAAATAGGGTCGCCTTCACCAAGGTCAACATAATGTATGAGGCTTCCCTTAACTTCAATGAAATTAGATTTAAATGGAAATTCTGAAGAAATTTTAATTTCACCTTTATCCATAAGGCTTTAGTTCAATTTTGCACGTAGGCTCCACTCGTATTCATATTGCGAAACCTCAACACCTTCGGCATTTATACCAACCGATTTTAGCCTTACCTTTTGCCATTCGCCATCTTTTAAAGTTTGGGCAATGGCGGTATCAATTTTATCTCCGTCAAGGCAGGTAAATGAAATTTTTCCGGTTGCTTTTTTAGTGAACGTACCAAGGTGATTTGTTACCAACATGTTAATAGGCACTTTGCTTTCGTTAATTTTTTTAATAATTAAGGAGCCTGTAGAAAGCTCGGAAGCCATAGATTGAACCGCAAAATACATTGAGTTAAAGGGGTTTTGATTAATCCAACGGTGGGTTACGGTAACTACTGCTTTTTGGCTGTCAATTGTGCGCAAACGCACGCCACAAATAAAAGCAGAGGGAAGTTTAAGCATTAAAAAAAGATTTGTTTTTTGAGTTTCGCTCAACATAATTTAGGTTTTAAATCGCACACAAGATAAGTAGATTTTTACAATTCTAAAATGTTAAAAAAATGTTAAAATATAGTACTTAGTATTGCATAGTACTGTATGTTCAATATATATTTGCATAAAATATTACTAAACTTAACAAATGATGCAAACAACAAACGAAAACAATAACGCTTTTTTAATTCATATTTCGGCTTTTGCGGGCTATGTTTTCCCTTTTGGGAGCGTTTTATTGCCATTAATTTTATGGCAAAGTCAAAAAGATAAAAGTACTAATTTAGATAAGCACGGAAGAGAAGCGGTTAATTTTAACTTGAGCTACTACTTATATGGTTTTATTTTGGGCTTAATTTTAATTCCATTTACTTTTGGAGCTTTTATAAAAAATTTCCTTCGTTCGGGCATGGTTGATAATTTTGATTTCAACTTTGATTTTTCGCACATTTTCGGATTTATCGGTTTTGCCTCTGTTTTTTCAGTTTTGATGGCGGCAAAATTTATCCTAATCATAGTTGCCGCCATTAAGGCAAGTCGGGGCGAAATTTTTAATTATCCTTTAGTTATTAACTTTTTAAAATAAAGCAAAATGAGTGGCGTATTAACCTTAATAATTATCTGTATTATCACCATTTTAAAACTGATTTTCAGATATTAATTTTTAAAATAAAAATAAAATAACAAACAATGAAGATAGAAAACACAAAAGCTCAAATGCGAAAAGGCGTTTTGGAGTATTGCATCTTAACTGTTTTAAAACACGGTGATGCTTATACATCCGAAATCTTAGAACACTTAAAAGGAGCAAAGTTGATTGTAGTTGAAGGAACCATCTATCCTTTATTAACCCGCCTAAAAAATTCGGGTTTATTAAACTATCGTTGGGAAGAATCGACTTCCGGTCCACCTCGAAAATATTATGGTCTTACTGAAAACGGCAGATTGTTTTTAAAAGGCTTAGAAACTACTTGGGAAGAACTGGTAGCTGCTGTAAATTTATTAACTCAAATCAAAAATACCTAATCATGAATAAAACGATTAACATTAACTTAGGAGGTTTATTTTTCCACATTGATGAAATGGCTTTTCAAAAGTTGAAACGCTATCTCGACACCATCAGACATTCTTTAAGCGATGATTCAAAAGGATGTGATGAAATCATTGCCGATATTGAATTGCGCATAAGCGAATTGCTATCAGGCAAAATTAAAGATCCTCGTCAAGTGATTGGCGAAGCCGATATTGATGAAGTCATAGGTATAATGGGACAACCCGAAGATTATGTTTTTGAGGATGAGCCTTTAAATGACCATCAAAAATACAGCACCCAATACCAAAATTACAACCAAAAAAAGCTATTTAGAGATGGCGATGACAAATTTTTAGGAGGCGTAGCTGCGGGTATTGGACATTATTTTGGCATTGAGCCAATATGGATTCGTTTAATATGGTTGCTTTTAGCCTTTGCGGGATTTGGATTTTTGCTTTATATCATTTTATGGATTTTAGTTCCGGTTGCTAAAACTACCGCCGAAAAATTGCAGATGGAAGGTGAAGCCGTTAACATTAGCACCATTGAACGAAAAATTCGCGATGAATTTCAAGATGTATCACAGCGCGCCAAAAAAGGCTTTGATGAGGCTTCCGAAAAAGTAAAGGAGGGTTTTAAAGATGCTAAAACCAGAGTGAATCAAAATCAGATAAAATCTGGTTTTCAAGAATTTATCGATGTGATAGGCAAAATTTTCACAACCTTTTTCTTGGTCATTGGCAAATTTATTGGCATCCTCTTAATTATTGTTTCAGTTGCCACTTTAATTGGTTTGGGAGTTGGTTTATTTGCGGCTGGTTCATTAGACCTTTCTGGGTTTGATTGGTTTTGGCTAGGCGATGCTAACTTTATTAACACCACTGGTTTGCCAATTTGGGCCGTGTCAATTATGGTATTTCTTTTAGTGGGAATCCCCTTTTTAATGCTCTTCTTTTTGGGCATGTTTATTCTGTCGAGTCGCTCTAAAACACCGGGAAGAATCACTTGGTATGTATTGTTAGGCTTGTGGTTAATCACCATCATTACAACCATTTTTTTTAGTGTAAAACAATCGGCAAATTATGCTTATAATGGCTCTTTTATCGAAAATAATCCGATAGAACTAGCTCAAATAGATACCCTTAGCATTGCCATGGTTGACAATCAAGATTTTTCTAACTATGGTTATCTGCGCAAGCGAAACGGTTTTAAACGCGTTTATACCAATGATAATAAAGCCAAATTATACGCTAATGCCATCCGATTAAATATCGCTGTTGCGGATGGGGATTCGAGCTATGTTAAAATTAGAAAAGAAGGTCAAGGTCGCAACCGCGCATTGGCACAATCCAACGCTAAAAATATTGAATATCACTTTGCTTTAAACGGAAAAACATTGAATTTAGATGGTTTCTTTTTAACCAATGATGGTTTAAATTCTATTGATAAAGTTTTAGATATTACAATATTAATTCCTAAAAATAAGATTATCTATATAGATAAATCAACCCAATCTTTTTTAAGACACATTGAAAATACCGATAATACTTTTGATGGCGATTTGCCAAAACATCTGTATAAAATGACCTTAAGTGGTTTAGAATGTTTAGACTGTAAATAAATTTATTAAAATGAAAACAAACTATAAAATCGGTGGCTTATTGCTTTTATTGCTAGTCTCAACCACTTCGTGCATGTTAAATGGTTTAAGTGGTAACGGCCAAGTGCAAACTGAACCTAGAAGCATTCGTCAAGAATTTAAAGCCCTAAGTGTAAGCCAAGGTATCGACGTTTATTTAACCACCAACCAATCAAATTCCGTTAAGGTTGAAGCCGATGACAACATTCTCGATTTAATTAAAACAGAAGTCCAAAACGGCACATTAAAAATATATTTATCAAAACAAGTTTGGCATTCAAAAGCCAGAAAAGTTTATGTCAGCGCTCCTATAATTGAAGAAATTTTAGTTTCAAGTGGGGCTTCGGTAAAGCTAGAAAACACCTTAATTGTTGATAAATTAATGTTAAAGGCCAGTAGTGGAAGTGAAATTGAAGTCCACGTTGGTGTAAGCGATTTATATTGCGAAGCTAGCAGTGGTGCAGATATAACCCTCATTGGCACTGCTAAAAACCTCGATGTAGAAGCCAGTAGTGGCAGCTCAGTTAAAGCGGACGATTTAAAAACTTATGACGCCAACGCTAAAGCAACTAGTGGCGCAACGGTTAATGTAAATGCTACCAATACCATTCAAATTAAAAAGGGTAGTGGAGGCTCGGTTAACTATAAGGGAAGTCCCAAAATTTTATAAGCTAATTAAGGGCTTGACTTTAAGTCAAGCCCTTAATTTTTTTTAATCTTTAGCCGTAATTTCTTTGACGTAATCTATGTTTCGGTACTTGTAATTTAGTTCCTGAAAATCAATTGGTTTAAAAGCAGGTTGGGGAATTAAACTGCCATCTCTAAAGGCATGTAGCAAAATGTCTTCAACAATATAATCTTTACCGACACTTTCGGGATGGTATTCGCTCTTTAAAGAAATTTTAAATATTTTCGCCGTTAGTTGATACCAAAAAGCTTTCCAGCCACTGCGGTATTCTTTTATCAAATCAAAAACGGTAGATCCTGTTTGCCGATTTATAAGTTTAATCAAAATTTTACCTTCGGTACGCGTCATTTTTTTGAGCTGATTGGTAAATTCACCCTCCATATAATTTTGCATTTTTAGAATGTGTTTTCGGCGTTTTGATGCTGATTTTATTTGGGCTAATTGTTTATTCAAAGCGATAAGTCTATCTGCCGCCAAGGTAGCATAAGGATAGGTTTTTAAAACAATTTTTCGATACCAATAATAATAAAGACTTTGATTAGAGTCTTTAAACCTCAAGGGTTTTACCAAAAAAACAGGGTCTAAATTAACCGTTGCGGTATCGTTATTTATGAGAAAATAATCAAATTTATTAAAAACGGAATCTTTTTTATACTCTTCTTTTTCTTGAGCATTTAAAAAAAAGTTACACAATATAAATCCGATAAGGGAAATTTTTTTCATAAGGTATTTTTTAAAAGCTCAAAATTACGAGAAAATAAGGTTTAAAGAATAATAATTGTATTTTTGTGCAAATTGCGCGCACATTGAAAGTCCGACCGATTTTACAATTCAAATAATCCTTTAAAAGCCAATCAATGAAATCCATTTTAAATCCTAAATCAATTCAATTTTTAGAAACCTATTTAAATAATCCTTCGCCAACGGGCTATGAATGTGAGGGTCAAAAAATTTGGATGAATTATCTAAAACCGTATGTAAATAATTTTATTACAGATAATTACGGAACGGCTGTAGGCGTTATCAATCCGGAAGCTACGTTTAAAGTGGTGATAGAAGGACACGCCGATGAGATTTCGTGGTATGTAAATTACATCACGCCCGAAGGTTTGATTTATGTGATTAGAAATGGCGGTAGCGATCATCAAATAGCGCCTGCAAAACGGGTAAATATCCATACCAAAAAAGGGATTGTAAAAGGGATTTTTGGCTGGCCAGCCATTCACACAAGACTAAAAGATAAAGAAGAACCCGCCAAATTGGACAATATTTTTATTGATTGTGGCTGCGAAAATAAAGCCGAAGTTGAGGCTTTAGGCATTCATGTGGGCTGTGTGATTACTTATCCAGATGAATTTATGATTTTAAATGACAACAAATTTGTATGCCGTGCTTTAGATAACCGTATGGGTGGTTTTATAATTGCCGAAGTCGCCCGATTATTACATGAAAATAAAAAAACGCTGCCATTTGGTTTATACCTCACTAATTCTGTTCAAGAAGAAATTGGCTTGCGTGGTGCTCAAATGATTACCCATACCATTAAACCAAACCTTGCCATTGTTACCGATGTTTGCCACGACACAACCACGCCGATGATTGATAAAAAGAAAGAGGGCGAAACCAAATGTGGAGATGGTCCCGTTATTACCTACGCGCCTGCTGTTCAAAATAATGTGCGCGAATTAATTATAGAAACGGCTATAAAACATGAAATTCCTTTTCAGCGTTCGGCTTCTTCAAGCAGCACCGGAACCGATACCGATGCATTTGCTTATAGCAATGGTGGCGTGCCATCGGCATTAATTTCGTTGGCATTGCGCTATATGCACACCACGGTAGAAATGGTCGATAAACGCGATGTTGAAAACGTGATTAAACTAATTTACAATACCTTATTAGCGATTGACCCAAATAAAAGCTTTAGCTACTTTAAATAGATGATAGTATTCAAATTTGCCCTAGCTTTTATCAGATTGTTGCTGTTTTTAATAGTAACTATGCTCGTTTATGCTGTTTTATTGCTAACTAATTTGTTTTATAAAGGTCGTGCAAAAAAGCTGAGCCGTGGTTTAGTTTTCCGCCGTTTTATCATCCGCATTTTACACAAGATTCTCGGTTCAAAAATTATTGTTTATGGCAAGGAATTTAACCAAGCCGGATTAATAGTATTTGACCATCGAAGTTATTTTGACCCAGTGGTGATATTAAAAAATATTTTAGCTTACCCTGTTGGTAAAAAAGAGGTTGAATCTTGGCCTTTAATTGGTTCGGTTTGTAAAACTACGGGTGTTATTTTTGTTAAACGAGAAGAACGCATAAGCCGAAAAGATACTTTACTAAAAATGAAGGCTGTTTTAGAACAAGGCTATTCCATTTTAATTGCACCCGAAGGTACTTCACATGCCGAGCCTACTACCATATATTTTAAACCCGGCGCTTTTGTTTTGGCTGTTGAACTTGCTATACCCGTTTTGCCCATAGCTATTGATTTTAAAAATCTTAACGATGCTTGGATTGGCAATGATACCTTTGTACCTCATTTTTTTAAATGCTTTGGCAAATGGCGTACTGAAATAAAAATCAGCTATTTAGAACCTATTTTGTCGGATAATGTTGAAGAGTTAATTGCCGAAACTAAAAAGGTAATTGATGTCGAAATGTTACGTTTTAGAAAAGATTGGAACAGTGAAATGGAAACTAAATAATTTTAAGCGACTTATTTAATTTTCATTTTGAGTTTAAAAGCTTATCTTTGGTAGCCTATAAAAAGTAAAAAGACTTTCTATTTAGCGCTTAAATTCATTGTTATGAAAAAAATACTGATTTTAGTGCTTTGCCTATTTATAAGCAAAGTGTTTTCGCAAGAAACAAATGAAATTCAAATTAAATCGGAGGTTAATGAAGTAACCGTTTTTATTGACGGGGCACAAATTAAAAGGTTAAAAGCGGTCGATTTAAAACAAGGAAAAACCATTTTAAAATTTGTAAACCTTTCGCCTTTTATCGATGCCAAGAGTGTTCAAGTAAAAGCCGATGGCGATGTAACCGTTTTATCGGTTAACCACCAACAAAATTTTATTGAAAAAAGTAAAAAAGCACCCGACCAAATTGATTTAGAATCAAAGCTTAAAGCGGTTGAAAATGATATTAAACTAGAAAATACTTACCTGTATATTTTAACCCAAGAGCTAGAATTTCTTAAAGAAAATCGTCAAATTAGTGGCAAAAATGAACAAGTCAATGTAACGAGTTTAAAAGAGGCAGCTATTTTTTATAGCACTAAATTGAGTGCCCTTAAATTGAGCGAACTCAAACGCAAAGAAACACTATACCAGCTCAATAAACAGAAAGTTGATATCGAAAATCAGATTAAAGTTTTAACCGATAAAAAAGAATTCCCATCGGGCGAAATCTTGGTAACTGTTGATGCCAAAAAAGCATTGCGAGCTAATTTTGAATTGTCATATCTTGTTGCAAATGCAAGCTGGTTTCCTTCTTATGATGTTCGTGCAAAAAATATTAACGAGCCTTTAGAATTGGTTTATAAAGCTAATGTTAGACAAGATACTAAGGTAGATTGGAGCGGTGTAAAAATAAAATTTTCTTCATCAAATCCCAATATTTCAGGGGTTGCCCCCGAGTTAAAAACCTACTTTTTAGATTATTATACAGCGCCTCCAGTTTATAACCAAACTAATAATTCAGTTTCGGGAATTGTTTTAGATGACCAAGGACCGCTGCCCGGCGTGAATGTTATTGTAAAAGGTACTACCATTGGCACTTCTACCGATTTTGATGGGCACTATTCGATTTCAATTCCAAATAATATGAGTGAGTTGGTGTTTTCTTTTATCGGTATGGAATCGAAAACAATTCTTGCCAATAATCCTAACATTAATGTAACCTTAGAAGCCTCAAATAATAAATTAGAGGAGGTTGTGGTAACGGGCTATGGCAGTAGAAACAAAGGTTTTATTGAAGAAAAACTTCAGGGTAAAGTAGCGGGTGTTCAAATTCGAGGTGCTGCTAGCGATAATTTAGCGAACCAAATAACTAAAGTAGAGAAACAAACGGCCGTTGAATTTGAAATTAATACGCCGTTTAACCTAAAATCGAGTACTAAAAGTTATGCCGTTGATATGAAAGGTTATCTAATTGATGCCAAATATCAGTATTACAGCGTACCAAAAATAGATAAAAAGGCGTTTTTGTTGGCACAAATCACCAATTGGGAACAATATAATTTATTAGACGGCGAAGTCAATATCTTTTTTGAAGGCGCTTTTGTAGGAAAATCACTATTAGATTTAAGACAAGTTTCGGATACCATGCAAATATCTTTAGGAATTGATAAACAAGTGATTGTAAATAGAGAGCAAATTAAAAATTATACCACTAAACAACTAATTGGCAACAAAAAAGAAGAGACTAAAGCTTGGAAAATTTCGATAAAAAACAATAAAAATCAGCAAATTAATATGGTGGTTTTTGACCAAGTTCCCGTATCGACCTTAGACGAAATTAAAGTTGAAGTCCAAAATACAACTGGCGGTCAATATAATATTAAAAATGGTGAAGTTAAATGGGAATTTTTGCTCTTGCCAAAAAACCAAAAAGATTTTGATTTAAAATATGCTGTTAAATATCCAAAGGATAAAGACTTGATAATTGAGTA
>PFPU01000083.1 GCA_002793215.1 Flavobacteriales bacterium CG_4_10_14_0_2_um_filter_35_18
CATAAACGGACTTAAATAATTAAAAATGGCATACGGAATATAAGCCAACGTATCAACACCCAAAACACCCGATTGATAAGCCCCACAGGTATTCCAAGGAACCAACACCGAGGTAACTGTTCCCGTATCTTCTAGTGTACGGCTTAGATTTTCGGGAGCAAGTCCACGTTGTCTATAGGCTTTTTCAAACATTTTGCCGGGAATAACAATGGCGAGGTATTGATCAGAAGCGGTGATGTTTAATGCCAAACAACTGGCAACGGTGCTGGCAAATAATCCAAAAATAGATTTTGACATTTTTAAAAGCGAATCACTTATTTTAGCCAATGCGCCAATGGCATCCATAATGCCACCAAAAACCATTGCACATAAAATAAGCCAAATGGTAGGCAACATACCACCCATACCTCCCGAAGTAAATAAATCATTTAAGGTTGTGTTTGAGGTTATTATTGAAGTTTTAACGGTCATGGCATTCATAATTGTTTTATATGCCGATTCAATGCTCACTGTAGAAACACCTGCTAATTGCATGATAACCTTTTGTTGAAAAATAAGTGCAAAGCCCGCGCCCATTAAGGTTCCTATAAATAAGGCAATCAGCGGTTCGGTTTTTTTAATAATCAAAAAGATTACTGTGGCCGGAACTAAAAATAACCAAGGTGAAATGTAAAAGGTTTCTTTTATTGACCCCAAAATGGCCGTAGTGTCGGTAGTTCCTTTAATATCGAGGTTTAATCCTAAAATAATAAAAACAATTAGTGTAATGGTGTAAGTTGGTATTGTGGTATAAGCCATATAGCGAATGTGGGTAAACAAATCGGTTCCTGCCATTGCTGGAGCTAAATTGGTTGTGTCGGATAAAGGTGACATTTTATCACCAAAATAGGCCCCCGAAATAACTGCACCTGCAACCATTCCGAGTGGAATTCCAAGGGTTCCTCCAATGCCAACCAATGCAATACCAACGGTTGCTGAAGTTGTCCAAGAACTCCCGGTGGCAATTGAAATAAGAGAACAAATAAGCACCGTTGCCGGTAAAAATATGGTGGGATTTAAAATTTCTAATCCGTAGTATATCATCGATGGAATTACCCCGCTAATTAACCAAGTTCCTGCTAATGAACCTACAAACAACAAAATGAGAATAGCGCCTGCCGTTGATTTTATATTACTCGAAATATCTTCTAACATTTTTTTGTAGGGCACTTTGTTCATAAAGCCAATAACGGCAGCTACTGCGCCCCCCAAAAGCATGATAAATTGATTGGAGCCTCCCAGTGAATCATCGCCATAAACACTCACGTTATAAGCTAACATTATAACTAGAATGGCTACCGGAATTAAGGCTTCCCAAATGTTTAGTTCTTTGTTTTTTGTGATTTTAACATCCATTGCTTTTATTTTAAGAATTGTAATAATACAAAAAAATCCCGCTTTTCAGCAGGATTCTCATTTTTTTTTAGACTCTATAATAATCGCCTTTCCAATTTTTGATGGCTTTTTTAATGCCCTCTTCAGTAAGGTTTTCTTTAACAGCTTTTTCGGCTAAAGCCACAAATTCCTCATCAGAGGCAAATCGCAGGCCAACAATTTGGCGCATACTTAAGGCAGAAGGCAATGCTTTATTGGTGAGCAAATAATACCTGAAATTTTCTTCGGCTCTTATAGCGCGGTCTTGCGCTTTTAAGGCAAAACTTCTTAAAAAGGCAAACGCAAAAAGCAACAAAACGGCCATTAAAAGTATTAAAGAAGCAGAATATAAGTTTTCGGGAGCTGTTTTAATTAAATTTATAACAGCTCCAATAATTAAAGCTAAAATTCCTAATAGGCTCACAACGTGATAGCCAACAACAAATTTGCGATGATTTTTGTAATTTTGAGTTTCCATAACTTTCAATTTTTTAAGTTTAAAGTTTGTAAATATAAGTATTTATAATTGTTGGATTTAGAATTTATTCCCAATATTATTTTAATTTAGAAGCTACTTTTAGGGCAACCAACTGCTTATATTTTAAGTCTGAAAAGTAGTAAAAAAGGCAATCAAAAATCAAAAAAATAAAAACTATAAAAAAATACCTCACAAAAAAATATAATTGTACTTTTATAGGTGTTAAATCTTGTTTAAAGCACACCCTTTATAAAGATGATTCTATTTTTACTTAAAGCCGTTTTGATTTTGAGCCTAGGGTTGTTTTTTGTCCCAAAAAATAGGAAGTATTTTTTCACTTTTAGTTTACATCTCGCCCTCGTTGTTATTTCTAGCTTCCTAATTTTTAACACTTTTAACCAAGTAGCCTCCTTAAAATTTCCCTTTTTAAGTTTGTTAAATAATACCATTTATATTGAAATTGACAAGCTCTCGGCATTTTTTATGTTGGTGATTAATTTTACCTGCCTTACCGGAATCATTTATGCAAAAGCTTATTTAGAGCCCTATTACAAAAGTAAAAGCAGCCTTGAATTTGCCTTGCATTATTTTAGTTTTTTATGGTTGCATATCGCCATGCTATTTGTAGTAATGTTTCGCGATGCTTTGGCATTTTTAATTGTTTGGGAAATTATGGCACTCACTGCTTTTTTGCTTGTCATTTTTGAAAATGAGAAAAAAGAAACCATAAAAATTGGTATTCAATATCTGATACAAATGCATATTGCAGTTGTTTTTATTATGATTGGATTTATTTGGGCCTATTCGCAAACTGGCGCTGATTTTAGTTTTGACGGGCTTTCGGTCTATTTTGAATCTCACAATCCTTTACCTTTATTTTTAATATTTTTTATTGGTTTTGGCATTAAGGCCGGATTTATCCCCTTGCATTCTTGGCTGCCACATGCCCACCCGGCAGCGCCCACCCATGTTTCGGCGGTTATGAGTGGCGTGATTATTAAAATGGGAATTTATGGCATTTTGCGTGTGCTCACCTACATACACCACGACCTATTTAACATAGGTTTATTTATTTTAATTAGCGCGCTTGTCAATGGTTTGATTGGCGTTTCATTAGCCATTGTTCAACACGATATAAAAAAACTTTTAGCTTATCACAGCATCGAAAATATTGGCATCATAGGCATTGGCATTGGCTTAGGCGTAATCGGTTTGGCAATAAATATCCCCGCTTTAACAGTACTTGGATTTGCCGGTGGCATTTTGCATATTTTAAACCATTCCCTATTTAAATCGCTTTTGTTTTATACGGCCGGTGCTGTTTACACACAAACGCACACCCGCAATATCGAAGAATTAGGAGGGCTCATAAAAAAAATGCCAAAAACGGCGCTATTTTTTCTGATTGGAGCCTTAGCCATTTGTGGGCTGCCTCCCTTTAACGGATTTATTTCGGAGTTTTTAATCTATTCAGGAATGTTTAAAGCCTTATTATCAGGTAATTTGCAAACCGATATACTATTGTTTTTTGCTATCTCAGGATTGGCAATTATCGGTGGATTAGCCATTTTTTGTTTTACAAAAGTTTTTAGCATTGTGTTTTTAGGTACGCCGCGATCCGATAAGGTTACACACGCAAAAGAAGCTAGTACTTCTATGATTTTAGCTTATGCATTGATAGCCATAACCATTCTTTTAATCGGTTTGTTGCCCGTGCTTTTTATAAATCCATTGATTGATATTGTCAGTATTTTTACAAAAGATACCCAAGCCATTCAACAAGCAATACCTACTTTGAATAGCATCAGTATTTCTTCTGGACTATTTATTGTGCTGATAGCCCTGTTTTGGCTGGTGCGTTATTGGCAACAAAAACGTCAAAACATCAGGAAAGACGCTACATGGGCTTGTGCTTATACCGGAGCCAATCCGGCTATTCACCAATATACCGCAACTTCTTATGCCGATAATTTTGTTCAAATATCTAATCAAATTACAAACGTAAAAAAGGAATTTAAAAACTTTGAAGAAGCAGAAATTTTTCCTAAAGAACGCACATTTCAAACACATTCGAGCGATAAAATTGAAGACTATTTAATTAAAACTCCAACGACTTTTATCCTTAATTTCCTTCAAAAAATAGGTGTTTTTCAAACAGGCAAAATTCAGCATTACCTGCTTTATGCCTTCGCATTTATTATGATGATTTTTATACTCACTTTACTAAATCTGATTTAAATGATGAGTCTATTTTTCATATTAATTACCGCACCATTTTTTGTTGGAATCATCCTTAAAGTGAAAGCAAAATTTGCAGCGCGCAAATTGCCTTCAATTTTGCAACCATTCTACGATGTTGCTCGCTTGTTTAAAAAAGGCGCTATTTATAGCACCACTACCAGTTTTATTTTTAAAATTGCCCCGCTTGTTTATTTTGTTTCTGTTTTAATGGCTGCTCTATTTATCCCAATTGGCAGCCTAAAAGGCTTTTTGTCATTTAATGCCGATTTTGTGTACTTCGCTTATTTGCTGGCTTTTGGAAAATTTATGATGATTATTGCCGCCATGGATACCGGCAGTAGTTTTGAAGGCATGGGCGCTAACCGTGAAGCCTTATATTCCATGCTCATTGAACCCGCTTTTTTTATTTTAATTGCTTCATTGGCATTGTTTACAGATAATAATTCATTTTATGGTTTATTTTTAAACCTACATATTAGCACCAACCTCTCTTACATTTTAGGTTTAGCCGCCATTTATGTGTTAATGTATATAGCGATG
Source organism: Flavobacteriales bacterium CG_4_10_14_0_2_um_filter_35_18 (assembly GCA_002793215.1). GTDB lineage: Bacteria > Bacteroidota > Bacteroidia > Flavobacteriales > Flavobacteriaceae > CG1-02-35-72. The sequence continues at coordinate 4,673 of PFPU01000083.1, forward strand.
ATTGAAAATTCGAGATCACCCATTGATGATGCTAAAACACATTTAGAACTCACTATGGTACACGAAGTAATGGTGCTTGATAATAGCGGTTTTGATTTGGCTTTAATTCATATCGCCACTTGGATTAAGTTTTCAATTTATGGAACCCTGATTTCTAATTTTATCATTCAAAATGAATGGCCCTTGGCATTGCAAATCGGCTCATTTTTCTTTGTCCAGATGGCATTTGCCGGCGTAGTGGGACTTTTAGAATCATTTAGGGCAAGAAATAAATTAGAAAAAAATCCACAGTGGATTATTATGTTATCGGCCATAGCCATCGTCCTGTTTTTAACCACTTTAATCATCACTCAAAAAATTATTTTGTACTAACATGACCTATTTATTTATCATCTTATATGCCATAACCCTTATTTATTTTGCACTTTCAGAGCGCACCAAAAAATTTGTTTGGTTGTTGGCGATTCAAGGGTTAATTTTATTTGGAGTGGTGTTTTTTAGCCTTAACAAGATTGATATTTTTGATTTTATTTTTATCCTTTTAGAAACCATTGTAGTAAAAACCTTAGTTGTGCCATGGTTTTTAAATAAAGTGCGAAAACACAACCAATTAAAAAGAGAACACGAACCTTATGTTCCCGTTTTTTATTCGATTATTGTGGTTGTAATCATTTTGATAATCAGCTTTATGTTGAGCAATTATCTTAATGACAGCCAAATGCATACACAATATTTTACAATTGCCTTTACTTCAATAATTTTTGGTGGCTATTTTATTATGATTCACAAAAATTTATTTTCGAATGTTGTGGGTTATCTCATTATTGAAAATGGCATTTTTTTGTTATCGCTAGCGGTTGGCAGCATCATGCCAATTATGGTGAATTTGGCAATACTCCTCGATGTTTTTATGGGCGTTTTGATTCTCGGCTTATTTATAAACCGTGTTGGTGACACTTTTAAAAGTGTAAAAACGGAACATTTATCTAAATTAAAAGACTAGTAAGATGTTAATGATATTCTTTGCTTTTTCAATAATAATCAGCCTTTTAACTTTTTTATTAAAGCATAAAACACTTACAAACATTTTACCAAAACTATTTTTATCAGCTCATATTGCAGTCAGTTTTTGGGCGCTATTCAAAATCAATCAATTTGACTCTATTTACTATAAATTCGATGCCCTTTCTGTGCTATTATCATTTGTTTTAAGCATCTTAAGTGTCACCACTTTTTACCACAGCTATCTCTATTTAAAACGCCACAAGGTCTCTGTTGAACAAGAATCAAATTATTATGCGGCTTTAATGATGCTCATTACGGCGATGACCAGCGCCTACTTTGCCGAAAATATCGCTGTTTTATGGATAAGTGTAGAAGCCACAACCCTATTAGTTTCAATACTAATTTTTTATGAACATACCGAAGAAGCCCTTGAAGCCACTTGGAAATATCTATTTATTTGCTCGGTTGGAATTGCCTTTGCGTTTATTGGCATTTTATTTTTGAGTATGACTGCCGGTAACAACGGAATTACAAGTTTAAGTTCGTCAAAGTTAATTGCCGTAGCACCACTTATGAATCCGCTATGGCTAAAAATTACCTTTCTTTTAGTTTTAACAGGATTCAGTGCCAAAATGGGATTGTTTCCGCTCCACACCGTTGCGGTTGATGCACACACTGTTGCGCCACCTCCCATTAGCGCTTTTATTTCTACAACCCTTATGAATGTTGGGTTTTTGGCTATATTTAGAATCTTTACCATTGTGGCTCAAACCGAAATAATTCATTGGGTTCAAAATGTTTTATTAATAGTTGGCGTCCTTTCAATTTTTATGGCAACCATTCAATTACAACGTGTTAATCATTTTAAACGGATGTTCGCCTTTTCAAGTTTAGAGCATATGGGCATTGTGGCCCTTGGCTTGGGAGCTGGCGGTTTGGGTTATTATGCCGCCATTTTACATCTTATTTTTCACGCATTTACAAAAGCGAGCTTGTTTTATCAAATCGGACAAGTGTATCAATTTTTTAAATCTTATTGGATAAAAGACGTTTCGGGATATTTTAAGCTCAATCCCATTGGCGGTTTATCGGTGCTGTTGTGCTTTGTTTCAATCTTGGCGGTTCCTCCTTCCGGTTTATTTGTAAGTGAATTTTTGATTTTTAAGGCACTATTTGTCAATGAGCATCCAATTGTTGCGGTTGTTGTATTGGCCCTTTTATCTGTTATAATCTATACCATTCTTAAAAATATTTTGCACCTTTTATTTGATGATGTGCCAACAGGATTGAAGGTTGACGCTTTAAAAGTAAATCCTTATGAAACCATTTCACAGTTTGTGCTCTTGAGTTTGGTCATTTATTTGGGAATCAATCCCCCCATATTTTTTACTGATTTAATAAACGAAGCCATTTCTGTTTTAAACTAATTAATGATGTTAAGATTAAAAAATAATCAATCGGTTGACTTAGATAAACTAGAAATTCTAGCGTATGATGCTTTTTCATCACTTGCAATCGCACTTTTAACCGAAGAAGCAAACCACTGTGCGGCCTATTTTGCTTATAAGCATGAACTTGGCTTGCAATTTATTATGGCTATTGCCGATGATACCCATCACGACCTCATCATTTTGTCACATCTGCTAAAAAAAGAAGACAACAAGACCTTAGAATCCTTAACACAAAGCATTTTTGCTTTGCATATTTTTGAACGCGAGCTACACGAAAATTTTGGAATTGAATTTAAAAATCATCCTTGGCAAAAACCCGTTCGCTTTCCACAGAATGGTGCAAATCCTAATCTCCAAATAAATGATTACCCATTTTATACGATAAAGAGTAAAGAGCTACACGAAGTTGGCGTAGGTCCTATTCACGCTGGGATTATTGAGCCGGGACATTTTCGTTTTATTTGCAATGGCGAAAAAGTTTTGCACCTCGAAATTCAGCTAGGCTACCAACATCGCGGTGTTGAACAACTCTTTTTAGATAAAAAACAAAATTTACAACGCCATTTATTAGCCGAAAATATTGCCGGCGATACCGTCATTGGTCATAGTAATGTGTTTGTTAAGCTCATAGAATCTTTATCTGATAAAGAATTTTCGGAACAGCTTCAAATTGAGCGCAGTTTAGCGCTTGAATTAGAGCGCATTGCCATTCACACCGGCGATATTAGCGCCTTGTGTACCGACGCTGCTTATCTTTTAGGCGCAAGTGTTTTTGGTACTTTGCGCACCTTAATTATCAATTTTATGCAATTTTGGTGTGGAAACCGTTTTGGGAAAAGTTTGGTGCGCATGGGTGGAACACATTTTCCATTTACCGAAGCGCTTAAACAAGAATTGCGAACAGTTTTGCAGGCTTTTGAAACCCAATTTGAGGAAATGGTGTGTTTGGCCTACCGCCTGCCGAGCATTCAAAACCGCTTCGACTTTTCGGGTATCCTCACAAAAAGACAAGCGCAATTATTGGGAATGGTCGGCATCTCGGCGCGGGTATGTGATTTGCCTAGAGATATTAGGGTTAGCCATCCTGATTTTGCTTACCAAAAATTTACATATCAAACACTTAGCCTTGAAAAAGGAGATGTGTTTGCCCGATTTTTACTAAAAAAACGAGACATCCGAAATTCAATTGCTTGGATAAAAACCGTGCTCGATAATTTTGAATTTAGCGAAACAAACTGTGAAAAACCCAATTATAATTTGGCTTTAAAACCAAACAGTTTTGCCATTTCGCTAACCGAGGCTTGGCGTGGTGAAATCTGTCATTGTGCGCTAACCGATAAAGCGGGCGCTTTAAAACATTACAAAATAACCGACCCTTCAATGCACAATTGGAAAGCCTTAGAATTGTCGATGCGGTCTATGGAAATTTCGGATTTTCCCATAAATAATAAGAGCTATAATTTGAGTTATTGTGGACACGATTTATAAAATATCCCATCGATGAGAAGAGAACTTAAAATATTAATTCACAACGGAAAGCAATACATTCCTGACTTAAAAAATGTTAGTTTACGTCCCCCATTTCGCGGACTTCCCGAAATAAGTACCGCAAAAGTGGACGAAAAAGCACTGGTAGCCATTTGTCCTTTAGGCGCTATTTCGGCAGGGCCAATAAGCTTAGATTTAGGCAAATGCGCTTTTTGTGGCGAATGTGCTTTTGCTTTTCCTGAAAAGATAAAATTCACAACTAATTATAAAATTTCATCAAATAAAAGAGCACATCTCATTATAAAAGAAGGCGCAACTTCAACCAATCTTATGGATGGTAGCGCAATACCAAAAGTCGTTAAAAAAACCTTCTCAAAATCCTTAAAACTGCGTCAGGTTTCGGCTGGTGGCGATAACTCCTGCGAAATAGAATTGGGCGCTGCCAGCAATGCCAACTTTGATATGGGGCGTTTTGGTATTGAATTTACCGCTTCGCCACGCCACGCCGACGGCATCGTTATAACAGGACCAATCACAAAAAATAGTGCAAATGCATTGCAAATTGCCTACAACGCCATACCCGATCCTAAAATTGTGGTGCTTTGTGGTGTTGACGCTATTAGCGGAGGCATTTTTGACAATAGCAATGCCATTGAGCGCAACATTTTAAACACCCTTAAAGTGGATTTATACATTCCCGGAAACCCACCACACCCATTGACTTTTATAAACGCCCTATTAGATTATACCAGGTAATTTAAACTGCCTAAACCCTATTTCTTCACAAAACAATTATCAATTTGATTGTTAATAATATACTATTATTAAGTTTGCTTAATCCGTTGAATTTTCAGTATTTTTATACTGTTTTAAATTTGATACTTTAAGAAGTTTATTAGGCCGCTATTGCAACAAAACCA
>PFPU01000201.1 GCA_002793215.1 Flavobacteriales bacterium CG_4_10_14_0_2_um_filter_35_18
GAAAGATTTGCGCGACCGCAAACAATTCACAAAACCTTCTGTTTCAAATAGGGCACAAAATATTAAAGCAGCCTACGTTCAACGTAAAAGAACAAACGAAGAACAAGCTTAAACTATAAAAAAATAGAATATTAAAAACCGTTAGTTTATTAGAGGTTAATTTGTAACTTTGTAAAATAACGGTTTTTTTCATGTCAATCCTTTCCTTTGTCAACTATATCGCTTTAGAAAAAAATCAATCACCTTTAACAGTTAAGGCTTATCGGAATGATTTAGAAAATTTTGCAGCTTTTTGTTTGACTAATTTTGAATTACAAAACATTGAGCAAGTATCTTATTCTGAAATTAGATCGTGGATTGTTGACTTAGTTACTAAAAAAAACAGCAACAGTTCAATTAACCGAAAAATAAGCTCTTTGCAATCCTATTATAAGTTCTTGTTAAAAACAAAAACCATTAGTGTAAATCCACTTTTAAAACACAAACCTTTAAAAAAGGAGAAAAAATTGCAAGTTCCTTTTTCAGAAAAGGAAATGAACGAAGTGATAGATAGCCTAAAAGATTTAGATGATTTTATTAGTGTTCGAAATAAATTGATGATTGAAATGTTTTACGGAACGGGTATGCGACGGATAGAGCTTATAAATTTAAAGTTAAAAGATGTAGATTTAGAAAATAAAACGATAAAAGTGCTAGGAAAGCGCAACAAAGAACGCTACATTCCGTTATTAAATTTTGTTATTAAAAGCATCAACAGCTATACTTTAAAAAGAACAGAAATCAAAACAGAATCAGAAAATCTATTTATTACCGATAAAGGAAAAAAAACTTGCGAAACACTTGTATATCGCGTAATTAATACCTATTTTAGTGGAGTGTCTTCAAAGGTAAAAAAGAGTCCACATATTATTAGGCATTCTTTTGCCACCCATTTATTAAATGAAGGCGCTGATTTAAATGCAATAAAAGAATTATTAGGACATGCTAGTTTGGCATCAACACAAGTTTATACCAGTAGTAGCTTAAATAAAATAAAAGAAGTGTATAATCAAGCACATCCAAGAAGTGCTAAAAACTAGAAAATTATGAAAGTATTTGTTCAATCAGTCAATTTCAATGCCGACAAAGAATTAGTTAAATTTGTAGAAGAACGGGTTAATACCTTAGAAAAATTCCATGATAAGATAATAAATGCCGAGGTTTTTTTAAAAGTTCAAAAGACAAGCGAAAAAGAAAATAAGATAGCAGAGATAAAAATTGGCATTCCCGGTGATGATTTAATGGTTAAAAAACAAGCCAAACACCTAGAAGAAGCTGTAAATATGGCAATAGAAACCCTAAAAAGACAACTCAAAAAAAACAAAGAAAAAATAACTAAAATAAACATCTAAAAAAAAGTATAAAAAGTTTTGCATAAAAAATAAAACTTTATACATTTGCAAACCGTTAGAAATAGCGGTTTTGTTTTTTTTTAATAGCCGATGTAGCTCAGCTGGCTAGAGCAGCTGATTTGTAATCAGCAGGTCGTGGGTTCGAGTCCCTCGATCGGCTCAAATAAAAACAGAAATAGCAAAAGTCTTAAATTTAATTTAAAATTTTTGTGAAGGGATGATTCCTAAAGATTTGGATAACCAGAGCCTTGGTTCATGGAAGTCCCTTTATTGATTCTGTTCTTTGAAAAAATGGTGAGATACTCAAGTGGCCAACGAGGGCAGACTGTAAATCTGCTGCGCAAGCTTCGAAGGTTCGAATCCTTCTCTCACCACATTTCAAATGGAAATTTGAAAGAGGAATTATAAAGAAATAAAAAGCGGGAGTAGCTCAGTTGGTAGAGCGTCAGCCTTCCAAGCTGAATGTCGCCGGTTCGAACCCGGTCTCCCGCTCTTAATAATCTTTAAAGCCGGTGTGGCTCAGGGGTAGAGCGTTTCCTTGGTAAGGAAAAGGTCACGGGTTCAATTCCCGTCACTGGCTCTTTTAAGATTAAAAATGATAATAAAATAGATAACACTAATTAATAACTAAGAATTAAATTCAATAATCATGGCAAAAGCAAATTTTGATCGTTCAAAACCACATTTAAACATTGGTACAATTGGACATGTTGATCACGGTAAAACAACTTTAACTGCTGCTATTACAATGGTATTAGCAAAAAAAGGTTTTTGTGAAATTAAAAACTTTGATCAAATTGATAATGCCCCTGAAGAAAAAGAAAGAGGGATAACTATTAATACGGCTCACGTAGAATATGCAACTGCTAATCGTCACTATGCGCACGTTGACTGTCCTGGTCACGCCGATTACGTTAAAAACATGGTAACGGGTGCTGCTCAAATGGACGGCGCTATTATTGTAGTTGCTGCAACAGACGGTCCAATGCCTCAAACACGTGAACACATCCTTTTAGGTCGCCAAGTTGGTATTCCTAGATTGGTTGTATTTATGAATAAAGTAGATATGGTTGACGATGATGAATTGCTAGAGTTAGTAGAAATGGAAATCAGAGAATTGCTTTCTTTCTATGATTATGATGGAGATAATACACCTGTAATTTTAGGATCAGCCTTAGGCGCCCTTAACGGCGAAGCAAAATGGGAAGCTAAAATTGAAGAATTAATGGAAGCCGTAGATTCTTGGATTGAATTACCAATTAGAGATATTGAAAAACCATTCTTAATGCCAATTGAAGATGTATTCTCAATTACCGGTCGTGGTACTGTAGCAACAGGCCGAATTGAAACAGGTATTGCTAATACAGGTGATGTAGTTGATATTATAGGTATGGGAGCTGAAAAATTAACTTCAACCATTACAGGGGTTGAAATGTTCCGCAAAATATTAGACAGAGGTGAAGCCGGAGATAATGTTGGTCTTTTATTAAGAGGTATCGCAAAAGAAGATATCAAAAGAGGTATGGTAATTTGTAAACCAAAATCTGTAACCCCTCACGATCACTTTAAAGCAGAAGTTTATATCCTTAAAAAAGAAGAAGGTGGTCGTCACACACCATTCCATAACAACTATCGTCCTCAATTTTATGTTCGTACAACCGACGTAACAGGTACCATTCAGTTACCTGCAGGTGTAGAAATGGTTATGCCAGGCGACAACTTAACAATTGAAGTACAATTACACCAAGCTATTGCAATGAATGTTGGTTTACGATTCGCTATTCGTGAAGGCGGTAGAACGGTAGGTGCAGGTCAAGTTACTCAAATACTTTAATTAATAAATTATAAATATTATACAAGGTGCTTCTCTAAACAAGAGAAACACCTTGTTTTTAAGGATTTACGGATGTAAGTTCTACCCGAAAAACGGTCGGGAGTTAGTGTAAAACCTTATACGGGTGTAGCTCAGTTGGTAGAGCACTGGTCTCCAAAACCAGGTGTCGGGAGTTCGAGTCTCTCCTCCCGTGCAAATGGATAAAAAATATGAATATTATAAATTATATTGTAGAATCTTTTAAAGAATTACAAACAAGAGTTACTTGGTTATCTTGGGCAGAAGCTCAAAAATCAACGCTTGTTGTAGCTGTATTTACAGTTGTTTTTGCAGTTATTATCTTTTTAGCTGATAAATTCTTTCAGTTCGGTTTAGATAAATATTTTAGTATTTTTAATTAAATCAAATGGCAGAATCTCTTAAAAATTGGTATGTAATTAGAGCCATCGGTGGTCAAGAAAATAAGGTTAAAACCTATATTGAAAACGAAATAACAAGATTAGGCTTATCTGATTATGTAGATCAAGTAATCGTACCAACCGAAAAGGTAATTCAAATAAGAAACGGAAAAAAAATACACAAAGAACGTGTTTATTTTCCCGGTTATATAATGATTCAAGCCAACTTAAGCGGTGAACTTCCTCATGTTATTCAGTCTGTTACTGGAGTTATTGGATTTTTAGGCGCAAAAAAAGGAGGCGATCCCGTTCCAATGCGGAATTATGAAGTCAACAGAATGTTGGGAAAAGTAGATGAGTTATCTATTCAAACCGACAATATCTCGATTCCATTTATTATTGGAGAAACTGTTAAAGTAGTAGATGGCCCTTTTAATGGATTTGATGGCACCATAGAAAAAATTAATGAAGAAAAACGCAAACTTGAAGTAATGGTCAAAATTTTCGGCAGAAAAACACCATTAGAATTAAGTTATATGCAAGTAGAAAAAATAGCTTAACTGTTACGCAAAAATAAATATTAATTTTTTGAGTGCTTCCACACTTAAAAAATTTAACTAAAGTTTTAAACATGGCAAAAGAAATTAGTAAAGTTGTAAAATTACAAGTGCGTGGAGGTGCAGCAAATCCTTCACCACCAGTAGGTCCAGCTTTAGGTGCAGCCGGAGTAAATATCATGGAGTTTTGCAAGCAATTTAATGCAAGAACTCAAGATAAACCAGGTAAATTATTACCTGTGGCAATTACGGTATATGTAGATAAATCATTTGAGTTTGTAATTAAAACACCTCCTGCAGCAGTTCAATTATTAGAAGCTGCTAAAGTAAAAAGTGGCTCAGGTGAACCTAATAGAAAAAAAGTTGCTTCGGTAACTTGGGATCAAATTAGAACTATTGCAGAAGATAAAATGGTTGACTTAAACGCATTTAAAGTAGAGTCGGCTATGAAAATGATTGCAGGTACTGCACGTTCTATGGGATTAACCGTTAAGGGTAATGCTCCTGCTTAAACTAAATAACATTTATTAAAATGGCAAAATTATTTAAAAAGCAAAAAGAAGCTAAAGCTAAAGTAGAAGCTAACAAGCTATATACCTTAGAAGAAGGCGCTGCTTTAGTAAAAGAAATAACCAGTGTAAATTTTGATGCCTCAGTTGAATTAGCAGTTCGTTTAGGTGTTGACCCAAGAAAAGCCAATCAAATGGTAAGAGGCGTGGTAACACTTCCTCACGGAACGGGTAAAGATGTTAGAGTTTTAGCACTTGTTACACCAGATAAAGAAGCCGAAGCTAAAGAAGCAGGCGCTGATTACATAGGTTTAGATGATTACCTTCAAAAAATTAAAGAAGGATGGACAGATGTTGATGTTATTATAACCATGCCAAGCGTTATGGGTAAACTAGGACCTTTAGGTAGAATTTTAGGACCAAGAGGCTTAATGCCAAACCCAAAAACAGGTACCGTTACAATGAATATCGGCAAAGCAGTTGAAGAAGTTAAAGCTGGTAAAATTGATTTTAAAGTTGATAAAACTGGTATTGTTCATGCCGCAATTGGAAAAGTTTCCTTTGATGCATCAAAAATTAAAGACAATGCCAATGAATTAATTCACACTTTAATAAAATTGAAACCAACAGCAGCTAAAGGAACTTATATTAAGAGCATTTATCTTTCAAGTACCATGAGTCCCGGTATCGCAATTGAAAATAAATTGGTTTAACGTTAAGCAATAATTATTATGACAAGAGAAGAAAAAGCACAAGTTATTGATAACTTAACAGCAACCTTAGCCCAAACAAATATTATTTATTTAGCTGATATTTCGGGATTAAATGCATTAGCAACCTCTAATTTAAGAAGGGCTTGTTTTAAAGCCAATGTTAAATTAGCCGTTGTTAAAAACACCTTGCTAAGTAAAGCAATGGAAAAATCTGATAAAGATTTTGGTGAATTAGCAAATACTTTAAAAGGAAATACTTCATTAATGATTTCGGAGGTTAGCAATAGCCCAGCCAAAATTATTAAAGATTTCCGCAAAAAGTCAATGATTCCTTTATTAAAAGGCGCTTATATTGATGAAGCAATTTTTATTGGAGACGACCAACTAGAAACTTTAGTATCAATTAAATCTAAAGAACAATTAATTGGCGAAATTATTGGATTGTTACAATCACCTGCTAAAAATGTTATTTCAGCATTGCAATCAGGTAGTAACAAACTTACTGGTATTCTCAAAACCTTATCAGAAAAATAAATTTTAAGCACAAAAACTAATATATTTAAAAATTTAAAAACAACAAAAAATGGCAGATTTAAAAGCATTCGCAGAACAATTGGTTAACCTAACTGTAAAAGAAGTTAATGAGTTGGCAAATATTTTAAAAAACGAGTATGGTATTGAACCAGCAGCAGCAGCAGTTGCAGTAGCAGGTCCAGCAGCAGTAGCAACAGAAGATGCAGAAGTACAAACAGAATTTACTGTAATACTTAAAGCAGCTGGCGCTTCAAAATTAGCAGTTGTTAAATTGGTTAAAGAATTAACCGGTTTAGGCCTAAAAGAAGCAAAAGCACTAGTTGATGAAGCACCAAGCCCAGTTAAAGAAGGCATTTCTAAAGACGAAGCAGATGCGCTTAAAAAAGCGTTAGAAGAAGCAGGAGCTGAAGTTGAGCTTAAATAAGCTTTAAATAGCTTAATCAGTTTAGGTTTAGGTCTTTGAATTTACATTCATAGACCTAAACCATTTTGCGTATATAATCGTAAATAAATATATAACAGATTTTAAACTCTAAATTTTTCTCCATTGGCAACGAAAAATAGTTCAAACAGATTAAGTTTCGCATCAGCAAAATCAGTAACCGAATATCCCGATTTCTTAGATATTCAAGTTAAATCTTTTCAAGATTTCTTTCAGTTAGAGACTAAAGCAGATGAACGAGGCAACGAAGGTTTATACAAAACTTTCACCGATAACTTTCCAATAACCGATACCCGAAATAATTTTGTCTTAGAATTTTTAGACTATTTTGTTGATCCTCCGCGCTATTCTATCCAAGAATGTATTGAACGTGGCTTAACACATAGCGTCCCATTAAAAGCGAGACTTAAATTATTTTGTACCGACCCAGAACACGAAGACTTTGAAACCATTGTACAAGATGTTTTTCTAGGCACAATTCCCTATATGACCCAAAGTGGTACCTTTGTAATTAATGGTGCAGAACGCGTAGTCGTTTCTCAATTGCACCGTTCTCCAGGCGTATTCTTTGGCCAATCTTTCCACGCAAACGGAACTAAATTATATTCCGCTAGAGTCATCCCTTTTAAAGGCTCTTGGATTGAGTTTGCAACCGATATCAATCAAGTGATGTACGCTTATATTGATAGAAAGAAAAAATTACCAGTAACAACTTTATTTAGAGCCATTGGTTTTGAACGCGATAAAGATATTCTCGAAATATTTGACCTTGCCGAAGAAGTTAAAGTCTCAAAAACCGGACTTAAAAAAATACTCGGCCGCAAACTAGCCGCCAGGGTTTTAAGAACTTGGTTTGAAGATTTTGTCGATGAAGATACGGGAGAAGTTGTTTCTATTGAACGCAATGAGATTATTTTTGATAGAGATACCATCATTGAAAAAGAACATATTGACCAAATTGTTGATTCGGGCGTTAAAACAATTTTATTGCATAAAGAAGATAATTACCTCGGCGATTATGCAATCATCCATAATACCCTTCAAAAAGATCCAACAAATTCTGAAAAAGAAGCCGTTGAATATATTTACCGTCAATTGCGTAATGCCGAACCACCCGATTATGAAACGGCCAAAGGAATTATTAATAAATTATTCTTTTCAGAGCAACGTTATAATTTAGGCGAAGTTGGTCGTTACAGAATGAATAAAAAGTTGTCGCTTAATGTCGATATGGACATAAAAGTGCTAACTAAACTCGACATTATCACCATTATAAAATATCTGATAGAATTAATTAATTCTAAAGCCGAAGTTGATGATATTGACCACTTGTCAAATAGACGTGTGCGCACCGTAGGCGAACAAATGGCCGGACAATTTGGCGTTGGTTTATCGCGTATGGCACGAACCATTCGCGAACGAATGAATGTG
>PFPU01000015.1 GCA_002793215.1 Flavobacteriales bacterium CG_4_10_14_0_2_um_filter_35_18
CGCCATATTGTACGTTTGATAAACCATAAACTCTAGCAATACCATCGCCTACCTGAAGAACGGTTCCAACTTCGTTTAATGAAGCCGTAGCTTCAAATCCATTTAATTGTTCTTTTAAAATAGCTGAAACTTCAGCTGGTTTAACTTCTGCCATAATTGATATTTTTATCTTTTATCTAATTCTTTTATAATTGGGGTACGTAATAATTATCTTCAAATTCTCTTTTTAGGAGATTTAATTTTCCTGCAATACTAGAATCGTATTGTTTATCGCCTATGCGTATAATAAAACCTCCAATTAAATCAGGATTAACCTTATTTTTAATGGTGATTTCATTTCCGGTAAGGGTTTTAATTTTTTCAAGGATTTTAGCTTCTAAGGCTTTTGTAATGGGAACGGCTGTTGTTACGCTAGCGATTTCTAAATTGATATCAAAATCGTAAATAATAGCATATTGTAAAGCGACATCTGAAAGCAGGTTTAAACGTTTATTTTCAATTAATAAATTGAGTAAACCAAGCGTCATGCCATTAACTTTAGATTCAAAAATCTTGGTGAGAATTGCTTTTTTAATGCCTGATTTTAAAACGGGATTTAATAAGGTAACCCTTAAATTAGCTTGGGTTTCTAAGGTATGCGCTATGAGCTGTAAATCGGCATTGACTACTTCGGCTAAATGGTGTTCTTTTGCTAAATTCAATACAGCTTTGGCGTATCTTAATGCGGCTCTCGTCTCTTTCATAAAATTATTTTAAGCTGACGTCTTTTAACATTTTTTCAATCAAAGCGAGGTGTTTATCTTCTGAAGATAATTCTTGTTGAATCACTTTTTTAGCAATATCAATAGAAAGTTCGGCAACTTGATTTTTTAATTCGGTAATGGCGGCCAACTTTTCGTTTGTGATGCTTTCTTTAGCTTGAGAAATCATTTTTTGTGCTTGTTCTTGAGCCACTTCTTTTGCGTCTGATATCATTTTGTTCCTAATATCTCGGGCATCTTTTAAAAGCACTTCGCGTTCGGCACGGGCTTCTTTTAGAATTTCTTCGTTAGCCGATTTTAAATTTAGCATTTCTTTACGTGCATTTTCGGCAGCTTCTAAAGCATCTTCAATACCTTGCTCTCTGTCATTAATTGCGCTTAAAATGGGCTTCCAAGCATATTTTCTAAGTAAAATTAAAAGTACTCCAAATAGTAATGTTTGCCAGAAGAACAATCCAAATGAAAAGTCATTTATTAAATTTTCCATATCGTTTAGTAGTAATGTTTTTAAAAAATTTAATAAAAAGCTGTAACCAACCGTTACAGCTTTTTATTTTAAAAATTAAGCTGCAAATAAAGCAGCAAATGCAATACCTTCAATCAAAGCAGCAGCAATAAGCATAGCTGTTTGAATTTTACCGAAAGCTTCTGGCTGACGAGCTATAGCATCCATAGCAGAACCACCGATTCTACCAATACCAATACCTGCACCAATTACAATTAAGCCTGCTCCTACAATTCCTGGAATTTCCATATTATATATATTAATTAATTAAACATTCAATTTTAATGTGCTTCGGCATGTTCTTCAGTTGCAAAACCAAAATACAAAGCTGATAGCATAGTAAATATATAAGCTTGTAATATGGCTACAAGTAATTCTAAAACAGAAATTACTAATGCTAAGCCAAAACTCAAGCTACTTCCTAAATAACTCTTAAAAATAAAAATCAAACCTAATAAACTGTAAATTACAATATGACCTGCAGAGATGTTTGCAAACAAACGAATCATCAAAGCAAATGGTTTAATAAGCACTCCTAACAACTCAATGGGAGCCAAAATAATTTTCATAGGCACAGGCACTCCTGGCATCCAAAAAATGTGTTTCCAATAATTTTTGTTTCCAGAAAATTGTGTAATAATAAAAGTGAGTAATGCTAATGCAAAAGTCACAGCTATATTACCGGTAATATTAATGCCGAAAGGTGTAATTCCTATCAAATTTGAAAACCAGATAAAAAAGAAAATGGTCAACAAATAATTCATGTATTTTTTATAGTGCTTTTCACCGATATTTGGGATAGCAATTTCGTCTCTTATATACAAAACAATAGGTTCAAAAAAGCGCCCAATACCTTTGGGAATTAAACCGTTTTTAGCATACGATTTGGCCAACCCTGAAAAGATTAAAAATAAAATTAATGATACAAGAGCAATACTTAAAACATTTTTTGTAATGGATAAATCAATCGGTTTATCGTTTGTTGGATGTCCGTGGGCATTTAATGTAATAGTGCCTTTAGCATCAGTTTTATATATTTTGCTGTGGGATAATTTGTAATAAGTATCACCAATATGAACCAATTTATTGCCATTATTAAATTTTGAAGACAAAAACACATGCAAACCATTGTCAATTAAAATTACTGGAAGTGAAAAACCATAAGATTCTCCAGTTTTAGAATTTGAAAAGAATACAAACGAATAGGCATCTTTAACATGATGTTTGATGTCATTTTTAATCTCGTTTTTTAAATCTTTTTCTGCTTCTTGGTCTTCGGGTTTAGTCAAATTTTCTTGGTGTTGCGAAAACCCATGAAGTCCTAAGATTAAAAAAGAAACTAATAGAATTGAATTGATAATATTCTTTTGCATTACAGACAAATAATTATGACCTTAAAATTTTTGCAAATGTAGGTTTTTAAGACCAAAAGAAAAACCTTTTTTCTTTATTTTTTAGTTTTTTTAAGGACATTTAGTCAACTGATTTTACATTAAGAATTTTAATCAAAGCCTTGGTCTCAAAAATAAGACATGAGATATAGGGAATGAAAAAAGCAGCAAATTCAAATTTTGTTGTTTTACCATCATTCAGATATTTTGGATGAAAAATTAAAAAGAAAACTAAAAATTTTAAAAAACTGCCAAACATAAATAAAAACCCGATAAGATGATGGTATTTTATTCTAAAGCGGTAAATGAAAATGTATATTATTACAGCCAAAATATAATTGACAATATAGGCTAAAATGATGTAATTAGAAAAGACACTAAAACCTAAAAAATATAAGAATAAAGTATGAATTATTAGAACGCTGAGTAGTACTAAAAATAGCTTTAATCTAAAGTCAAATACTTTAGCCATATTTATTTTTTACTGATATTTTTTAATTGACTTACCAAATTATAAATCGAAACAATGAGTCCCAATAGGATAAACCCAATAGTAAAATAAGGTTTTGGAAGTTGATATTTGGCATCGAGCCTTTTACCAAAATAGGCTGCCAGATAAAACGTAATGCCCATCTGTAAGCCTATTCCTGAAAATTGAATGTAGGGATTAAGCTGTTTTTTCGGCTTGTTGAGGTCGCTCATTGTTATTGAGTTCTTTTATCGTACCCTTCATGGTGCAGGTCGTGTTTACAAAAGTAGCACCTGGTTCTACGGCTAAAGTTCCAATTACGGTTTCACCAGTAATGGTTGAAGAGGCTTTTAGCGTTAACAATTGATTGACAATTATTTTTCCAGTAAAAACACCTTCAATATCGGCGAAATTACACTCAACAGTACCTTTTACAGCGCCATCTTTACCAATAATAACTTTGCCTGAAGTTTTGATGGTGCCTTCAACAGCGCCGTCAATTCTAAAGTCGCCTTCCGAAACTAAATCTCCAGTAATAGAGGTTCCTTTACCGATGGTATTTCTTTCTAATGATTGTGAGGGGCTTGCAATGATTGGATTTTTTTTATCAGAAAACATAAGGTATAATTTTTAGGTTGATTTATTTTTTTAAATAGCTATTTAAGTTTTTATAAAGCTGAATTTTATTATAGCTCGACTGCGAAATTACAAAAAAATCTTTTGGCAACACATTTTTGTACTTATTATTGACAAAATTAGTAAAATCACTAATAGCGTCTTCATTTATAAAACCTTTGATTAAAAACAATTTAGTAGAGCGATTATAAGGTTTTATATCAACTGTGAGGTTAGAAAACTCTTCAAATTGAACGATATCTTTTAATTGTGTTTCCAATTTACTCAGGTCTAATTTATTTGGAGCTTGATGCGCTAAAAACAAATTATCTTGATTTTTTTGTGTTGAAAAGTCATCCGCTTTAGCCAAATCCTCTTTAATTGTAGTCAACGTTTTTTTAGCTTTTTTTCCTTCAATGGTGTTTGGAAATTCTAAGGCAATGGCCTTCATCAGTTCATTAAAAGCCTTATAACCATCTAGTTTAACAATTGCATAAGCTTTTAATAATTTAAATTTTGGAACAATTGGCAAACCTTGATAGGTTTCTAAAGCTGCCGTTGCTAAGCTATCGGCAAGCACAAAATTTGCATCGCGATAAGCGTTATAGGCAATTTTATATTGTGCTTCCGGCGAATCATTATCGGCAAAAATCAACTGTTGTCCTGGTTTTAAAATGAGTTGTGCATATCTTGAATCGGGATAATTTGTAACAATAAAATCCTTTTCGTCGCTGGCTTTTAAAGTATCTGTTAAACTGTAAATTTTATACAAATGGTAATGAATGGGCAAGAGGCGGTCTTTATTCGGATTCAAATTTAAGAGGCTGTCTAAATAGTAAACTGCCATTGGATAATCGTTAAATTGTTCTTTATAAATGAGGCCCAGTTGATAATAAGCGTCGTTGCGGATGTTGGTAATACTGTCGCGTTCCTTGGCGGAAGTCGGCAGGTTATTCAAATAAAAATTGAGCTGAAACTTTGGATTTATCTTTGCTTGAACCTTGTCTGTAGTGCTTGCGATAACTGATGAGCTGGTGTTCGTATTATCAGAATAACGCCAATTATCAGTCAGTTTTAAAACGCCCCAAACTTTTACAAATTCTTGCTTTCCAAATCCAACTAGCTCATTATTATAAAAATAAAAAGAACTTTTAGAGGCGTTTGCGCCAATAAATGAAGGCTGATTGTTTAACTCTTTCTCTTTAATAGCCGCCAAAGCCTGTTTAATGGAATCTTTTTCGTGTTGTTGCAATTTGGCGATATGTTTTTTAAAGAACGTCACTTGCGCTGAAGTGTCTAACTGCATAATTCTTAATAGGCTGTCATTGCGTTGTGCCAAATCATCGTAAAGAATAACGTCGGCTAGTTTATCGCTTTTGCGAATAATTTGTCTTAATTTTTTGGTGTTAATATTATCGCTGGTGCGGATAATGCTGTCGTAATATTTGCCGGCAGTTACATATTTTCGTTCTTCAATATGGATAGCTGCCAACTGTTCGTAGGCCAAAAGTTTTTGATTTTTATCAGAATTTTTAGCGTTTAAAGATAAATTATAATAAGCCTTGGCTTGAGTTAAGTCATTGTTTTTATGTTTAATATCACCCATCACATAATAAAGTCCACCTAAATAGGGGCTATTATTAAAATCTTTTATCATTTTTTCGAGCTTCATCATCAGCACACCTCCAACCGAATCTTTGGCGGCTTCATAATTTTTTGCAAGTTCTATTTGCGCTTGAACTTTGAATTTATAGGGTGCTTTTTTGTAATTGAGAAGGGCGTTAAAACTTAAATTTGAGGAGTCTATTTGTACTTTTTCTCTGTAAAGTTGTCCTAAAACAATTAGGTTTCTTGAATTTTGTACGGAATTTTTGCCAATTTTTGTCGCTAATTTTAGATGTTTAATTACCTGATCGGTACTGTCTATCTGGCTATAAGCCATCGCAATAGCGGTTTGACTGTTTTCAACAGTATTTTCTGGAACTTTGTTAAAACGCAACATGTTTTTTAACGATTCAATGGCTAGTTCTTCATTTTGTAAACGAATTTGTGTTTTGGCTTGCCACAATTTGGTTTCATAAATTAAATCGGCTTTGCTGTCGTTTTTTATGGTGTGATTAAAGGCATCTAATGCAGGCACAAAACGTTGGGTATAATAGCGCGCCTTGCCAAGTAGCAAATAAGCTTCGTCAATTTGTGTGTTGTGCTCTACCCCTTTAATGGTCATGCCGTGAATTTGCACCGCTTTAACGGCTTTTTCTTCGGCGCGATCAAAATTTTTAAAGTTGTTATTACCTTTTAATGAAGGTCTAAATAGGTTTTCATCTACTTTTAAAGGTTCAATGGGAATGCGTTCGTAAAAATTATCTTGATAAGCTTCATCTAATTCTTTTAAACCCTTATCTAAAGCGAGCTGGCCGTTATAAAGCACATTGAATTTTGTACCCAATGCGTTCATATTTCGGCTCATAAAGGTGTTTTTTGTTGGGCTGCATGCAAGCAGGAGGCTAAAGGCCAAGCCAGTACCAAAAAAATAAAAAAAATAGCTTTTCAAAAAAACGAATTTTAACTTTAAGATTAACTGCTAACTTAAACAAATATTGTTTATTTAAAGGTAAAATACAAATATAAAAAGATTTGTTAGTTTATAAATTGTAAAATTTAAGCGTAAACAAAAGTTCCAAAAGGACTTTTAATGGTAAGTTTCTTAACGGATGAAGCTTCTACGCGCCCTATAATTTGAGCGTTGACCTTAAATGATTTTGAAATTTCTATCAAGTCTTGTGCAATGGTTTCCGGAACATACAATTCCATGCGATGTCCCATATTAAAAACTTGATAGAGCTCTTTCCAATCGGCTCCACTTTGCTCCTGAATGAGTTTAAACAAGGGAGGTAACTCAAATAAGTGGTCTTTTAAAATGTGAAGATGGTCTATAAAATGAAGTATTTTTGTTTGTGCGCCGCCACTGCAATGCACCATGCCGTGAATGTTGGCGCGGTGTTTGGCAAGCATCTGTTTAATAATTGGGGCATAAGTACGCGTAGGCGAAAGCACTAATTTTCCGGCATTTAAAGGCGAATTTTCAACTGGGTCAGTAAGTGTGCTGTTGCCAGAATAAACCAAATCATTTGGTACTAAGGCGTCAAAACTTTCGGGATATTTATGCGCTAAATATTTGGCAAACACATCGTGGCGTGCGCTGGTTAAGCCATTGCTGCCCATGCCGCCGTTGTATTCGGTTTCGTAAACGGCTTGTCCAAACGACTCCAAACCAACAATAACATCGCCCGCTTTTATGTTGGCATTGTCAATGACGTCGCTGCGTTTTAGGCGCGCGGTTACGGTAGAATCTACAATAATGGTGCGTACCAAATCGCCAACATCGGCAGTTTCACCACCTGTGGCATAAATGTTTACGCCCTGTTTTTTTAATTCCGATAGCAAAGCTTCGGTACCGTTTATAATGGTCGAAATCACTTCGGCAGGAATCAAATTTTTGTTGCGTCCAATGGTTGATGACAGCAAAATGTTATCGGTTGCACCCACGCAAATCAAATCGTCAATATTCATAACCAGCGCATCTTGCGCAATGCCTTTCCACACCGATAAATCGCCTGTTTCTTTCCAATATAAATACGCTAAAGCAGATTTTGTGCCGGCTCCATCGGCGTGCATCACTATACAATAATCGGAATCGCCTGTTAAATAATCGGGAATAATTTTACAAAAAGCCTTTGGAAACAAGCCCTTATCAATGTTTTTGATGGCTTGATGAACGTCTTCTTTTGATGCCGAAACACCTCTTAAATGATATCTATTTTGAATGCTCATCGGGATGGCTTTGCGTTTTGCCGACAAAGGTAAAAATTTGCCGCTACTTAAAGCGGTCTAAACCACACAAACTTTAATT
>PFPU01000156.1 GCA_002793215.1 Flavobacteriales bacterium CG_4_10_14_0_2_um_filter_35_18
AGGTGTATTCGGATTGAGTGTCCTTTTTATATTATATGATGCATTATACAGCGCTAGCGATCAAAATGGTTTAGCAACGATTTTAAATATCATTTCCGGTTTTTCATTGGGTGCTTCATCAATTGCACTTTTTGCACGTGTTGGTGGTGGTATTTATACTAAAGCCGCCGATGTTGGAGCCGATTTAGTTGGAAAGGTTGAAGCGGGAATTCCCGAAGATCACCCTTTAAATCCTGCTACTATTGCCGATAACGTTGGCGATAATGTTGGTGATGTGGCTGGTATGGGAGCCGATTTATTTGAATCGTTTGTAGGTTCAATTATTGCAACTATGGTTTTAGGTGCTGTTTATTTTAATGTTGATGCATTCGCTAATTTTAAAATTGGCGCTGTTTTATTGCCTTTAGCTTTATCTGCCACAGGAATTTTAGTTTCTGTTTTTGGAACGTTCTTTGTCAAAGTTAAAGATGGTGGTAATCCACAAACCGCGTTAAATGTCGGTGAATTTTTATCAGCTGGCATAATGGTGGTAATTTCTTGGTTTTTAATTCAACAATTTTTACCCGAAACTTGGGTTTATGCCGGTAAAGAAATGTCTTCAAGAGGTGTTTTTTTAGCAACTATTGTTGGTTTAATAGCTGGGTTAGGAGTAGGTAAAATTACCGAATATTACACAGGTACTGGCACAAAACCCGTTTTTAGCATTGTAAAACAGTCGGTTACTGGAGCTGCCACAAATATTATTGCCGGATTAGGTGTTGGTATGATGAGTACAGCGATTCCTATTTTATTAATTGCCGCAGCCATTATATTATCTTATGATTTTGCCGGATTATACGGAATAGCTATTTCAGCCGTTGGAATGTTAGCAAACACCGGAATCCAATTAGCCGTTGATGCTTATGGACCAATATCCGACAATGCCGGTGGTATTGCCGAAATGGCCGAATTACCAAAAGAAGTACGCGAACGCACCGATAAATTAGACGCTGTTGGCAACACCACAGCTGCTATTGGCAAAGGTTTTGCCATCGCTTCGGCTGCTTTAACGGCATTGGCTTTATTCTCTGCATTTATGCAACAAGCGCATATTAATTCTATTGATATTTCACAATCATTTGTAATGGCCGGTTTATTAGTGGGCGGTATGTTGCCTTTTGTATTCTCTGCTTTAGCAATGAATGCAGTAGGACGTGCTGCCATGGCTATGATTGAAGAAGTACGCCGTCAGTTTAGAGACATTCCTGCTTTAAAAGCCGCTCTTGAGGTGATGCGTAAGTACGATTCGGATATGTCTAAAGCCTCTGTTGAAGATCGAAAAATATTTGATGATGCCGATGGAGTAGCCGAATATGGCAAATGTGTTGATATTTCTACAAAAGCCTCTATTAGAGAAATGGTTTTGCCGGGCGTATTAGCAATTGCAGCGCCAGTTGCAGTTGGTTTTATTGGCGGACCTGAAATGTTAGGGGGCTTATTAGCAGGCGTTACCGTTACAGGTGTGTTGATGGCTATCTTCCAATCTAATGCCGGTGGCGCTTGGGATAATGCTAAAAAAATGATTGAAGGGGGCGTAGAAATTAATGGCGTAACTTATAAAAAAGGTTCTGACCCCCATAAAGCCGCCGTAGTTGGTGATACCGTTGGAGATCCATTTAAAGATACATCTGGACCATCATTAAATATCTTAATCAAATTGATGAGTGTTGTGGCGCTTGTTATTGCACCTAGTATTGCAATTGACATTCAAAATACAACTCCAGCAAATGGCACTGAAATAACTGTTGAGGGCACAAACGACTCCGCAAAAGGAACAAAAGAAATTAAAGTTCAAATGATAAAACAAGATGACGGTATTTTTAAAGCAGTTGTTTCAACAACCACTACCGTAAATGGAGAAGTTAAAACAGATGAACAAATATTTATTGGAACCGAAGAAGAAGTTAAAGCGCAAATCAATAAATTTAAAGAAGCTGACGCAACCGCTATGGGTTGTGCAAATTGTAAAGGCGCTAAAGAACTTTGTGCCGAATGCAAAGCTAAAGCCACCAAAACATCCATGACAAAATCTTGTTGTGACGGTAAAATGGAGGCAAGCTGCGCAACCAATAAAACCACAGAAAAGAAAGCTTAATTAGTTGAATGGAGCATAAAAAATCCCGCTTTAAGCGGGATTTTTTTGCTTTATAAAGCAAATACCCTTTTGTGATAATCAAAAAAATTAGCTCATCAAATTAAAAGAAAACAAACTCATATTTTAGTATATTTGTCAAACTTTCTTATAAAAATGCATTACAAAAGAATCTTATTAAAACTAAGTGGTGAAGCCTTAATGGGAAGTCGCCAATATGGCATTGACCCAGTTAGGTTAGCCGATTATTCAAAAGAAATTAAGGAAATTGTAGATAAAGGTGTAGAAGTTGCCATTGTAATTGGCGGTGGAAATATTTTTAGAGGGGTCGCCGCTACCAGTCAAGGTTTAGACCGCGTTCAAGCCGATTATATGGGAATGTTGGCAACCGTTATAAACGGATTAGCCTTGCAATCGGCTTTAGAAGATCTCGATTTAAAAACCCGCTTGTTAACCGCTATTAAGATGGAGCAAATTGCCGAACCCTATATTAAAAGGCGTGCCGTTCGCCACCTCGAAAAAGGGCGCGTGGTTATTTTTGGCGCCGGTACCGGAAATCCCTATTTCACCACCGATACTGCCGCAGTTTTAAGAGCCATAGAAATTAGTGCGGATGTTATTTTAAAAGGTACCCGCGTTGATGGCATCTACTCATCAGATCCCGAAAAAAATAAAGATGCTATAAAATTTGACAACATTACTTTTAAAGATGTTTTAAGCAAAAAGTTAAACGTTATGGATATGACTGCTTTCACCTTGAGTGAAGAGAATAACCTGCCGATTATGATTTTTGATATGAACAAAAAAGGCAATTTGCTAAAGGTTTTAAAAGGCCAAAAAATAGGGACTTTAGTTAATAAAATTTAAATATATATCAATGAATGAAGAAGTTAATTTTATTTTAGACAGTGCAAAGGAGCAAATGGATAATGCTCTAGCACACCTTAAAAAAGAGTTGATGAATATTCGCGCTGGCAAAGCTTCTCCAGCCATGTTACACAGTGTTTTGGTAGAATATTACGGCGCATTAACGCCCTTAAGCCAGGTTTCGAATATCAATACACCCGACGGCAAAACCATTACCGTTCAACCTTGGGAAAAAAAGATGTTACACGAAATTGAACGCGCCATTATGGTTGCCAATCTTGGTTTTAATCCCATGAATAATGGAGATACAATTATTATCAACATTCCGGCTTTAACCGAAGAACGCCGAAGAGAATTATCAAAAATGGCAAAAGCCGAAGCCGAAAACGATAAAATAGGTGTGCGCTCGGCTCGTAAAGATGCCAATGCCGATATAAAAAAACTCGAAAACGACGGTTTGTCAGAGGATGATGCAAAAGATGCCGAAGCTCAGATTCAAGCATTAACTGACAAGTACATCAAACATATTGATGAAATTTTAGCGGTTAAAGAAAAAGAAATCATGACGGTTTAAAAACAATACAATTCTCAACAATCAATATTGGCTAGAGAGTTACTAAAAATAAAAACATGAAGTTTTGGTCGTTTATTTCTAGGCTAATTTTAAGAAACAGAATTTTTTTTCTAGCGGTTATTGTAGCAATAACAGCCGTTCTATTAACACAAACCAAAAATATTAGGCTCTCTTATACCGAGGCTAATATGTTGCCTTCCGATCATCCTGCTTCAATAGTTTACGATAATTTTTTAAAAATATTTGGAGAAGAAGGCAACCTTATAATCATCGCCGTTAAAGATTCTAGCTTTTTTACCCCTGATAAATTTAACAATTGGAACGCCTTATCTAAAAAACTGGCGAGTTTTAGTGCAGTAGATTTTACCTTTTCTTTAGGGGATATCAAAAAACTTAAAAAAGACAATTTAAATAATAAGTTTATTGTTGAACCACTTTACGAAAAAGATCCGCAAACGGTTGAAGCCGTTAAGGCCATCACCAACAGTTTGTTTGACAGCCTTCCTTTTTTCGACAATTTTTTATACAATAAAAAAACACATACCATACAAAGCCTTATCTACCTAAAAAAGGATATTGTAAATACCGAATCTCGTAAAGATTTTGTGATTAATCAGCTCAATCCAATCATCGAAAAATTTGAAAAAGGCAACAATTTGGATGTTTATGTTTCGGGAATGCCCTATATACGCACCATGAACTCTCAAAGCATTGTGGACGAAATTGGCATTTTTGTTGGATTGGCTTTTGGAGTTACCACACTTATTTTCTTCTTTTTCTTTAGGTCTTTTAGAGCCACTTTTATTGCGATGAGCGTGGTGAGTATTGGGGTAATTTGGGCTTTTGGTATCATCGGCGCATTTGGATATGAATTGACCGTTTTAACCGCCTTAATTCCGCCTTTAATTATTGTAATTGGCGTTCCAAACGCCATCTTTCTTATTAATAAATACCAGCAAGAAATAAAAAATCACGGCAATCAAGCAAAATCATTACAGCGGGTTATCACTAAAATTGGCACGGCAGCTTTAATGACTAATTTAACAACGGCCGCCGGTTTTGCTACCTTTATTTTTACAAAAAGTCGTCTTTTAAAAGAATTTGGCACAATTGCTTCAATCAATATTATGGCATTATACGTCTTGTCATTGTTGCTAATTCCTATTATTTATAGCTTTATGCCTATCCCAAAATACAAGCATTTAAAGCATCTTGAACAAAAATGGATGGGAAAAATTGTTTCTGTTCTTGAAAATATTGTCCGCTATCACCGCTTTGCAGTTTATGCCTCGACACTTATTTTAATCATTGTGAGTATGATTGGTATTTATATGATTAAAGTTTCGGGAAGTTTAATTGACGATATGCCAAAAAGCAAACCTTTTTTTAAAGACATTGTGTTTTTTGAAAATGAATTTGGTGGCATTATGCCACTTGAAATACTCATCGATACCAAGCAAAATAAGGGTGTTTCTCAACTTTCAACGCTAAAGCGGATGGAAAGATTAGAAGAAACAATTGATGAAATTCCACAACTTTCAAAACCAATTTCAATTTTAAATCTGGTTAAATATTCTAAGCAAGCTTTTTATAATGGAAATCCAAAATATTACAGTTTGCCAACTTCTCAAGAAAAAAGCTTCATTTTAAGTTACACCAAAAATTCGGATACTAAATCTAATTTGCTCAAAAACTTTGTTGATTCCACTGGTCGTTATGCCAGAATAACCACCTTCATGAAGGATATAGGTACCAATAAAATGACGGGAATTGAAGAGCGTTTAGAAGACCGTGTAGCAAATGAGTTTCCTTCAGATAAATATAAAGTAACCTTTACCGGAAAAGCCCTATTGTTTTTAAAAGGTACTGATTATTTAACCAAAAACCTCATTATTTCTTTAACCTTAGCCATTTTCTTGATTGCCTTATTTATGGGATTTTTATTTAGATCATTCAGAATGATTTTAATTTCTATCATTCCAAATATGTTTCCGCTCTTAATAACGGCGGGCATTATGGGCTATTTAGGAATCCCAATAAAACCATCAACTATTTTGGTATTTAGCATTGCTTTTGGCATTTCGGTTGATGACACCATCCATTTTTTGGTAAAATACCGACAAGAATTACAAATCAATAGTTGGCGGATTAAAAAATCAGTTTACATCGCTTTGCGCGAAACAGGCGTGAGCATGTTTTACACCTCTATCGTATTGTTTTTTGGCTTTTTAGTATTTACCGCCTCAAGTTTTGGCGGTACAAAAGCCTTAGGCGGATTGGTTTCTATAACCTTGCTATTTGCCATGCTTACTAACTTGTTATTATTGCCTTCTTTATTGCTATCTTTAGACCAAGATATCGCCAATAAAGCAGTTTTAAAAGAACCAACCATTGATTTGATTAACGAAGACGACTCATAAAATGAAAGGAATTATACTTGCCGGAGGTAGCGGAACCCGTTTACACCCCATTACGCTTGGAATTAGCAAACAATTGATGCCCATTTATGATAAACCTATGGTTTATTATCCGCTATCAATTTTACTTTTGGCGGGAATCAGAGAAATTTTAATCATTTCTACACCACACGATTTACCTTTATTTGAACGCCTTTTGGGCGATGGAAGCCGAATTGGTTGCCAGTTTAGTTATGTGGCTCAAGAAATACCAAATGGTTTGGCACAAGCTTTTGTTTTAGGAGCCGATTTTATTAAAGACGATAAAGTTGCTTTGGTTTTAGGCGATAATATTTTTTATGGCACTGGGCTGGAGCAAATATTGCGAAGCGCTACAAACCCTTATGGGGGCATTGTATTTGCCTATCACGTTAGCGACCCAGAACGCTATGGTGTGGTTGAATTTGATAAAAATAATTCCGTTATTTCAATAGAAGAAAAACCACTAAAAGCAAAATCTAATTATGCCGTACCCGGAATTTACTTTTACGATAATTCGGTTGTAAAAATCGCCAAAAACTTAAAACCAAGTGCACGTGGCGAATATGAAATTACCGATATTAATAGCCATTATTTAGCTCAAAACAAATTGCAAGTCCGCACCTTAACACGCGGCACGGCTTGGTTAGACACCGGAACTTTTGCCTCCCTAAATCAAGCGTCACAATTTGTACAAGTCATTGAAGAACGCCAAGGTTTAAAAATTGGATGCATCGAAGAAATTGCCTACAAAAACGGATTTATCAATGCCGAACAATTAAAAACTATCGCACAACCGCTCTTAAAAAGTGGTTATGGACAATATTTAATAGGACTGATAAAATAAACACCACTGTCGCTTCCCTTTTTATCTGATAAAAAAATTGCATCTTAAAATTAGATAAATTTTGATGGACTTAAGGGTATTTTTATTTGGTTTGGTATCTTTGCAACTTCTAAAATTAGGATGATGATTAAAACGACTGTTGCCGCTTTGCTAAAAGGCAAAGATTTATTGCAAAATATTAATGTAAATGGCTGGGTTAGAACCTTTAGAAGCAATCGATTTATTGCTTTAAACGACGGCTCTAGTTTAAACAACATACAATGTGTTTTAGACTTTGAAGCTTTTGACGAAGCCACTTTAAAACGCATCACAACGGGTGCGGCTATCAATGTTAAAGGGACTTTAATTGAGAGTTTAGGAAAAGGTCAAAAATTTGAAATACAGGTTACTGAATTAAGTATTTTGGGGGATTGTAATCCGGAAGTATATCCCATTCAGCCAAAAAAGCACAGCTTAGAATTTTTAAGAGAACAAGCCCATTTGCGCATCCGAACAAATACCTTTAGCGCGGTGATGCGTTTGCGATCGGCATTGGCATTTGCCGTTCATCAATATTTTACACAAAACGGATTTTACTATTTTAACGCCCCAATCATCACAGGATCAGATGCTGAAGGGGCAGGTGAACTATTTAGAGTTAGCAATCTTGACGCTAAAAAACTACCGTTAACCAATACGGGCGCAGTTGACTACAGTCAAGATTTTTTTGGAAAACAAACAAATCTTACGGTTTCGGGTCAGCTTGAAGCCGAAACTTATGCATTGGCATTGGGCAAAGTTTATACTTTTGGTCCAACTTTTAGAGCCGAAAACTCAAATACCACCCGCCATTTAGCCGAATTTTGGATGATTGAACCCGAAGTCGCCTTTAATGATTTAGAAGATAATATGGATTTGGCGCAAGATTTTATACAATATACCCTAAAATATGTGCTTGAACATTGTCAGGATGATTTAGACTTTTTAAATCAACGTTTAGCCGACGAGGAAAAAACAAAACCCACTCAAGAGCGCAGTGAATTTTCCTTATTAGAAAAGTTGCATTTTGTGGTAGACAATAATTTTAAACGCGTGAGCTATACCGAAGCGATTGAAATTCTTAAAAATTCAGCACCCAATAAAAAGAATAAATTTCAGTATCCTATAAAAGAGTGGGGAGCCGATTTACAAAGTGAGCACGAACGTTTTTTAGTTGAAAAGCACTTTAAATGTCCTGTAATTTTATATGATTATCCAGCCGAAATCAAGGCTTTTTATATGCGTTTAAATGAAGATGGAAAAACAGTAAGAGCTATGGATGTGCTGTTTCCGGGCATTGGAGAAATTGTTGGTGGCTCACAACGCGAAGAGCGTTTAGATGTTTTGGTAGAAAAAATAAAAGCATTAGGCATCAATGAAAAAGAGCTTTGGTGGTATTTAGATTTGCGAAAATTTGGAACCTGCGTTCACAGTGGCTTTGGATTAGGCTTTGAGCGGCTTGTTCAATTTACTACCGGAATGGGAAATATTAGAGACGTTATTCCTTATCCAAGGTATCCTCAAAATGCTGAATTTTAGGTAGCTTTTGCTACTTATTTTTAAGTTTTAAATTACAAAAATCCAGATGTTTTATATAAAACTAAAGTTGTATTTTTACAGCTATTTAGCACCCATAATCTATGCTCAATCAGCGATTGCAACAAAAATTAATGCAAAAATTATCGCCTCAACAAATACAGTTGATGCGTCTAATCCAATTGCCTACACAAGCGTTTGAGCAAAAATTAAAACAGGAAATTGAAGAAAATCCCGCTTTAGAATCTGGTAAAGAGGATGACATTAGCGATGATGCTTTTAGTAATGATTATGATAATGATGATTATGAATCATTTGATTCAGATGCTGATTCGAGTTCTGATTTAAATATAGATGAATATTTAAGTGATGACGAAATTCCAAATTATAGACTTCAAGCCAATAATTACAGTAGTGATGACGAAGAAAAAAGCATTCCTTTTGCTTCAGAAAAATCATTTACCCAATATTTGCAAGAGCAATTAAACACCTTTAGTTTATCTGAAAAGGATGCTCAGATTGCCGAATTTTTAGTTGGAAGTATTGATGATAGTGGCTATTTGAGACGGTCGGTTGAAGATATTGTAGATGATTTAGCATTTTCGCAAAACATTTCTACTAAGGTTGCTGAAGTTAACAAAATTTTAAACCTCGTTCAACAGTTAGATCCGGTTGGCGTAGGGGCACGAGATTTAAAAGAATGCCTTTTGTTGCAGCTAAAACGAAAAACGGAAACTCCAGCGAGGCTATTGGCCATAACCTTATTAAGTGAATCGTTTGATGAATTTGTAAAAAAACATTTTGACAAGTTGATTTTTATACACCAAATATCTGAGGATGCGCTTAGAAATGCCATTAAAGAAATTGCGTGTTTAAACCCAAAACCAGGAGGAAATTTTATAGACAACTCAAAGTCGAATTCCCAGATTATTCCTGATTTTACCATTACTATTGAAGATAATGAGTTGGTGCTACAACTACACGGGCTTAATTCACCTGAATTGCATATTTCAAGCGAGTATCAAAATTTATTAAAAAGCTATCAAGAATCTTCGAGCAAAAATCAGTCTCAAAAAGAAGCTGTTTTTTTTGTAAAACAAAAATTAGATGCAGCGAAGTGGTTTATAGATGCCGTTATACAACGCCAACACACACTTTATGTAACGATGAACGCCATTATGAATTATCAAAAAGCATATTTTTTAACAGGTGATGAACAAAAATTGAGACCGATGATTTTAAAAGATATTGCCGAAGCTGTAAAAATGGATATTTCAACAATATCAAGGGTTGCCAATAGCAAATATGTTGACACGCCTTATGGCACAAAATTGATAAAGCAATTCTTTTCTGAATCAATGAAAAATGATCAAGGCGATGAGGTTTCTACTAAAGAAATTAAAAAAATATTACACAATTTAATTGAACAAGAAAATAAATCGAAGCCACTCGCTGATGGCAAATTAGCCGAATTGTTATTAAAAAAAGGTTATCCCATTGCGCGCAGAACCGTTGCAAAATATAGGGAACAGCTTGATTTACCAGTCGCTAGATTGCGAAAAATATTTTAGATTTTGGTTAGAATTTCGAGGTCTCTTTCGGTAATACTTCATCCAATTTTATTGCCAACCTTGGCAACGCTTTTATTTTTCATCGTTTCTCCTATTCATTATGAACATCCTAAAATCTACTTTTTAGTGGGTTTGGTGTTTTTAATGTCGTATGTTTTGCCTTTATCACTTTTAATATTTTTTAAGCAGATAAAATTGATAAGTGATTTTAATATTAGTGAAGCTAGGGAACGCAAAACGCCAATTTTAAGCTTTATGATTATCAGTTTATTGTTGGGAAGCTTTATTTACAAAATTCCTGATTTTAAGATTTTGAGCCTCCTGTTTTTTGGCTGTTTGTTTGCTTTATCAATGGCCTATTTATTGCTTTTAATAAATTTTAAAACAAGTCTTCATTTGATAGGTATAAGCGGTTTTACCGCCTTTTTTATTCTATTGGGTTTGTATTTTAATACCAATAATTTGAATTTTATTGCGTTGTTAATATTTTTAAACGGTGCATTAGCTACCGCAAGATTGGTCTTAAAAGCACATTCCCCCCTCGAAATCATTATTGGTATTATTTTGGGCATTGGCGGAATCGCTTTATCGGTATTAATATTTTTATAAAAAAAAGGCCGCCTTAAAAAGACAGCCTTCAAAATTTGTATTTATTAGTTATTAATTATTCTCCTTTTTAGGGTCTGTTCCTTTATGAGTAGCGTAATTAATTTTAAGTGCATTGATATCTCTTAATTCTATTTTAATATCAGATATTATACCCATATTAGCTTCTTCATCAGCTTTGATTGAAGTGGTCATATAAGGAATTTCTTCTTCTTTTTTAGAAGCTCTTTCTGCTAAAATAAAATTCTTAATATCACTTACGGCAGCAAATTTATCATTTAACTGAATTTTATCGGTGTTGCCATATTTTTCTCTATATTTCATTTTTGGTTTTCCTACCCAAATATAGCTTACCAAGTTTTTACGTTCAAGTTTTTGAACTTCAGTAGCTGTTGGAACGCGAACATCAATTAAGGGATCTGTTTCGCGCATAACCGTAGTAACCATAAAAAAGAATAACAACATAAAAACAATATCAGGTAATGATGCTGTAGATATAGGTGGTAATCCCTTTTTCTTTTTAGTGAATTTTGACATAATTTTAAAGTAAGTTTATGATTTGTTAGGTTCAGCCTCTGAAATGATTTGAGGATAAGCGTCTTTTACAACTTTTTGTTGGTCGGTCGTTAACTCTCCAAAACGTCTGCCAAATTTTTTAAGTGAATAACGGTCTCTAATTTCAGAATAGGCCGCAACCAATTCATTTTGAACGGCAATATAAGTTTTGTAAGCAGTACCTCTATCATTTTGCAATGAAATAATTGCCTTGCTTGGGTTGTCAGAAGAGTTAGGATCTTTTTCACCTTCGCAATAATCGCAATCATTCTTTTCAGTACCAGCCGATATGGTTCCGCCGCCATTATCAATAAATTTTTTAGCGGCTTCTCTTAAATCGTTAATATCCATAATGCCTCCTTCAACAAATAGCATATTGTTTCTGTTGATGGTTACTTCAAAAATATTTCGCTCCTTAATTTTTGGTGGTGGTGGCGCATCTTTGGGCGGTTTTTCAGGTAATTTTCTACTAATACCGGAAGTAACATCCATTGTAGTGGTCACCAAGAAAAAAATCAAAAGCAAAAAGGCAATATCTGCCATTGAGCCTGCATTAATTTCTGGTGTATCTCGTCTAGCCATATTGAATATTATTTAATAAATGATTTTACAAAATCAACAATGAAAAACAAAACACCTACAATACCCAAAATAATAGAATACCAGATACCAGTGCTAACCCATTTTGAAATGGAGGCAGAAGCTAATTCTTCACCTTTTATATTTAAAACGATTTCAGAAGGGGCTATTAGATAGGAAAATATTAAAATTACCATCATAAAAGCAAGTCCGGCTAATGATCTTTTTAAAAGTTTGGGATCACTAAACAAATTTGCAACTGAAAAAAAGGTAGCAGCTCCAATTGAAATGAGTAATAAAATTGCAGTTAAAAAACTAAAAGGGTTTAAAACGCTTGCTTGTAAGTCGGCATTATCTTTTAAGCCATCACTGTTCATACCGGTTCTAACCCAAAAGATTATTCCCAATACCATGACAATACCAACAAATATGTTTAATATTTTAGTATTTTTCATAATTGTTATTTGTTTTTATTTCTTATTAATACATCAATTAAAGTGATTGATGCATCTTCCATATTGTTAACGATGCTATCTATTTTAGAGATAATATAATTATAAAATATTTGAAGAATCATAGCTACTATTAATCCAAATACGGTTGTTAACAAAGCCACTTTAATACCTGCAGCCACTAATGATGGAGAAATATCACCTGCGGCTTCAATAGCATCAAACGCTCCAATCATCCCTATTACAGTACCTAAGAACCCAAGCATTGGGGCAAGCGCAATAAATAAAGACAACCATGCAATATTTTTTTCAAGTAGTCCCATTTGAACACCACCATAACCAACAACTGCTTTTTCAACATTGTCAATTCCTTCGTCCATACGGTCTAATCCCTGATAAAATATAGAGGCAACGGGCCCTTTTGTATTTCTACATAATTCTTTTGCTTCTTCGACACCACCTGATTTTAAAGCATCTTCAACACCTTGAACTAATTTTCTAGTATTAGTTGAAGCCATATTAAGATAGATAATTCTTTCAATGGCAATTGCTAAACCAAAAATTAGGGTTAAAAGAACAATCCCCATAAATCCAGGACCACCTTCAATAAATTTTTGTTTTAGAACTTGATGAAACGTTTTCTCTTCGGCAGGGGTTGCGTTATCAGTTGTTTGTACGTCGGCAGGAGCTACAGTTTCATCTGTTTTTGTAGAATCTGCTACTTGATTTGTGGTTGTTTCGTCTTGTGCGTAAACTGCTGGAGTTGCACTAAAAAACAATAATCCTGCAATGGCTAGGATAGTAAATACTCTTTTCATGTTTTAGTTTTTAATTCTTAAATTGATTAAATTGTTAACGGGTTAAAGATATAAATTATTTTAAATAAAAAAAACAATTCTGCGGAGAATAAGGGATTCGAACCCCTGTTACAATTACTTGTAATCATGCTTTCGAAACATGCGCCTTAAACCACTCGGCCAACTCTCCTAAAAATTGGTTTTTAAGACTGCCAATTAACGAAAAAAAATTAACTTCAAAAAATTTTCTAACTAATTTCTCCTCTCAACGAGGTTTCGAAAATTAATTTGAATTCTTTTTTTGGTATTTGAGCACCTAAAAGGTAAAAAAACTTAGCAACAGCAGCTTCTGTGGTTATGTCTTTTCCATCAATAACACCTATATTTTTCATCTGTGAACTCGATTCATACTGACCTAAATTTACACTTCCTCCTGAACATTGCGTAACATTGACAATATAAATGCCTTTTTTAATTGCTTTTTTTAACAAATCAATAAACCAAGCTGCTGTTGGCGCATTACCCGAACCAAAGGTTTCTATAATAATTCCTTTAATGTTTTTTATATTTAAAATGCTTGCAACGGTTGTCGCGGTAATACCCGGAAAAATTTTTAAAATGGCAATATTAGTGTCTAAATTTTTTCTCACAACCAATTCCTTTTTATTATAGGGCATTATGGCATCAAAATTAAAATTTAAATGAACTCCCGATTTTGCTAAAGGCGGATAATTTAAAGAATTAAACGCCTCAAAATGCTCAGCATTTATCTTTGTGGTGCGGTTTGCCCGATATAATTGGTATTCAAAATATAGAGCCACCTCCGGAACAACCGGAATGTTATCTTTATAAAAAGAAGCAATTTGAATGGCCGTAATCAAATTTTCTTTAGCATCTGTTCTCAAATCACCTATTGGCAATTGAGAACCAGTAAAGATGATAGGTTTTGATAAATTTTCGAGCATAAAACTGATGACTGACGAGGTATAAGCCATCGTATCTGAACCTGATAAAACAACAAACCCATCGTAATTATGATAATTATTGGCAATGATATCAACCAATTCACCATAATAATAGGTATTCATATCGCTCGAATCTATGGGCGTTTTAAATGATATGGTTGAAATATTACAATCTAGTAAATTCAGCTCGGGAATGCGCGACAAAAGTTTATCAAAATTAAAAGCTCTCAAGGCTCCAGTTTTTGAATCTTTAATCATGCCAATGGTTCCGCCCGTATATATTAATAGGATTTTAATTAATTTTGACATTTTGACGTGTTTTATAAATTGGAATAATTTATGCTGTAAAGGTATTATTATTGTTTAAAATTTTATCGTTATGCTACTACTTATTATTTTTATTGGAGGTTTAAGTTGGTTTGTGCAATATAAGCTTAGGTCTAAGTTTAAAGAATTCTCTAAAATGGAACTTCAAAATAATTTAAGCGGAAGGGATATTGCCGAAAAAATGTTGGCAGACCATCGTATTTTTGATGTTAAAATTATATCAACACCAGGTCAATTAACCGATCATTACAACCCATTAGACAAAACCGTTAACTTAAGCCAAGAAGTTTTTGAAGGACGCAATATTGCTGCGGCTGCCGTTGCTGCTCATGAGTGTGGTCACGCGGTTCAACATGCAAAAAGTTATGCTTGGTTAAATATCCGTTCACAATTAGTGCCTACCATTAATGTTATTTCAAAATATGCTAGCTTTTTATTGATAGGGGGTATTTTATTTTTTAAAGTATTTCCCTATTTACTTTTAATAGGCATCATTTTATTTGCCGCCAACGTGCTATTTAGTTTTATAACGCTTCCCGTTGAATTTGATGCTAGTAATCGCGCTTTAGTTTGGCTCGAAACAAAAAATGTGCTTAATAGGCAAGAACACGTTAAAGCAAAAGAGGCTTTAAAATGGGCGGCAAGTACTTATGTGGTAGCAGCTGTGGGTGCTTTGGCAACTTTATTGTATTATCTCAATATTTACAATAGCCGACGTTAAATAGTAATTTGCCTGTTTATTTGTTGTTCGAGTGAAATAAAAGTTTCGGTGCGCGCAACGCCTTTTATTGATTGTATTTCTTTGTTGAGCAAATACATTAAATGGGCATTGTCTTTACATAATATTTTAACAAAAATAGCATAATTACCGGTGGTATAATGACTTTCTATCACCTCGGGAATTTCGGTCAACTTTTTTAAAGCGGCCGAGTTTTTACTGGCTGCATCCAAAAAAATCCCTACAAAAGCGAGCGTTTTATAGCCTAAAAGTTCGGTATTTAAAACGGTTTTTGTGCCTGTTATTAACCCGGTGCTTTCTAATTTTTTTAAGCGTTGATGTATGGCAGCGCCCGATATGCCCACCTCTTTGGCAATACTTAAAATTGGTTTTCTGGCATTTTGCATCAAATGGCGCAAAATAATTTTATCAATTCCATCAATTTTAAGGCTCTTTGGGTTCATGGTTATTTAAATTTAACCAAAACTACAAAAAAAAGGGGATTAACAATTGTTAATCCCCAATATTATAGCGAATTCTATCTTTAATTTTCGGGAAGCAATTTAAAGTCTTCCATAAATTTAGTAGTATAATTGCCGGCTAAATAATGTTCATTATCCATTAATTGCAAATGAAATGGGATAGTTGTTTTAACCCCTTCAACAACAAATTCTCCAAGAGCACGTTTCATTTTGCTAATGGCTTCTTCTCTTGATTGCGCCGTGGTAATCAATTTTGCAATCATCGAATCATAATTTGGTGGAATTCTATAACCTGCATATACGTGGGTATCAACTCTAACGCCATGACCGCCTGGAATATGAAGGGTTGTGATAAGTCCTGGTGATGGTCTAAATCCATTATAAGGGTCTTCGGCATTTATTCTGCATTCAATTGAATGGAGTCTAGGAAAATAATTTTTACCAGAAATTGGCACACCTGCGGCTACTAAAATTTGTTCGCGAACCAAATCAAATTCTATAACTTGCTCGGTTATGGGATGTTCTACTTGAATACGCGTATTCATCTCCATAAAGTAAAAATTGTGATGTTTATCTACTAAAAATTCAATCGTTCCCACGCCCTCATAAGCAATAGATTCGGTTGCTTTAACAGCGGCATCACCCATTTTTTTTCGCAAGGCATTGGTCATAAATGGCGAAGGGGTTTCTTCAGTAAGTTTTTGATGACGACGTTGAATTGAGCAATCGCGTTCCGATAAATGACATGCTTTGCCAAAAGAATCACCTACAACTTGAATTTCAATGTGTCGCGGTTCTTCAATCAGTTTTTCCATATACATGCCGTCATTGTCAAAACAAGCTTTTGCTTCTTGACGGGCCGAATCCCAGGCGTTTTTTAAATCTTCGGGTTTATAAACGCCACGCATTCCTTTGCCACCGCCACCTGCTGTAGCTTTGAGCATTACAGGATAACCTATTTTTTCGGCTAATTTTTCGGCCACAGGAAAAGATGAAATAATGCCATCGGAACCAGGAATTGTTGGAACGCCATTGGCTTTCATAGTTGCTTTTGCAGAGGCTTTATCGCCCATTTTATTAATCATATCGGCACTTGCGCCAATAAATTTAATGCCGTGCTCGTCGCAAAGTTTTGAAAACCGTGCATTTTCAGATAGAAAACCGTAGCCGGGATGGATGGCATCGGCATTAGTTATTTCGGCTGCAGCCAAAATATTAGACATTTTTAAATAGGATAAATTACTTGGCGGAGGTCCAATGCAAACGGCTTCATCGGCAAATTTAACGTGCAAACTTTCGGCATCGGCAGTAGAATAAACGGCAACGGTTTTAATTCCCATTTCTCTACATGTTCTAATAACACGCAGGGCAATTTCTCCTCTATTGGCAATTAATATTTTTTTAAACATAGATTTTCGAATTTTCACTATTCAAAAAACCAATCCATTTTATAGTATGGAAGTTGATGCTTGAATATTGGAATTTTATTTTAAGATGGATCTACTAAAAATAAAGGTTGGTCAAATTCTACCGGAGAGGCGTCATCAACAAGCACTTTTACAATTTTTCCTGAAACTTCTGATTCAATTTCATTAAACAATTTCATGGCTTCAATTACGCAAACCGTATCGCCCACACTAATGGTATCACCAATATTTACAAAAACGGCTTTATCGGGTGAGGGTTTTCTATAAAAAGTCCCTATAATAGGCGATTTTATAGTGATGAATTTTGAATCGTTTTGAGCTGGAGCTAAAGGCGCAGAAGCTATTGACGCTATTGAACTTTCTTGAATTGAAGTTGCTTGTTGTGGTGCTTGCAAAACGGGTACTTGTTGAACCACTGAGTCAATACTGTGTTTTATTTCACCGGTTCTAATGGTGATTTTAACATCGTCCATTTCTAATTTAACTTCACTTGCGCCCGATTTAGCTACAAATTTTATCAGATTTTGAATGTCTTTTAAATCCATAATATATTAGGTTTGATTGTTTTTTAGTAATTATAGGCCCAAGTTAGGTAATTTGCACCCCAAGTAAATCCGCCACCAAAGGCTGTAAAAATAATTTTATCTCCCTTTTTAAGTTGACTTTCGTAATCGTTTAACAATAACGGTAAAGTTGCAGAAGTAGTATTTCCGTATTTGTGAATGTTAATCATCACTTTGGCAGGATCTAAATTTAATCGGCTAGAAGTGGCGTCAATAATGCGTTTATTGGCTTGATGTGGTGCCAACCATTGAATGTCTTCTTTGGTTAAGTTATTTCTTTCGAGAATTTTTTCACAAACATCGGCCATATTAGAAACGGCAAACTTAAATACGGTTTTTCCGTCTTGATTGACATAATGTTGTTTATTGGTAATGGTTTCTAAAGACGCGGGTAATAATGAGCCACCAGCCTCAACTTTTAAAAATTCCCTACCATTACCATCGCTTCTTAAATATTGATCTTGCATGCCAAAACCTTCGGTATTTGGTTCAAAAAGTACAGCACCTGCGCCATCACCAAAAATAATACAGGTTGCTCTATCGGTATAATCAATCATAGAGGAACATTTATCAGCCCCAATAAGTAAAACTTTTTTATACCTACCTGATTCTATATAGCTTGCGGCGGTAGTCATTGCAAATAAAAAACTAGAACAAGCCGCTATTAAATCAAATGAAAAAGCTTCTGTGGCACCTATTTTGGTTGCTACAAAAGCTGAGGTAGAGGCGGCTTGCATATCGGGTGTGGCAGTGGCTACGATAACAAGGTCAATTTGTTTTGGGTCTATTTGCTTTTTACTTAACAAATCTTCGGCGGCTTTAATGGCCATATAG
Source organism: Flavobacteriales bacterium CG_4_10_14_0_2_um_filter_35_18 (assembly GCA_002793215.1). Classification (GTDB taxonomy): domain Bacteria; phylum Bacteroidota; class Bacteroidia; order Flavobacteriales; family Flavobacteriaceae; genus CG1-02-35-72. The sequence goes on from PFPU01000156.1 coordinate 18,285, forward strand.
GAAGTCCCTTTATTTTTACCTTTTAAAATTCTTCTTTCCTTAATACCTGTGCGACTTGTAATCCACTCATCATTGGTATCTACCATGGTTTCTAACATGGCGTTAGTTAAAACAAATTCTGGAACAAACTTACCAACTGCAGTTATGGCTGCTGAAATTTTTGTCATAAATTACGATTTTAAAGGCTTTATTGCTTTTCCTATTTAAAAAAGATTAAAGGTCAAAGTAATAAAATATATTTTTGTTTTTGTTAAAAATCTTTATTTTTTTGCAAGAAAAGAGTAAAAACAATAAAAAAACCCTCAAAATGAGGGCTTATTGTACCTATTACAAAAATTAAGCTTTAGCGCCTTCTGATTCCATAACTACTTGACCGCGGTAAAATAATTTACCTTCATGCCAATGTGCTCTGTGATATAAATGCGCTTCACCTGTTGTAGGATCAGTAGCAATTTGTTGCATACTTGCTTTATAATGTGTTCTTCTTTTATCTCTTCTTGTTTTCGAGGTTTTTCTCTTAGGATGTGCCATTTTATTTTTATTTTTCTGTTCTTAATGATTTTAATTTAGCCCATCTCGGGTCTATTTCTTCTGGTTCTAAACTGATTTTATGTTTAGGTTGCAGTTCTTTTAGTTTTTCTAGTATGTCTGATTTTAAAGTGCCATCAGCAATGCCGGGATGAACATGCTTTGCGGGCATTGCCAATACCAACATTTCGTAAATATATTGCGAAACGTCTAATTGGCTTGCTTGATGTGGCAATATTAAAACTGCATCATTATCGTTGTTATAGTCATTGCCAAACTTTACAATTAGCTTTAATTCAGCTTCAATAGCTTGATTAAAAGGCTCATTGGTAAGGTCGCAAGCAACTTCAAAAAAACCCTTGGCAACAAAGGTTAAATCAAATAATGTCGATGCTTTTTCAAAATCTAATACCACATTTATAGCGGCATTTAAAAAATCATCATAGTTAAAAACTTCAAAGAACTTATTGTCAATATGATACTCAAATTGGTGTTTTCCGAGCTTTAATCCTTCAAATGAAATGACATACTCATTTTTCAATCCTTTCATAAACACTTATTTTGAGCCTGCAAAGATAAAAAAACTTATAATATTTTTAATCTTAAAATGAAAAAATAAAAAACACCTTGGTTATTAAGCTTTTAGCCGATTTTCATTTAAATTGCAGTAGGTTTCTCTGTTTCTAAAGATATCAATGGCGCTATAAACCGCCGATTTAAACGACTGAAAGTCGGCGGTGCCTTTACCTGCAATATCAAAAGCGGTTCCGTGATCGGGCGAGGTTCTAATTTTAGATAAGCCTGCCGTAAAATTAACACCGTTTCCAAAACTAAGCGCTTTAAATGGCGCTAAACCTTGGTCGTGATACATGGCTAAAATGGCGTCGAAACCCAAATAGGTTTTATTTCCAAAAAAACCATCGGCAGCATAAGGACCAAATGCTAAAACACCCGATTCTTGTATTTTATTAAGGGTTGGAATGATGATTTCAGTTTCTTCATTGCCAATAACACCATTATCACCACTATGTGGATTGAGTGCTAAAACGGCAATTCTGGGTTTTTGGATGTTAAAATCTTGCTTTAAGCTTTCATTGAGTATTGCAATTTTTTCTTCGATAAGTGCCGGAGTAATTTTTTCGGCAACTTGGCTCAACGGGATGTGCGTTGTTGCTAAACCCATTCTTAAATTTCCATCCATTAGAATCATTAAATTTTTTCCACCTAAAACCGATTCTAAATATTCGGTATGTCCATTAAAATGAAACACATCCGATTGAATGGTTTGTTTGTTGATTGGCGCGGTTACTAAAACATCAATAGCATTATTTTTCAAGGCTTCGGTAGCGGCGTTAAGCGATAGATAGGCATATTTCCCGGCAATTGTAGTGGCTTGTCCAAAATTGATATCAACCGATTCTTGCCAAACATTTAACAGATTTATTTTATTGTGAATGAGGCTATTAATATTTGAAATCCCTACAATTGGGGTTTGCAGATTTAAAGCATTTTTATGAAAAGAAATTGTTTTTGTGGAGCCAAAAATTATAGGCGTGCAAAAATCTAACATGCGCACATCATCAAAAGTTTTTAAAATAACTTCAAGTCCTATTCCGTTAAGGTCTCCTATCGAAATTCCCAACCTAATTTTGTCATCTTTTTTCATCTTCAACATTTAATATTTAGTAACTTTGAACCAGCAAAAGTAATCAATAAAATCAACAATATGTTTACGGGAATCATAGAAAGCCTCGGGCAAGTTTCGGCTTTAAAAAAAGATAAAGACAACCTCAATATCACTATAAAAACACCCTTGGCAAAACAGCTTAAAGTAGATCAAAGTTTGGCTCATAATGGCGTTTGCCTAACGGTTGTTGAATTAGTTGACGAAGCTAATTATCGCGTTACCGCCATTAAAGAAACTCTAGAAAAAAGCAATTTTAAAACCATTGCAGTAGGAGATTTTATCAATCTTGAACGCGCCATGATTTTGGGAGCGCGCCTAGATGGTCACATTGTTCAGGGTCATGTAGATCAAACCGCTTGGTGTATTAATGTAGCAGATGCTAATGGCAGTTTTGTATTTACATTTGAATACGATGCTTCAATCAATAATATTACTATAGAAAAGGGTTCTATAACTGTTAATGGTGTGAGTTTGACGGTAGTAGATTCTAAAAAAAATAGTTTTAGTGTTGCGATTATTCCCTATACTTTGCAACACACAAATTTTAAATCAATTTGCAAAGGGAGTGTTGTAAATTTAGAGTTTGATGTTATTGGAAAATACGTCGCTAAGTTGCTGAAAGGATAAGCTATTTTTTTATTTTTTTTGCGCCGTAATAAGCACCAGCAATTGCGAGTATAAAAAGGCCTCCATCTATAGGAAAACCAGGTGGTGGTGGTGGTGGTGGTGGTGGAATAAATTGACCAAATGCTGCCGATGCAAAAAGCATTATAAATACTGCAGATAACAGTTTATATGGTTGTTTCAATTTTTTATTATTAGGGGCTTTCATAAAGCTTAATGGCAGCAAAATTACTATTATTTAAGCGATAACCAAAGATATAAAATTAATTTAACTTAATTATTTTAAATATAGAATTATCCTATTGTAGAAACAACTCTATTCGATAAAACCCTAAAATTTTGCTGAAAATATTTTGCCAAAAAACGCTTGTCTAATTGACATTTAAGATTAACCATACCTATTTAGATTATTTTGAACTTCAAAACGAGTCGTTAAAACTTTTGAGGTAAAATTGTGGACCCACTTGGGCTCGAACCAAGGACCACCTGATTATGAGTCAGGTGCTCTAACCAACTGAGCTATGGGTCCCAATTGAGGCTGCAATATTAAGACTTTATTATTTGTTTTGCAATAATTTTATAAAAAGCTTTTTTGATTAACCGTTTTTAAATTGTTGCTTTAAAACAACTTTTTGCATGAGTCGTTCAAGCACCAATTCAGTGAGTTTTAATACTAATTTGCTGAGTTCAGTTTCACTAATGTCATTAATTTTTTTCTCCGAAACATCCAAGGTATACATAAATTGATTAAACGTTTGGTAATTATTTTTTACCAAATTTTCAATGGCAACTTGTAGCTGATTAACTAGATCAAGGGGTGCTATTTTTGAGTCAAATTTGAGATTTATTCCGCCAAGCAATAGGTCTTTATTGAGTTGCACAATGAGATGCTGATATAGGTTTGCAGATAAACTTTTTGAAAACAGTTTAATTTCTGTGTTTTGAGTTTTCACTTTTTTATAGTGTTCGTTGCATTAAATGTTTTGAAAAATCTCTTAAAAGCTCTTTTTTAGCGTCGGCAACGGTAAGCTTGTTGACGTATTTTAAAGCAATCGTTGTAAAATAATCCATTTTGAGTTTCACTACTTTTGAAAGCTCATATTTGTTATAAAGCGCCACAACTTGAGCTACTTTTGTTGGATGGTTTTGCTTTTGGCTAAAAAGATTTAACAGGATTTTTTTATCAGATTCACTTGCTAATTCAAGACATTTTAAATATAAAAAAGTCTTTTTATTTTCAATGATATCACCTGCTTTTTGCTTGCCAAAATTGGTCTCCGAAAAAACATCCAAATAATCATCTTGAAGTTGAAAAGCAATGCCAAGATTCAATCCAAAATTGTAAATATTTTGCGCATCTGTTTCATTGGCTTTTGCAATAATTGCCCCCATTTTTAAGGCTGCTGCAATTAAAACAGAGGTTTTATAGCTTATCATTTTAAGATAATCTGAAAGACTTACCTCAGTTTGGGTTTCAAAATCCATATCTAATTGCTGTCCTTCACAAAGCGCTAAAGCCGTTTGATTAAACAGGTTTAAAAGCGATTTATGAGTGCGCAAATTATAGGCATCAAACATTTTATAAGCCAAAATCATCAAGGCATCACCCGATAAAATGCCAGTTTCTAAATTCCATTTGTTATGAACCGTTTGGCAACCTCTTCTCAATGGGGCTTTATCCATAATATCATCGTGAATTAAGGTGAAATTATGAAACATTTCTATTGCAACAGCGGCATCTAGGGCTTTTTTAGGATTGCCACCAAATAAATCACAACTCATTAAAACAAGAATAGGGCGTAGGCGTTTACCTCCTAAATTAAGAATGTAATCTATCGGTTCATATAAATTTTTAGGTTCCTTAACGGATGAATTTTTAGTTAAATGGTCTAAAAACAAGTGTTTATAATCGTCTAAATTCACGGCGTATATTTTTATGTAAAAGTATTGTATTTTTTAAACACCTAAACCTTAACCGTAATAATTTCGTTGAGGTTGGTGGTGTAGCGTGGCGACAATTGCTCTTGATTCATTTTCCATTGACGCCCCAAATCTTGACCGCCAAATTTTACCTTGTTCTGTCCAATGTGCTTATTCAGTTGATCTACAGTTTTCATCAAAGCCTCGTGTTTTGGATTTTCTTGCGTAAACAAGTTGTATTGTTTGATATTTGTAGGGGTGAGACCCATTACAATAACACCTGCCTTTTTATATTGGTAACCTTCCTTAAAAATTATTTTTAAACCAGCGGTGGCAATTTTCACCAAATCAATACTCGAATTGGTTGGGTAGGGGGTTTTTAGCACCATACTTTTGCTGTATTGTTGTAATTCTTTTCTGTGAAAATTGGTCTGCACAAAAACTAAAAGCATCTGGCAATGAGAGTTTTGCCGGCGTAATTTTTCGGCACAGCTAATTGCAAATGTTGACACGCGCTCATTAACACTTTCAAAAGTAGAATACATTTTTTCGAAAGAACGCGTGGTGGCAATCGCTTTTTTAGGCTGAATGGGTTCTAAATCTAGCGTAGAAATACCTTCCAACTCCTTCTTTAAACGTAAACCCACCACGCTCATGTGCTGTTTTACCCAAGCGTCGGGAAGGTTTATAAAATCTAAGGCGGTATTGATATTGATGGTTTTTAAACGCTTGGCATGTTGCCTACCAATACCCCAAACGTCTTCAATTTTAAGCCACTTCAAGGCTTTTAGGCGCTTGACCTCACTGTCTATAATATAAACGCCTTTGGTGGCTTCGGGAAATTTTTTTGCAATTTTATTAGCCACTTTGGCTAAGGCTTTTGTCGGCGCAAAGCCAACACTTACCGGAATGCCCGTGCTTTTAACCACTTTAGCTTTTATCTGAAGTCCATAATTATTTAGATTGACGTATTTAAACCCTTCGAGTTTAAGAAACGCTTCGTCAACAGAATAGATTTCAATTTTGGGTGTAAACTCCGATAAAATATGCATCACGCGCGTGCTCATATCGCCATAAAGCGCGTAGTTAGATGAAAATACGTGTATGTGATGTTGCTCAAAAAGCGCCTTAAATTTAAAGGCGGGCGCACCCATTGGGATGCCTAGTTTTTTGACTTCATTGCTGCGCGCAATCACACAACCATCATTGTTTGAGAGTATGGCAATGGGCTTTTCTCGCAAGTCGGGGCGGAATACGCGTTCACACGAAGCGTAAAAATTATTGCAATCTACCAGCGCAAACATCTAAACTAATTTTATAACAGTGGTAACCATACCCCAAATAACAAAATCGTTTTCGGCGGTAACTTTTATGGGTTTGTATTTTTCATTTTCGGCGATGAGCCAAATAAAATCCTGTTCAATTTTGATGCGTTTTACGGTAAACGCTCCGTCGATAAAGCACACGGCAATTTTGCCATCTTTAGGCTCTAAGCTTTTGTCAATAATCAATAAATCGCCGTTGTTTAAACCGGCATTAATCATTGAATCGCCTTTAACTCTGCCATAAAAGGTTGCCTCTTTGTTTTTGATAAACTCCTTATTTAAATCGATTGACAAATCTAAAAAATCGTCGGCAGGACTTGGAAAACCAGCACTAATGCCTCCCTCAATAAAAGGCAAAGCCAATTCGGTAGCGGTTTCAGCCGAATAAATATCTAAATTATTAGCTTTGTGCAGATTAATAAGTCTCATTTTTTGGAGTTTGTTCTAGCAAAGTTAGCTAAAATTAAAAAGCCAATCGAAAGCTTTTATCAAAATTTATATCCTTATAAAACGGACATAAATACAAATAAAAAGCATTTAGTAGATTATTTTTAATATTTTCGTAATACTTAAATGTCCTATTTTTTGAAACGTCTAATAGTTTCCGTTACCAATGATTTAAGCTCCGACCAACGGGTACACAAAGTTTGCACGACCTTGCAAACTATGGGTTTTGAGGTGGTGCTCATTGGTCGAATTCTAAAAAGCAGTGTGCCATTGCAGCGCACCTATCAAACCGAGCGGATGCATTTATGGTTTACTAAAAGCTTTTTGTTTTATGCCAATTTTAATTTAAGACTCTTTTTTAAATTGCTATTTTTACGCAAGCAAGTATTGTTAGCTAACGATTTAGACACACTTTTGCCCAATTTTTTAATAAGTAAATTGTTTGGAATTCCGCTGGTTTACGACAGTCACGAGTTGTTTACCGAAGTGCCCGAACTCACCACAAGACCTCGCATCCAAAAAATATGGCAAAATATTGAAGCGTTTATTGTTCCAAAACTCAAACGTGTTTATACCGTTAACCAATCTATTGCCAATTTTTATAACGATAAATACCACATTCCTGTTAAAGTGATTCGAAATATAGCCCCCGCTTACGCAGATAAACCACTTGACTCCGATTTTGTTAAAGCGCTTAAGGGAACAAAAAAAATGCTCATTTTGCAAGGCAATGGCATCAATATTGACCGCGGAGCCGAAGAAGCTGTTGCCGTGATGCCATTTTTAAATAACTGCGTTTTATACATTATTGGCGCGGGCGATGTGTTTGAAATTTTAAAAAAGTTAGTTGCTAATTTGGCTTTAGCCGATCGGGTTTTTATTAAAGATAAAATGCCTTATAATGAGCTGATGCGCTACACAAAAGCCGCCGATTTGGGCTTGTCGTTTGATAAAAATACCAATCTGAATTACGAATTTAGTCTGCCAAATAAAGTCTTTGATTACATTCAGGCGCGCACACCACTATTGGTAACCAACCGCAAAGAGGTGGCGCAATTGGTGCTCGAAAATAACATTGGAGCTGTGGTAAATTCGCTTGAGCCAAAAGCGCTGTCAGCTCAAATTGAAGCCCTTTTAAGCCATGCAGAATTGCAAAATGTTTGGAAACAGAATCTAGAAAAAGCAGCGCAAATTTACACGTGGCAAAACGAATCAAAAGCTTTAATCAAAATTTATAAAGACCTTGTTTAAACACCTTCATATAATTGCTTTCGATATTCCATTTCCGGCCAATTACGGTGGGGTGATTGATGTATTTTACAAGCTAAAAGCTCTCCATAAATTGGGTGTTAAGGTTCATTTGCACTGTTTTTATGAAGACAGAACACCTCAAACCGAACTCAATCATTATTGCGAATCGGTAAACTATTATCCGCGCCAAGCAAAGTTTAAGAGCTTTTTTTCAAGGTTACCATTTGTGGTGCAAACGCGCAATAGCAAAAGCCTGTTACAAAAATTAGCAGATGATAATTACCCTATTTTATTTGAAGGTTTGCATAGCACTTATCCACTTTTAAGGGCCACTTTTAAAAATCGAAAAACCATTGTGCGCGTTCATAATGTTGAGCATACCTATTATCAAGGCTTGGCAAACAGCGAAACCAATTGGTTTAAAAAGCTGTTTTTTAAAATTGAAAGTCAAAAATTAAAATCTTATCAAAGTATATTGAAAAAGGCCACTTTTGTGTTGAGTATTGCGCCTTTAGAACAGCTTTATTTTAAAAATTTATTTCAGCAAACACACTACATTCCTGTTTTTCATCAAAATAACCAAGTGAAATCATTGAGCGAGAAAGGAGTTTATGCCTATTATGTGGGCGATTTGCGCATTGCCGACAATCGAAAAGCGGCACTATTTTTAATTTCAGTTTTTAAGAATTTAGATTATCCGCTTGTTATTGCGAGCAGTTTTAACAATCAATCTGTCGAAAATAAAATTAAAAAATCGCCTCACATTCGCTTTGTTAAAATTAACGCTCAGGCCGATGCCGACGCGCTTTTAGCCGATGCTCATTTAAATGTGATGTTAACTTTTCAAAATACTGGCATCAAGCTAAAGCTGATAAATACCTTGTTTGCCGGACGCTTTTGCTTGACAAATAGCACTATGGTAAAAGATACCGGACTTGAAAGCCTGTGCGGTGTTGCCAACACACTAAATGACTTCAAAAATTTGGTTAAAACCTATAAAAAAGAGGTGTTTACAAGCAATGATACCATTATGCGCGAACGCTATTTAGCTGATTTTAATCCGCTAAAAAATGCTCAAAAGTTAATTGATTTAATTTGGGACTAGTTTTCTATTTTCATTGACAATTCAAGCCAGCGCGCTTCTTTTTTTGTTAAAGTATTACTGATTTCCTGCAATTTTAGAGAATTTTCATTGATTTTTTCTAGGGCGATGTCATTGCTAGCAAATTGCCTTTCAATGGCTAATTTTTCCTTTTCTAATTTTGAGAGGTCCTTTTCTAATTGCGCAAACTCGCGATTTTCATTAAAAGTCAATTTGCTTTTTTGAGGTGATTTTTGTCGTGGTTCAAGTTTTTCTTTTAAGAGTTCTTCTTTTGGTTGAGAATCTTCATAAATTCTGTAATCGGAATAATTGCCTGGAAAATCGGTAATTTCGCCACCATCTTCCAAAATAAATAAATGGTCAACAAGCTTATCCATAAAATAACGGTCGTGCGAAACAACAATCAAATTGCCGGGAAAATCTAGCAAAAAATCTTCCAGCACATTTAAGGTGATAATGTCTAAATCGTTGGTAGGCTCATCTAAGATTAAAAAATTGGGATTTTGAATCAAAACCGTACACAAATACAGGCGTTTTAACTCGCCACCCGAAAGCTTCTCAACATAATCATGTTGTTTTTTTCGGTCGAATAAAAAGCGCTCTAACAACTGTCCTGCCGATATTTTCAAGCCTTTGGCAAGTGGAATAAACTCACCAAATTCTTTGATGACTTCAATGAGTTTTTGACCTTGCTTAATTTGTATTCCCGATTGGGTGTAATAGCCAAATTTTATGGTTTCGCCAACAATTACTTTGCCCGAATCAACAGGTAGTTTACCGGTAATCATATTTAAAAGGGAGGATTTACCTGATCCATTTTTGCCGATTAATCCAATGCGCTCACCACGGATAAAATTGTATTCAAATTTTTTGATAACTACCTTTTTGTCAAACGATTTAGAGATTTTATGAAGTTCGATAATTTTGCTTCCTAAACGCTCCATATTGATTTCGAGTTGCACCTTATAATCTTTGCGTCGCAAACTGGCGCGTTCTTTTATCTGATAAAAATCGTCGATTCGCGATTTTGACTTTGTGGTACGCGCTTTTGGCTGTCGGCGCATCCAATCGAGTTCTTTTTTAAACAGATTTTTAGCTTTGCCAAGGGTGCTTTGCTCTAGCTCAATACGCGCTTCCTTTTTTTCTAAATAATTGGAATAGTTGCCTTTATAGCCGTATATTTTACCTTCATCTAACTCGATGATTTCGTTGCAAACACGTTCTAAAAAATAACGGTCGTGCGTAACCATTAAAAGGGTGATTTTTTCTTTCTTAAAAAAATTTTCTAACCATTCAATCATCTCCAAATCTAAATGATTGGTGGGCTCATCTAAAATGAGTAAATCGGGTAGGTTAATTAAAATAATTGCCAGCGATAATCTTTTTTGCTGACCTCCGGATAAATTTTTTACTTTTAAATCTAAGTCTTCAAGCTTTAACTTTGACAGAATTTGTTTGTACTGCGTTTCAAAATCCCAAGCTTGATGGCGCTCCATCAAATCGAATGCCTTTTGATAAGCCTCTTCATCGTGTGGATTTTTTAAGGCGTGTTCGTATTGCTGGATGGCCTTGAGCGTGGTATTATCTGAATCAAAAACCGATTCTTCAACGGTCAATTCTTGATTTAGCATATTTTCTTGCGACAGATAAGCTATTTTTAAGCCTTTTCTAAAAACAACCTCACCACTATCGGGCGTGTCTTTTCCGACAAGGATATTTAAAATGGTGGTTTTTCCGGTACCATTTTTAGCGATAAACGCCATTTTTTGGTCTTTATGGATGCTAAAAGACAAGTCTTTAAACAACAATCGGTCACCAAACGATTTAGAAATAGTTTCAACAGATAAGTAATTCACAAAATAATTTTAAGATGTTGCAAAGTAACTAAACTTTATCGGTTAGATTGATAGATTTAAAGAGGCATCTTGTGTTTATTAATTCATCCTACAAGGTTTTTAAAACCTTGTAGGATGAATTAAATTTAACGGCCAAGGTATTTTTATTTTTATTGGTTTGGTTTAAGAGACCCATAAGGTTTGATTCAAAATTTGTAAAGTTTTAAAGAACAACAATAAAACCTTATAGTAATTATTAAAAATCACTACTTTTAGGGTCAATTATATTTGGCATTGATGCTTCAAGTTAGCGATTTAACCATTTCATTTAAAAGCGATCAGGCGCTGCTTGAGGTCGTTCACAAGATTAGTTTTTATCTTAAAAAGGATGAAATTTTGGGGATTGTGGGTGAATCTGGTTCTGGAAAATCGGTTACAAGTCTTGCGCTAATGGGCTTGTTGCCAACAAAAACAAGCCTAACAGCAGGTAAAATCATTTTTAATGGCATTGATTTGAATACCTGCTCTGATAAGGCTTTTCAAAAAATTCGTGGGGCACAAATAGCGATGATTTTTCAAGATCCGATGAGCGCTTTAAATCCGAGTTTAACTTGTGGCTATCAGGTTCAAGAAATGCTTTTGCAACACCAAAAAATAACAAAACAGCAGGCCAAAAGGGAGGTTATTGCGCTCTTTAAAAAGGTAAAATTACCACGGCCAGAACCTATTTTTAGCCAATATCCACATCAAATTTCGGGCGGACAAAAACAACGCGTAGTTATTGCTATGGCGATAGCTTGTAAACCACAAATTCTTATTGCCGATGAACCTACAACCGCTTTAGATGTTACCGTTCAAAAGGAAATCATCACACTTTTAAAAGCCTTACAGCAAGAAACTAAAATGAGTTTGTTGTTTATTTCGCACGATTTAACCTTGGTTTCTGAAATTGCAAACCGTGTTATTGTTATGCAACACGGCGCTATTGTTGAGCAGGGAATCACGCAAGACCTCTTTAAAACGCCGGCAAAAAATTATACCAAAGCCCTGCTAAATGCGCGACCGAGCCTCGATATTCGCTTAAAGAAGTTGCCAACTGTTGAAGATTATTTAAATCATACGGTATCAAAAATTGAAATAACAAATTTTGAACGGACATTAAATCACAAAGCTATTTATGGCAAGCCACCACTTTTAGAAATAAGCCATTTATCGACCTACTTCAAGCTTTCAAAAAGCTGGTTTTCTAAAAACACTCAAATTCTAAAAGCGGTTGACGATGCTAGCTTTAAAGTTTATGAAAAAGAAACGGTGGGATTGGTAGGTGAGTCAGGCTGTGGCAAAACCACTTTGGGACGTTCTATTTTACTTTTAGAACAGCCTAATAGTGGGCAAATTAAATATAAAGGGGTTGATATTTTAAAGCTTTCGGCTAACGAAGTGAAGCGTTTGCGAAAGGAAATTCAGATTATTTTTCAGGATCCTTTTTCGTCGTTAAATCCCAAAATGCAAATTGGCGATGCGCTTATGGAACCTATGAAAGTGCATAAATTGTATAAAAATGACCAAGAACGAAAACTAAAAGTACTTGAATTATTAAAAAAAGTAGGGTTAGACGAAGCTCATTTTTACCGCTATCCACATGAATTTTCAGGTGGGCAACGCCAACGCATTGGCATTGCAAGAACCATTGCGCTAAAACCAAAAATTATAATATGCGATGAGTCAGTTTCGGCTTTAGACGTCTCAGTTCAAGCACAAGTTTTAAATTTGCTAAATGCGCTTAAGGCGGACTTTAATTTTACTTATATTTTTATCTCACACGATTTAGCCGTGGTAAAATATATGGCCGATCAACTTTTAGTGATGCAAAACGGCAGAATTGAAGAGCAAGGTGATGCCGACGAAATTTATAAAAACCCAAAAAGTAATTACACTAAACAATTGTTGAGTGCCATACCGAAAGGAATTTAAAAAGTGCCTTTATAATTTTTTAAAAAAACATCCCAGTTTTTAGTGGTGTAATAATTTTCGGCGATAAAAACTAAAACAGGCTCGTAATTTTTAGCATCTAAATAGCCTGGTAAACGTGTGATAACTTGTGCTTTATCATCAAAAAATACGGTTGTTGGATAACTTAATTTACCGTTTAATAGGGCTGCGGCAAACTCGTGATAGCCCCTTTTACCACTTGAAATGTATTTATAATCTTTACCGTCAAAATTGAGATTTTCTTTTTGTTCGCCATTAAATTTAACAGGGTAAAAATTGGTGTTAATATAAGCGATAATCTTAGGATTTGAATAAGTATTTTTATCCATTACTTTACAATAATAGCACCAATTGGTATAAACATCTACCAATATTTTTTTAGGATGTGCTTTGTTTAGTGTTATGGCTTGTTCTAAACTAAGCCATTTAATTTCAGTCTTTTGAGCAAAAGATGACCAACCCAAAAACAATAAAACGCTAAGTAATCCAATTTTTTTCATGATTTACAATTTACAACTATAGTCGTAAGGGACTTAAAATGATTACTTAACATTTAAAATAACCTCATAAAAATTAAAAATTATCGCACTTCCTGCATTAACTTTTTAACTAAAGGCGAAATTAAAATTAAAATTACCCCAGCAATTAAAGCGTAAATAGCCAATTGTTTATAGCCATCGGCATAGATAAACAGCTTTTCTAGGTTTGAAGCATTCTCGGAGGCAACAGCAATATTTGCCCCCAATAAACCAGCAAAATATTGTCCATAAGCACTGGCTAGAAACCACATTCCCATCATAACAGCTTGCAGTTTGGCTGGAGATAATTTTGTCATAATAGACATGCCAATGGGCGACAAGCACAATTCACCAAAAGTGATGATAAACCAGCCAAAAGTAAATAAGTCTAATGAGGTCAGGCCATTTTCATCGGCAAAGAATTTAGTATCGTAAAACACATAAAAACCACCTGCTAAAAACAAAAAAGCCAATCCAAATTTGACAACGGTATTTGGTTCAATTTTTCTTTTTCCTAGCCAAAGCCAAACCAATCCAACTAATGCAGCAAAGGCAATTACAAAAAAGGAGTTGGCCGAATTGTTAACACCATTAGGGTCTAGAGGAATTCCAAGAACGGTATTTTTAAGATTACTCGCCGCAAAAAGACTCAAAGAGCCACCACTTTGTTCAAAAAATGCCCAAAAAACAATAGAAAACAAGATAAAAATTAGCGCTGCAATGAGCTTTTTATTTTCTTTAAATGAAAAATTCCGCATTTCAAAAAGTAGATAGAGTAAAGAGCAAGGACCGATAATGTACATAAACAAATCGGTGTAACCCGAATTTGAAACCAACAACATCACAATTGGGATGGCAAATAAAGAACCAATATAAGTGAGGTATTCGTAAAGTTTTTGTTTTGAATTTTTTAAATCCAACAAGGGAGAGCAGCCTATTTCACCCATTGATTTTTGAGTTTGTACAAAGGTTAGCAAGCTTATAATCATTACGATTGCCGCGAAACTAAAGGCGACATTCCACCTTAAATGCGCCGGAATTATTGAAGAAAGCATCGTGCCATTTGCTACAGCAATACACAAATAGCCTCCAATTAAAGCCCCAAGGTTGATGCCGGCATAAAACAACGAAAACCCAGCATCCCGTCGATTGTCATCTTCTTTGTAAAGTTTTCCAACCATTGTAGAAATGTTTGGTTTAAAAAAACCAGTACCAATAATGGTGAAACTTACACCAAAAAAGAAGAATTGTTTTGGGTCAATGGCTAAAATTAAACTTCCAATAATCATCAATATTCCACCCCAAAATAAGGACTTTCGATAGCCCAAAATCTTATCGGCAAACAAACCGCCAATAAAGGTAAAGGCATAAACAAAAGCCTGTGTTGCACCGTATTGCAAATTGGCGACCTCGTCGTTCATCATTAATTGGCTAACCATAAAAATGACCAGCATGCCACGCATACCGTAAAAACTGAAGCGTTCCCACATTTCACTAAAAAATAAGTACCACAATTGCTTGGGATACTTGCC
>PFPU01000155.1 GCA_002793215.1 Flavobacteriales bacterium CG_4_10_14_0_2_um_filter_35_18
TACTTATGAGGCTGAAGCCGAAAATATTACCTCCGAAGATATTGTTCAAAAAATCATAAACCAAATTGAAGTCCCTTAATTTTGAGGGTTTTAATTCAGCTTTAGCTAAACCATTTAACCAATTTAAATTTTGCATTTTAAGTATCTAAATTGAGTGCATTAATCCCTTATGGAGACCAAAGAAATTCTTAAAAAGGTTCGTAAAATTGAGATAAAAACACGGCGTTTATCCAATCATCTATTTTCGGGCGAATACCATAGTTCTTTTAAGGGGCGTGGTATGACTTTTAGCGAAGTGCGTCAATATAGTTATGGGGATGATATTAGATCAATTGATTGGAATGTAACGGCGCGCTACAACGAACCCTATATTAAAGTCTTTGAGGAAGAACGCGAGCTGACGATGATGTTGATGGTTGACGTAAGCCATTCTGAATATTTTGGCACTACCAATCAATTTAAAAAAGAAATCATTACCGAAATCGCTGCAACACTCGCTTTTTCGGCAACCCAAAATAATGATAAAGTGGGATTATTGCTGTTTTCTGATAACATTGAACTGTATATCCCTCCCAAAAAAGGGCGCTCACACGTGTTGCGAATTATACGTGAATTAGTTGAATTTCATCCAAAAAGCACCAAAACAAACCTGGTTGAGGCACTAAAATTTTTGTCGAATGTAGCCAAAAAGAAGGTAATTCTTTTTATTTTATCTGACTTTATGGATGAAAATTACGAGCAAACACTCAAAATTGTTGGCAATAAACATGACGTAACCGGCATCAGGATTTTTGATAAGCGCGAAACAGAAATCCCAAATCTCGGAATGGTTCCTATGTTTGATGCCGAAACTCATGAAACCCTATTGGTAAATACGGCTTCTAACAAAGTGCGCTTGGCCTATAAAGTCTATTATTTAAAACAAAAAAATTATTTTGAGACTGCTTTTAAACACAGTGGCGCAGGATTTATAAACGCTGAAACAACTGAAAATTACGTCAAAAAATTATTGCTCTATTTTAAACAAAAAGGTGCTAAATGAGTTTAAAAAATCTACATATCATTCTGCTATTATTCTGTTTTACAGTTGGTTTTTCGCAAGAAAAGCCCGTGCTAAAAACCAGTATTGACACCACAACCATTCGCATAGGTGAGCAATTTCACCTGTCATTTACTGTAAGTCCGTTGGGCAAAGTGCACTTTCCGGAGTTAAAGGATAAACTAGGTAAAATTGAGGTTTTAGATTCTGTTCCGGTCGACACCCTAAACCAAACTCTAATCAAGCGCTTTTTATTGACCAGTTTCGACAGCGGTCGGTGGGTTATTCCGCAACAAGAAATCCTCATCAATAATCAAAAATATTTAACTGATTCTATCATTATCAATGTAGGAACGGTAAAAGTGGATACTTTAAAGCAACCGTTATTTCCCATAAAAACCATTAAAGATGAACCTTTTGCCTTGATTGATGCGCGTCCTTATTTGTGGTGGATTATTGGTGTAATGGCCCTTTTAGCCCTTGCCCTTTACTTGCTATTGCGAAAAAAAGGAATTAGAATTATCAAAAAGCGCATCGTTCCACCTTTTATTATTGCCATGGATCGCTTAAAGGCATTAGATCAAAAACAACTGATAAAATCACAACAATTAAAAGTGTTTTATATTGAGTTGACCGATATCATCCGACGCTATATTGAGGAAGATTTGTCAATTCCCGCATTAGAATCTACCTCTGATGAGCTTTTATCAACCATTTCCGATTTTAATGAATCAAGTCATTTAGAGATTGATAAACAAACAATTGAAAAACTAAACGACTTATTAAAATCGGCCGATTTGGTAAAATTCGCCAAATACAAACCCAATTTAAATCAGGCTGAAGCCGATAGATTGGTAGCCGAATTTATCTTAAATGGCTTAAAACCTAAAGAAAAAAAGGAGGTGGCAAATGGCTAACTTTGAATTTACAAACCCCAAATTTTTGTGGTTGCTTTTAATCATTCCTTTTTTAGCTTTTTGGTTTTTTAAGTCGCGAAAAAAAGACCAAGCTACTTTAAAAATATCGAGCATCAAAGCCTTTAAAAAGCAAGCATCCATCCTGCCAAAGTTAAAACCTATTTTATACGGCTTGCGCTTATTGGCATTGAGCATACTAATCATTGCCTTGGCGCAACCTCGCAATATTGCTGTAACCACAAAATCAAAGACCACTAGAGGTATTGATATTGTTATGGCAATTGATGTTTCGGGAAGTATGTTGGCGCAAGATTTAAAACCAAACCGATTGGAAGCCTTGAAAAAAGTTGCCGAACGTTTTGTAAACGAACGCACTAACGACCGCATTGGCATTGTGGTTTATGCCGGCGAAAGCTTTACGCAAACGCCCATTACCACCGATAAACGCATCATTATAAATACCATTCAAAATTTACAGTGGGGCGACCTTGAAGATGGTACGGCCATTGGCATGGGATTAGGATCGGCAGTAAATCGGTTAATGGATAGCAAAGCAAAAAGCAAAGTCATCATTTTGTTGACCGATGGCGTTAACAACAGAGGCTTTGTCGATCCAAGAACGGCAGCCGAACTGGCTAAAAACTTAGGCATTAAAGTTTATACCATTGGCATTGGAACCAATGGAATGGCGCTTTTTCCGGTAGCAAAAGACCCTAATGGTCAATTGCGATTTGACTATGCAAAAGTTGAAATTGATGAAGCTTTATTAAAATATATCGCCTTGCAAACCGAAGGAAAATACTTTAGAGCAACCGATAACAAAAGTCTTGAAGCTATTTATGAAGAAATAAACAAACTCGAAACAACTAAAATTGAAGCGTTTAAATATTATAATTATTCCGAAAAATATAGAATGCTTGTTTTATTTGCTGGTTTATTACTGTTAATAGAAGTGTTTTTAAGGCAGACTATTTTTAGAAGTTTGGTGTAAAAAAATTAAAAAAATGTATCAATTAGAAGAACCTACTTATTTTCTCTTACTGTTTATCATCCCGGTGGTGGTTCTTTTTTTTATCATCAGTTTATGGATAAAAAAACGCCGCCAAAAGGCTTTTGCTAGTGTGGCACTATTCAACAAACTCAGTCCTGATAAGTCCTTGTTTAAATCGGTTTTAAAACTCATCAGCCTTAGTTTGGCATTGGTGTGTTTAGCCATTGCATTGGTAAATCCAAAAATGGGAATAAAATTAGAAACTATTAAGCGTGAGGGTGTTGATGTAGTTTTTGCCTTAGATGTTTCTAAAAGTATGCTCGCCGAAGACATTGCGCCAAATCGTTTAGAAAAAGCCAAACAAATCATTGCTAAAATCATTGATAAACTGGGAAGCGACCGCGTGGGAATTATTGTTTATGCCGGAAGTGCCTATCCGCTTTTGCCCATTACCACCGATATGGCGGCCGCAAAAATGTTTTTGCAAAATGCCGACCCCAATATGGTTTCGTCACAGGGCACTGCCATTAACGAAGCCCTAAATCGCGCCTTGACTTTTTATGACAACGAAGAACAAACTAATAAATATTTAGTACTCTTATCGGATGGAGAAGACCACGAAAACCAATCGGAATCTATAGCAAAAACGGCCGCAAAACAAGGCATAAAAATATTCACCATCGGCATTGGAACAGAAACTGGCAAACCCATCCCAATAAGGGAAAATGGCATTTTTGCAGGCTACAAAAAAGATCAAAAAGGAGAAGTTGTTATTACACAACGCCACGCCGACGTGCTTAAAACCATTGCCAGCGAAGGAGCCGGCAGCTATATGGATGGAAATTTAACCAATACGCCTGTAAAATTTATGGAAGAAACGCTTGTAAATGCCCAAAAACACGAATATGAATCCAAACAGTTTTCAGATTATAAAGACCAATTTCAATGGTTTATCGGCCTTGCCATCTTCTTTTTAATATTTGACAGTTTGCTGTTTGAGAAAAAAACGCAGTGGCTTAAAAAAATTGACTTATTTAACGAATCGAAATGAAAAAACAGTTATCCTTATTTTTTATCGGTTTTTGCAGTTTGATGCTAGCTCAAAATAAGCCGGAGCAAGCGCAGCAACCAAAGGTCAGCAAATTGGCTATTGCGCAAGCGCGAACTTTGTTAAGAGCTGGAAATAAACAATTTGAAGCTAAAAATTATGGAGAAGCTCAGGCGCTTTATAAAAGAGCTTTAGATAAAAATGCTGCTTATGGCAAAGCCTCATTTAATATGGGTAACGCAATGTATCTACAAAAAAATTACAAAGATGCCTTGCCTCAATTTGAATTAGATGCCAAATTAGCAACTTCAAAAATTGATAAAGCCGAAGCCAATCACAATATTGGAAATTTGCAGATGGAAGAAAAACAATACAGCAAAGCCGTTGAAGCTTATAAAGAAGCACTTAGAAACAATCCTAAAGATGATGATACGCGTTATAATTTGGCACTCGCTCAAAAACTACTCGACAAACAATTAAAAAATCAAGACAAAAATAAGGATAAGGATAAAGATAAAGACAAGAAGGACAATAAAGACCAAAAAAATCAAGACCAAAAAAATCAAAAAGATAAAGGAGGCAACGACAAGGATAAGGATAACGACAAGAATAATAAAGACCAAGACAAAAAAGACCCCAATAAAGACCAAGACAAAAACAACCCAAATAAAAACGATAAAAGCCAACAAAAACAACAGCCTAAAGAAGGACAAATGTCGCCAGATAAAATGCAACAGCTTTTAGAGGCGATGAATAACGAAGAGAAAAAAACACAGAAAAAAATGAATGCCAAACGCGTCAAAGGTGATAAAACAAAACTTGAAAAAGATTGGTAGTTTTTACCTAAAATGTGTTACTTGCAGCTATTAAATGAAAATGAGCAGTTTTAAATATTTTTACATCCTTTTTGCTTTAACATTGGTTTCTGCCGGAGCCATTGCTCAGGTTACCTTTAAAGCCTCGGTAAGCGATTTTAAAGTTGGCTTAAACGAGCGTTTAAAAATTGATTTCACCATAGATAAACAAGGTGCTGACAACTTTATACCGCCTAGTTTTAAAGATTTTACTGTTTTAGCTGGCCCAAGTCAAGCAACTAATTTCTCAATGATAAACGGAAGCACTTCGTTTAGTCAAACTTACAGTTACATTATTCAGCCAACAAAAAAAGGAATTTTAAACATTACCTCTGCAAGCATTGAATACAATGGAAGAATCATCAAATCGAATGCCTTAAAAATTACGGTTACCGATGCGGTTAACATTCCAAAAGACGCCAATGACCCAAGATATGTTGCTTCCGAAAACATTCATTTGGTAGCCGAAGTATCTAACAGAAATCCGTTTATCGGTCAAAGTATTAGTGTGGTTTATAAACTCTATGTCAACATCAATAAGGTGAGTGTTCGCAATACCCGCGAAACACAATCGCCAGCCTTTAACGGTTTTTGGAATCAAGACATGCCTGTAGAAAACTTAGAGGTTCAAGATGGCACTTATCAAGGGCAAGCTCATAAATTTGTGGTGGTAAAAAAATCAGTTTTAATTCCGCAAAAGTCGGGCAAATTGATATTAGACCCAATGGAAATTGAGATTACCGCCGGCGTTCCCATTGGCAGGAGTGATTTATTTGGCAATATGATTTTTAATAACATCAATTATGTGGTTAGCACCGGCAAACAAATTATTGATGTAAAAGCCCTTCCGCTTGAAGGAAAGCCTGAAAATTTTTCGGGCGCTGTTGGCAATTTTAAATTTTTGGTTACAACCGATAAAACCACGCTTAAATTAAACGAAACCGCTCAAGTTAAAGTAGAATTGCAAGGCACTGGAAATCTCAAATTAGTTGATTTGCCTAAACTAGTAACGCCAAATGGTTTAGAAGTTTACGAACCCGACCACCAAGAAAAAATTGTTACAAGCTTACAAGGAATGAGTGGAACCGTTTACAATCAATACACCATTGTTCCGCAATTTAAAGGCAAATATAAAATACCAAATCTCAACTTTTCTTATTTTAATCCGATAGAAAAAAAATACCATAATCTTAGTGCGTCCGATATTTTGATTGAGGCACCTTACGGAAAAAATCCAGGAAACGAAACCACTACAACTACCAAACAAAATGTGGTTATAGCCGATGAAACCATTAACTATATTCATAATAACACCACTTTTATAGCCAAAGATAAATCCGTATTTTTTGGCACAACAAATTTCTATTTATGGCTGCTTTCACCACTGTTATTAATCCCGATTACTTTAGTAATTGGAAAAAAATATAAACAACGCACCAACGATATTTTAGGAAATAAACGCCGTAAAGCCGACCGATTGGCACGTAAATATTTGTCGGAAGCGAAAAAAGAATTGACTCATAAAGAACGTTTTTACATTGCCTTAGAAAAAGCTTTGCACAACTATTTAAAGGCGACTTTACACGTTGAAACTTCTGAAATTAGCAAAGAAAAAATTGAAGCTTTATTGCTTAAACGCCATATAGATACCGATACCATAGCCGAATTTATCAAGGTTTTGCGCGATTGCGATTTTGCGCGCTATGCCCCATCATCAGAAGTTCAAATTAAAGATGATTTTGACCGTGCCAAACGCCTCATTGCCGCCTTAGATAAACAATTTTAACGCTTTAAAAATAAAATGAAAATAATTCGCCTAAACCTTTCGATGTATACAAAAATAAAAAGAATCCTTTTTTTTGTCTATTTCCTAGTAATTGGTTCGTCAAGTTTTGCCCAAACAACTGAGGTGCTTTTTAAAGCTGCAAACGATTTTTATAAAAAAGGAGCTTATGAAAATGCCTTAAAAAGCTACCAACAAATTGAAGCTAAACAATTAGAATCTGCCGATTTATACTATAATTTAGGAAACACTTACTACAAGCTAAACCAAGTGGCTCCTGCTATTTATTATTTTGAAAAAGCCCTAAAATTAGACCCAACTAACGAAGATTTTAAAAATAATTTAAGCATCGCACAGCGCACAACCATTGATAAAATAGATAGCATTCCCAAAACATTTTTGCAAAAAATAGACGAAAGTTATATCCGAAAATTCAGCTTCGAAACTTGGGCTTACGTGTCAATTGTGGCAAGTATTTTATTTGTACTTTTGTTTTTGAGCTATTATTTTGCCTTTCATTCCACATTAAAAAGGCTGTATTTTATCTTGTCAATTCTCAGTTTCCTTTTTATTATTTTGAGCTTTACTTTTGCTTATACCGGTGCTGACTATGAAAAAAATCACCAGCCAGCCATTATATTTTCGCAATTAGCACGCGTAAAAAATGCGCCAACTTTAAATAGTACAGACGTTTTTGAACTGCACGAAGGCACTAAAGTCATTATATTAGAACAAGTTGACGACTGGTTAAAAATTAAATTAGCCGATGGCAAAATTGGATGGATTGCCAAAACCGATTTAAAAGCTTTATAAAATGATAACCATAATTGCCGCCATAGCCAACAACCATGTGTTAGGTAAAAACAACCAACTTATTTGGCATTTGCCAGCCGATTTAAAGCGGTTTAAACTTACAACTACGGGGCATACAGTCATTATGGGACGCAAAACTTTTGAATCTTTAGGTAATAA
>PFPU01000135.1 GCA_002793215.1 Flavobacteriales bacterium CG_4_10_14_0_2_um_filter_35_18
AACAGGATAATGTTGTCTTTGAGGATAACGTCGTTTTTCTAAATCCCAATATTCAATGGTTCTAATAATATGAGAAGGGTCTGTTTCTCCAAGCATAACCTCAATTTCATACATTGAATTATCTTCTGGGTTTTTTAATAATATATCTAGTCTACCACCAGAAGATTGTTTCTTTTCCTTTGAAACTGGAATTAGCTCTCCTAATCCTAGAATACTTGGATTTGCATAAATTAAATCCTGTAACCAATACTCATCTTTGCCAGCATTGCGGATAAAGATTTTCTTACCCGTATTAATTTCAATTGTGTCCATATTTTTCTTTCAAAGTAAATGTTATCGAAGAGCGCCCTACCATTGCCCACAACTAATCAACAAACCCTAATCTATTTTTGTGAATTTGGTGTAAGCTTGTAAGACTTCGGGAATTATGATGCCGTCGGCTACCTGATAATTTTCTAATATTCCGGCTAAAACCCTTGGCAATGCTAGGGAGCTGCCGTTAAGGGTATGTGCCAATTGGGATTTTCCTTCCTTATTTTTATAGCGCAATTTCAATCGGTTGGCTTGAAAAGTTTCAAAATTTGAAACCGAACTAATCTCTAACCAGCGTTGTTGCGCGGTAGAATATAACTCAAAATCATAGGTAATGGCCGAGGTAAAGCCCATATCACCTCCGCATAAGCGCAAAATGCGATAAGGTAATTTTAGTTCATTTAAAATCCCTTTAATGTGTTCTAACATTCCATCGAGTGCCGCATAAGAATTTTCTGGCTTTTCGAGACGTACAATTTCAACCTTGTCAAATTGATGTAACCTGTTTAACCCGCGTACGTGTGCGCCATAAGAACCGGCTTCGCGCCTAAAACAAGGTGTATAAGCCGTGCACATTACCGGAAAATCTTCCTCATTTAGAATGACGTCTCTAAATAAATTGGTTAAGGGCACCTCGGCAGTTGGAATTAAATATAAGTTGTCTTTGGCGTCGTGATACATTTGTCCTTCCTTATCGGGAAGTTGACCTGTGCCAAAACCAGAGGCTTCGTTTACCAAATAAGGGGGCTGGTATTCAACGTAACCGGCTTCGGTGTTTTTATCTAGAAAATAGCTTATTAAAGCGCGTTGTAATTTTGCGCCTTTATCTTTATAAACCGGAAAGCCAGCGCCCGTAATTTTGTTGCCTAAATCAAAATCGATGAGGTCATATTTTTTGGCTAATTCCCAGTGAGGTAGTGCATTTTCACCTAAATCGGGGATTGTTCCGTGTTCAAAAACGCATAGATTATCGTCGGCCGAAGTGCCCTCAGGCACAATTTCATTGGGTATATTCGGAATTTGGTATAACAATTCTTGTAGTCGATTTGAAGCGTCATTCAATTGATCGGTAAAATCTTTTGTAGCCGTTTTTATTTGAAATGTGCGTTCTTTTAAAAGATTGGCCTTTTGTGTTTCGCCCGCTTTAAAAAGGAGTCCAATTTCTTTGGAGAGCAAATTAGTTTCGGCTAAAGCATTGTCTAATTCGGTTTGAAAAGCCCTTCTTTTTGCATCAATAGTGAGCACTTCGTCAATGATAGCTTCGGCATTTTTAAAATTTCGTTTTGCTAAACCTTTTAAAACTTTGGTTTTTTGTTCTCTAATAAAACTGACTTGTAACATAGGGGATTGTTTAATTTAAAGCACAAAATTAAGCATTTCTGAACTTAAATTTTAGCGATTGAATCGATATATTTTCGAGCGTTTATTTCGTCAGATTTAATTTGGGCTATTAACAAGTTTAAAGCGTCAAATTTTTTTTCATCGCGCAGGCGTTTTAACAGATAGATTTTAAGATTTTCACCGTATAAATCGCCTTTAAAATCCAGTAAAAAAGTTTCAATAGTTTGGTGTGTGCCCTGCACTGTTGGGCGATATCCAATATTCATTACGCCATAAATGGTTTTATTTTTAACAGACGTTTTTACAATATAAACGCCCGTTTTTGGAATGAGCTTATAGGTTTCGGGAATGCTCAAATTAACGGTGGGAAAATGGAGCGTTTTGCCCAAACCCTGACCTTTAACAACGGTTCCCGATAGCAAATACGGATAGCCCAAATAAGCATTTGCCGTTTCCATGTCTCCTTCGGTTAAAGCCTGTCTAATTTTTGTAGAGCTAATGCCAATATTTAAGAGGTCTTGTTTGGCAATTTGTTCTAATTTAAAATGATACAACTGGCTATAATCCTGAAGTTGATTAAAATCACCTTCGCGATTTCGACCGAAACGATGGTCGTATCCAACAACTAAAAGTTTGGTTTGCAGGCTATTTACCAAAACATCGCGAACAAATTCAAGTGCTGTTAATCTAGAAAATTCCTTAGAAAACGGCTCAATAACTAAATAGTCAATGCCACAAGCTTCTAAAAGTGCAACCCGCTCATCAATGGTATTTAAGAGTTTTAGCGTTTCGTCCTTTTGCAACACCAAGCGCGGATGCGGAAACATGGTAAAAACCACCGAATCTAAATGCTGCTGCTTGCTATAAGCGCTCAGCTGGTTTAAAATTTTTTGATGACCAAGGTGCAAACCGTCAAAAGTGCCAATGGTAACTGCCGATGCGCGTTGCGCTGATTGAAAAGCTTTATAAGAATGGACTATTTTCACTAGGGTTTTAGGTTTATATTTTGGTTAATCTTATTGACAATTCGCGGAAGTTTGTGCCACTCAAATTCCGATTTTATGTGGAGTTGATTTTTGCTGAGTAATAATTCAAACTTTTCGGGAGTCACTTTAAAAAACCCAACATAGTCTTTGCAAAAACAAAACCGGGCAAACCAAATACTTGTTTTGTTAAGCCTTGCCAAGTCTATTTCTTGAGCTTGATTTGGCATTTCAATATACAACACTTCGCGATAATTGGCATCGGCCACATTTTTTGGCGATTCAGTTTGGTACTCAAATTTGAGAATCAAATTTTGACCTTGTTGTAGTATAATATCATTGCTGTTAAAATTATCGGTGCGCACAAGCAGACTTGCATTTGGTGTTATAGTCAGCTTATAACTAGTGTTTTCATCACTTGGCAAGGACCTTTCTATTGGTTTTTTTAGGAGCACTTTGCTCGAAACACACGAATTAAATCCGATAAGACAAAGTATAAAAAACATAAAAAAATTTAACTGCCGACACATAAAATGAATTTTCTTAAAACTAAATTTATAGATTTGTCAAAAATAAAGTAATTGATGAAGTATTTTGTACAGATTACCCTATTTTCTTTTTTTTTAATTTTTGCGCCACAAGTGTTTTCGCAATCAAAAGAATTATGGAGTCCAACGCTTGCCCCCTTAAAACATTCGCAATTGCTGGAGCGCAAAACCACAATTAAAAAATATAAAGCTTATGAGTTAAATTTAACCGCCCTAAAAGGCTTGTTGGCTGATGCGCCTCAAAAAACAACCCTTCTTGAAAAATCAAAAACCATTGTTAAATTTCCGGATGCAGATGGTGTGTTAAGCAATTTTGAAGTGTTTGAAGCAGGGGTTATGGAACCCGAATTGGCATTAAAATTCCCTGATAATAAATCATATATTGCTTACGCTGTGGCGGATAAAAGCACCAGTATCCGGTTTAGTTTAAACCAATTAGGCTTATATGCCACAATTTTTAAAGCGGGAAAACAAACGCAATATATTGAACCCAATAGCAAAGACCGTTTAAATTACACCGTTTATAGTCGCGAAAATTTGGATGAACAAAATCAGGTTTTTGTTTGCTCAACTGCCGAAATAACCCTACCAAATATCAATGCTTTTGCTAAAACCTTTAATACCAATGACGCTAAATTGCGAACTTTTAGATTGGCAGTTGCCACCACTGGCGAATATTCTCAATTTCATATTAACGCCGCGGGATTAAGTTTGGGTTCCGATGCACAAAAAAAAGCAGCCGTTTTGGCCGCAATTACCACTACCATAACACGTGTAAATGCTATCTTTGAACGAGATGTGGCGCTGAGCTTAGTGCTTGTTGCCAATAATGACCAACTTATTTATTTAGATGGCGCTACCGATCCTTATACTAACAACAACGGCAACACTATGTTAATACAAAATCAAACAACTATTAACAACGTAATTGGCTCACCTAATTATGATATTGGCCATGTTTTTAGCACCGCTGGTGGCGGAATTGCGGTTTTAAATTCACCCTGCACTTCTTCAAAAGCTCAGGGTGTTACAGGGCAAACCAATCCCGTGGGCGATGCTTTCGACATTGATTTTGTGGTTCATGAAATGGGTCATCAGTTTGGCGCTTCCCACACTTTTAATGGCGATGCCGGTAGTTGCTCAGGAGGCAACCGCAATGATTTGACCGCAGTTGAACCTGGAAGTGGTAGCACCATCATGGCTTATGCCGGCATTTGCTCACCTCAAAATGTACAATTGCACAGTGATGATTATTTTCACAGCATCAGCATTCAGCAAATGTTTACGAGCATTTCTACCGGCTTTAACAATTGTGGCATTGCCTCAAGCCTAATTAACAATCAAAATGCACCTGTTATTAACGCGCAAGCAGATGCAATCATTCCTAAACTGACACCATTTAAATTAAACGCAATCGCTACAGATGCTGACAATGATGCACTTACCTATACTTGGGAACAAACCGACAACCAAATTACAAGTACCCCACCAAGCGCTACGGCTACCGGTGGGGCTGTTTTTAGATCCATTGCTCCCGCTATTTCTGCAAGTCGCATTTTTCCGGAAATCAACACCATTTTAGCGGGTCAAACCGCCAATACTTGGGAAGTGTTGCCCAGTGTGGCACGGACTTTAAATTTTGATGTTACCGTAAGGGATAACCATATTAATGGCGGACAAACGGCTAGAGAATCTAAAATAATAACCGTTAACGACACTGCCGGACCCTTCATCGTTACCTCGCAAAATACCCCGGTAACTTATGATGTTGGTTCAATGCAACTTATTACTTGGAATGTGGCTGTCACCGATTTAGCACCGATAAATTGTGCGTTTGTAGATTTGTTACTGTCAACTGATGGCGGACAAAGCTATCCAATTATTCTAGCCTCAAACGTTCCAAATAATGGCAGTTATGAGGTGTTTATTCCAAATAACCCAACCAATACCGCACGAATTATGGTTGCCAGCGTGGGAAATGTGTTTTTTAATATCAATACTTCCAATTTTAGCATACAACAAAACCTGATGGCTTTATTACCCGCAGCCGAATTTTCAGAAACCTGCGCCGGCAACCAAGTGGTCTTAAATTATACCTATCAGTCTTTTGGTGGCTTCGCCGAAACTGCTGACTTTTCGGTTATAAATTTACCAAGTGGCATGACTGCAAATTTTAATCCGATAAGTACATCCGCAAATGGAACGCTTATCCAGTTGACCTTGTCAGGGATTAGTAATTTAAATTTAGGAAGCAATTCCATTACCGTAAAAGCGCACACACCATCCACAAACCGGTTGATAACTAATAAACTACAGGTTTATGATGCAACATTTAGCACCCAAACCTTAACCGCGCCTAGTCAGGGGGCACTCGGCGTGCGCTTAAATCCAACTTTGAGTTGGGATTTGCAAAGCAATGCTAAAAGCTATGAATTGCAAGTTGCCACCGATATTGGTTTTAGCAATCTCATTGCAACGGCGAATACAACAAATTCAAATTATACCCTAAGTGGATTGGCCGAAGCAACCGCTTATTACTGGCGCGTTAAGCCAATAAACAGTTGTGCAACTGGCGCTTATTCAAGCATAAATGTCTTTGCTACCTATCAGCAAACTTGTGCTACAACAAGTTATTCGGGTTTGGCACTTGCCATTCCCGACAATAATGCGATTGGTGTTTCCTCCACAATAAGTGTTGCCGAAAATACGATCATGAGTGCCGTTAAAATTGGCATTAATGTGAGCCATCCATTTATTGGCGATTTAAAAATCACCCTTACAAGTCCGAGTGGTAAAACTATTCAACTTTTAAACGCCTCTAATTGTGCCACTCAAGATATGAATGCTATTTTTACCGATGCAGGAACAATTTTAGTTTGCAACAATTCGGTTCCCGGTTATTCGGGAAATCTCAAACCTGCCGAGGCGTTTACCGCTTATATTGGCGATAACGCTCAGGGCGATTGGAAATTGTTTTTAGAAGATCAAGGACCTGGTGATATTGGCACATTGGTGGGTTGGAATATTGAAGTGTGCAATGACGTTTCGGTACCGTTAGCTGTTGATAAACAAGTGTTAAATCCCTTTTTAATTTGGCCAAATCCAACTAATGGAGTGCTAAATATTTCTCTGCCAAATGCTGATTTAAATCTTATCCGCATCCAAATTATGGATGTATTAGGGCGTAAAATAGAACAATTTAATTTAAATGCGCCCAATAAATCTATAAACCTTAATAACCTTCAAAATGGCATTTATTACCTAAAAATAATAGAAGGAACTCATTTTTATATCAAAAAAATTATCAAAAATTAATTTATTTTTCATCGATTTATCGTTAGAAATAAAAAAATTTGTACTTTGCATCAGTTTTAACATAAATAATCAATAAACTAACATTATGAAAAAATTATTAAGTATCCTTTTTGTGCTGTTTTTAGGCTCGACCTTAATGGCACAGACAACAGTTTCAGGAACTGTAAAAGACGCCAAATCGGGTGATCCCCTTCCAGGTGTGAGTATTAAAGTTGTTGGTAAATCGCTTGGCACTACCACCGATTTTGATGGAAAATTTTCATTTAAAGTCAGTCAAGACGTTCCTTTTAAATTGGAGGTTTCCTTTGTTGGCTATGACACACAAACCGTTGATGTTACTAAAAACAACGCTAGTTTGTCTATCGCTTTAAGCGAAGCAAACAACCGTTTAGATGAAGTAATTGTATCGGCTTCGCGAACACCTGAAAGTATTCGGGAATCACCGGTTACCGTTGAACATTTTGATATTAGAGATATTAAAAACACCACAGCCGTATCATTTTACGACGGATTAGAAAATTTAAAAGGCGTTCAAATAAACACGAGTAGTTTAACTTTTAGATCAGTTAACACACGCGGTTTTGCAACAATTGCTAATACCCGTTTTGTGCAATTAGTTGACGGTATGGACAATGCCTCACCAGCCTTAAATTTTGTGATGGGTAACTTAGTGGGTATGTCTGAAATGGATGTAAAATCGGTTGAATTACTTCCCGGTGCTTCATCTGCTTTATATGGTGCCAACGCCTTTAATGGTATTTTATTTATGACTAGCAAGAGCCCTTTTGAATATCAGGGCATCAGTGCCTATGTAAAATCGGGTTATACCGATCAAAAAGCCGCCGGAACAAACCAATATTGGGATACCGGTATCCGCATGGCTCATGCTTTTAGCGATAAATTTGCCGGTAAAGT
Organism: Flavobacteriales bacterium CG_4_10_14_0_2_um_filter_35_18; assembly: GCA_002793215.1. Classification (GTDB taxonomy): domain Bacteria; phylum Bacteroidota; class Bacteroidia; order Flavobacteriales; family Flavobacteriaceae; genus CG1-02-35-72. Next base: position 7,415 of record PFPU01000135.1, read on the forward strand.
TTCCTTTTCTTATTTAAAAGGAACTGATTGGGAAGCAAACGATTTTCGCGATAATACCAATCCTGCTAATACCCCATCTTCACCAGGCTACGACGGATTAAACATTTATGGCGACGAAGTTGCCACCACATTAGATTTTGA